>CAYWFB010000082.1:0-6079 GCA_964457415.1 uncultured Eubacteriales bacterium | reverse complement strand
ATGGGTTCTCTTTTATTTTTATTTTTTCAGTCTCACATCATTGACAAATCTACAAAATACAAATTTATATGAAAACTTTTAATATTTCTATACACTTTGAGTTGCAAGCGAAGAAAATATTGGTTGCGGAAAATAAAAAAGGCTTCTCCTTGAGGAGAAGCTGTCACGAAGTGACTGATGAGGTGTTGTAGGGGAAATTCACGAATTGCCCGAAAATAAGGGTCGGCGAAACACATAAGAACACCGCATGATTCCAAAAATCACACACAACGGATGAAAGTCAAGCTATCAATATATTGTGTTTTTTGAAATGCGTTTTCTATATATGGTGGACTTTCACGCTAACCGTCCCCTGTGCACTATGTTCCCCTTGTGTTCACTCGCAATCTTACCACCAGCCTAAATTTCTTGATATTTTAATATCAAAATAGGCACTAATTAAAGCTGCAATTAGCATGAAAATTACAAATAGAACTATGGGAATAAAACTAATATCATGTCCTCTAAAACTATTGGATAATTTATCGGCTCTATTTTGAAAAAAAACTTTGATAAATAAATCTAAAAGACCTTCTTTAAAGAATTTCTCTTTCCCAAACAAATTAAGTTTAACGAGCATTATTTTTAAATACAATGAAAAAAACACATCTTTGTACTTTTTAATACAAAGTCCATCTTCTATTTTCTGTATTTTAAGGATTTTACCCGTAAAACATTTGATATTATGATTCTTAAAAGCTTCATTTTTAGAAATGTTAGACGGCAATATAAAAGCCGTTACTTTATATATGTAAATTTTTGAAGAATTACATATTTGTTTGTTGAATTCTAAATTCAGTTTGCAGTCCATCTGATTAAATTTATCAATAAGGTTTTGAAGCTTTTGAATAGTTTCTTTTTTTGTTGCTTCTTTTATTTGAGATAAACTTTGATTGGAAACAAGCCTCATAAATTATACCTCATATTTATGCAAAAGTATAATCAGGGGACGGTTCTCTGATTGAGCCTTTCATCCCCTAAAAAATTCTGACCTTAAATTAAATATATCATTTTAAACTTTAATTGTCAATAAATCCCAAAACGGGCGATTTGTGAATCGCCCCTACAAAAAATGACCGCCGAAACCGACGGTCATTCTTTTTTATTTATCTTTATCTTTTTTTGTAAACTTCGGCACAAGCTTGTTGAGGGCGGTTGTGATGAGAATAAGCACGCCCATAACAATGATAATGCAAATCATACCGATAACCATATATTTAAGGTTATAAATAAAGTTCATTGGCTCAAACATAAAAGCCATTAATGTAACAAATATATTTTCTAACATCTTAGCCACTCCTTACATAAAGAAACTGAGGATAAGACCGCCCGCGATAACTGAAGCAATCTGACCTGAAACGTTTACGCCGATTGAATGCATAAGAAGGAAGTTCTGCGGGTCTTCTTGGAGTCCCATCTTGTGAACTATACGGCCTGACATTGGGAAAGCAGAAATACCTGCAGCACCAATCATTGGGTTAATCTTCTTACCCTTTGGTAAGAAAATGTTGAGAATCTTTGCAAACATAACACCGCCTGCAGTGTCAAATATGAATGCGAAAAGACCAAGACCAAGAATAAGAACTGTGTCTTTATCAAGGAATGATGCATAGTGCATCTTTGTAGCAATTGTGATACCGAGGAAGATTGTGATAAGGTTTGCGAGAACCTTCTGTGCAGTTTCCGAAAGAGAATTGAGCACTCCGCACTCACGGATAAGGTTACCGAACATCAAGAAACCAACGAGAGATACTGATGCGGGAGCTACAAGACCTGCAATAACTGTGATTATGATGGGGAAGAGAATTCTTGTAAGCTTCTTAACCTCTGTCTGTGAATAGGGCATACGAATCATACGCTCTTTCTTTGTTGTGAGGAGCTTGATAACGGGGGGCTGAATAATGGGAACGAGAGCCATATAAGAATAAGCCGCAACCATAATAGCACCGAGGTACTGAGAATTAAGCTTATTAGCAACAACGATTGATGTGGGACCGTCAGCTGCACCGATAATAGCGATTGAAGCTGCGTCGTTGAGTGGGAAGAAGATTGATGCAAGGCAAAGTGTGAAGAAAATACCAAACTGTGCCGCTGCACCGAAAATCATAAGCTTGGGGTTTGAAAGAAGAGGACCAAAGTCAATCATTGCACCGATACCGATGAAAAGAATGAGGGGGAACAATTCATTCGCAATACCCGCATTAAAAAGCACGTCCAAAGCGCCCTCTTCCATTGAAAGCCCCTGTGCACCCTGAGATAAAAGCTCATTGTACTGGCTGAGTGAAAGAGATGTCTTTACACCGTCAATGGTCTGAAAATACTGTGTAATTGCTCCTGAAATGGGCAAGTTTACAAGGATAGCACCAAAGCCCATAGGTAATAAAAGTGTGGGTTCCATTTCTTTTTTGATTGCAAGATAAATAAGCAATCCGCCAATAATCCACATTACAATCATTCGCCAATCAAAATAAGCGAAATTCTCATAAAGGATTTCAAATTCTTTAAGAAATTCCATTTTCATTTCTCCTTAAAATTCACTTTCAGAAGCAGTTGGAATTAAAACTCCCAAATCTGCTCCATTATAATATGTATTGTAACATAAACAAAAAAAATTTCAATAGTTTTATTCAACAAAATAGATTGAAATACGACAAACAGAGTGTTATAATTCTTTCATTCTTGATTTGGAGTGACTTTAATGTTCGGTCTTGGAACAATAATAAACACCGTCGCGGTTCTTTTGGGCGGTGCAATAGGAATGCTTCTTAACAAAGGTATTTCTGAAAGATTTCAGAAAACTCTTATGGTGGCTTGCGGGGTTTCAACCATATTTATAGGTGTTACGGGTACACTTCAGGGCATGCTCACCGTAAATGACGGCAAAATTGAAACACAGGGCACAATGCTGTTGATTTTTTCACTTGTGCTTGGCGGACTTTTCGGTGAATTTATAAACATTGAAAAAAGAATGGATAGTATCGGCGAAAAGCTTAAAAAACTATTCAAAGCAGAAAACGACAATCGATTCGTTGACGGATTCGTGAATACCTCTCTTATTATCTGCGTAGGCGCAATGGCAATTGTGGGCTCAATTCAAGATGGACTTACAGGGGACTGTTCAATGCTCACCGCCAAGGCAATTCTTGACTTTGTAATCGTTGTGATTATGGCGTCAACCTATGGTGCAGGTGCAATGTGCTCGGCAATTGCAATTTTAGTTTATCAGGGTGCAATAACTCTTATCTCTCACTTTGCAGGTAATTTTATAAGCGAAGAATTAACGGATTACCTTTCATATATCGGCTCGGCGCTTATTTTCTGCGTGGGTATAAATATTACATTCGGCAAGAAAATACGAGTTGGCAATTTACTGCCCGCACTTTTAGTCCCCGCAGTTTATGTGTTAGGAAAATGGATAATTACTCTTATATAAACGAAAAACGGAGTCACACACAAGCGACTCCGTTTTTTATATGCATTTAATCAATATAATTCAAGCACATATTAAGCACGAACATTGCAGTTCTCTGCATTTCGCCCGTGGTGATACCGTCGATTTTGCCGAATGTTTTAAGCAATGTGCCGTCGGGCTTGTGCTTGCCTGTACGCTTACCGCCGGGCATAAGCACATTTACACCTGAACGCACACGGTATGCCTGGTCGCACATTTCGGGGAATTCGGGGCTCTTTGATGAGCGCATCCACCAGTCAGTCATAACCATACCCTCATAATTCCACTCGCGGCGAAGAATTCTCTCGCAAAGCTCGTAATGGTAATGTCCCCAAACACCGTTAATCTTGTTGTATGAGGTCATAAGGCACTTGGGATTTGCCTTTTTAATACAAATCTCAAATCCCTTGAGATAGATTTCGCGGAGTGCACGCTCGGAAACTCTTGAATCGTTGTGAGTTCTGTTAGTTTCTTGATTATTACAAGCATAATGCTTGGGACAAGCCGAGCCACCACTCGCCTGAATTCCCTCAACAGATGCCGCAGCCATAAGACCTGAAAGCACGGGGTCTTCAGAGAAATATTCAAAGTTTCTTCCGCAAAGAGGACTGCGGTGAATATTCATACCGGGGGCAAGAAGAATGTCACTACCCTTTTCTTTCATTTCTTTGCTCAAAAGTGTGTAAACCTCACGAACAAGGTCTGTGTCGAATGAGCAAGCAAAGGCTGTGCCGATTGGAATAAGCGAGCAATATGAGAGAAGTCGAATTCCCGAAGGTCCGTCGGTTGTGATTACTGCGGGAACACCCTTTTTGCGAAGGCTTTCGGTCACGCCACCGATTGCGCCTGCGTTACCCTTTGCACCAAGGGGAGAATCCATTCTGTAATCACCACGTGAGATTGCCTCCAGCTCGTCAATGTCAAGCTGTGAAACGAAATCTTCCATTGAAACCTTACCATCTTTAACATCTTTAAGTGTATAACCCTTGTCGCCCGTTCTTGGGATTGGACGAGGTATATTTTCAATTATAATATGACGCAAATCATATTGCTTTGTTGGAGTTTTTTCAAACTTCAGCTTGCCATCATTCACCATTCTGTCAAATGCAACCTCGGGCGCGGCAGTCTGTTGTAATTCCTGCACCTGAACGGTGTTTTCCTGATGATAGCTCCACACCTTTTCCGCTGAGCGCACATCCGTGCCCACATAAAGCTTGTATTCTCCCTCTTCCATTACATAGGAATAGGCATATCCGCTCTTGCCACTGTCATCATAAGAACAGAAATATTCATTAGGAATTTCGATTTTAACCTTTTCGCTCTTTTTAGGTGCTAAAAGACTTGTTTTTGCAAAGCCCACCAATTCACGTGCGGGGTTACCAAGCTTTCCGCAAGGCTTTTTAAGATAAACCTGAACAACCTCTTTACCGCTGAATTCACCCACATTTTTAACGGTGCATTCAACAGCTACGCTGTTCTTACCCTTTTTAACATTGCCCATTTTAAGCTCAAAATTGGTGTATGACAAACCAAAGCCGAATGGATAAAGCACATCGTCCTTTTCAAAGGTTTCAAAATAACGATAGCCAACATAAATATCTTCTTTGTAGTTGTTGAACGCGATACTGCCGAAATCCTTTGATGATGGGTAGTCTTCATATTCTTCTGCGATTGTGTCAGAAAGCTTACCGCTGGGGCTTACCTTACCACAAAGCAAATCTGCAACTGCGTTTCCGCTTTCCATACCGCCCTGCCACACAAGCATAATTGCGCCAATTTTTCTACCGTATTTTTCTACCCATTCCATATCGATAATACTACCGATATTGAGAAGAACTGTTACGCTGTCAAAATATTTTGTAATTAAATCAAGGCTTGCCTTTTCGTTATCTGTGAGATAATAGCTACCCGCTGTGAGTGCGTTTTCACGGTCTTCGCCTGATGAACGGCCGATTATGTAAACTGCGCTGTCACTCTTTTTAGCCGCATTTTTTACGATTTCTTCTGTTAAATCCATATCAGGATAATAACGTGGCCAATGACCCCAGAAGCCGTGGTCAATGGGATTTTCCTTGTTCCATTTTGCATAGATGTCTGCAAGCTCGGTATTGAGCACCAAATCCTCACAGTTTTTGATGCCGTCAATAAGATTTACACCATAGGGCTTTTTAACATCACCGCCCGAGCCATATCCCGTGTAGAACCACTCATATTGACCTCTGCCGAAAACAGAAACAACTGTATCCTTTTTATAGGGAAGAACCTGATTATTCTTAAGCAAAACTGCACAATCCGCCGCCGCACGACGTAAAAGTTCAGGCATACCCTCTGTGATTGTTACGGGACCTAATGCAGCCTGCGCCTCTTCCTGAGAAACTCCGCTGACAAGCTTTGTTCCGATATTAACTGCCTTGTTTACGATTTTATTTAAGATTGACATATCCATAACCCTTTCCAAAAGTGATTTATCTTATTTATTATACCATATTAAAAATAAAATGGCAATAAGACAATAAAAAACCTTCCTTATCAAAGTGTAGCGTTACAATAGATGTGAGACTAAGAAAATAGAAAAAATGATTGAGATCT
>CAYWFB010000081.1:0-6086 GCA_964457415.1 uncultured Eubacteriales bacterium | reverse complement strand
TCTCAATCATTTTTTCTATTTTCTTAGTCTCACATCTATTGTAACGCTACAAAAAGTTTTCATATAAATTTGTATTTGTAATTGCAGATAGTTTAAGAATCTGTTATAATTTATTTATATATATTTTGCAGGAGGAAAATATGAAAGATTTTATTGAATATATAGAAACTTCTTGTGCGGGTCTTCCCGACAATCATATTACGTATTTATTTAAGAAGAAAATTTTTGATGAAATGACTGACCGTGCAAACGAAATGACCCACGCAGGTCTTCGCGACGAAAAGGTTCTTGCTGACCTTATGGCAGACGAATATCCCGATTTACCCGCACAATATGAGGTGTGGTCAACGGAATACAAAAAGAAAAAGCTTGCAAAAACACTTCGTTTTGTAATGGGCATTGGCGGTGTGATTTTCTTCATTGCAATATTCATTGCTTACTTTGAGGTGAGCAAGGCAACGGGCGCGTGGGACAAAACCTGGCTTATTATTGTTGGCGGAATTTTCGCGATGATTATTTTCTACACAAGCTTTATTATCAAACGAATTTGCCGTATGAGAAGACTTTTCCACCCGATTGCACGATTTTTACTTGCAATGTGTGTAATGCTTTTCTCAGTGTTCGCATTCCTCTTTGTGCTTGTTATGTTCGAGCTTCCTGCTACATGGCCGCTCATTATGGCAGGTATTATTCTTATGTTGCTGGCAGATATTGCTTTCGCATTTGCAACAAAACAGAAATTCCGCACCGTTTCCACGTTCGTTTATATGCCCGTAATTTCAACAATGCTTTATATTATTTTTGCGGCTTCTGGTGTAATCGGCTGGGCTACCGGATGGCCTGTAATTCTTCTCGGTCTTCTTGCTGACTTAATCGGTATTATATGCATTGCAGTTGGCAACGCAAAATATTTTATGTATAAGAAGGAGGACGATGAATAATGAAACGCAGACTTAATGCAGAGTTATGGGATAAGATGCATTATCTTTTCCGAGATTTTAATGACCGTATGGTTCATGTTGAGATGAACTATGATTTTGAAATCGACATTGAAGCCTTAAAAACCGTTATTATCTGCGCCTTTGAAAAGGTGCCCGTTCTCCATTCAAAATTTGTTGACACAAAGATTTCAACTCATTGGGAGGTTATGCCCTATGATGTTGACGATGTACTGACGGTTGCATATCCCGAAAATGTGGAAGAGGCAGTTGAGGATTTTCTCACACAATATATTGCCCCCGATTCTTACATTCAGATGAAAATTGCGCTTTTCATAAAAGACGGCAAGAGTACACTCTGTATGGTTGAAAATCATATGTGTATGGACGGCGGCGACCTTAAATATTTCCTCAAAGCGTTCTGTGAAAATTACAGTAATTATGTTGAAAAGGGAATAAGCCCCATTGAGTTTAGAACAGGTTCACGTTCTTATGACGAGGTTTATTCCGGTTATTCAAAAACCGAGTCGGGAGTTGCAAAACGTCTTTTCAAGAATATCAACGCAAAGGATAAGCACAAATTCCCCTTAACCCCCAACAATATCCGCGATAAATCTTTTATCGCAAGAAGAAAGCTCGACGGAAATGTGCTTAGCGGTCTTAAGGCAAAGGGCAAGGAATACGGCGCGACAGTAAACGAAATGTTGCTTGCGGCAGATTTTTACAGTGTTTATGAATTAGCAAATTATCCCGCAACTGATAAAGTTATGATTTCAAGCGCAATTGACCTTCGTCGCCATATGGATAGCGTTGAGGATAAGGGCTTTACCAACCACACCGCTTGGATGCAATGTGCAATCCCCGAGCGCGGACGCGATATTTTTGAAACAGTAAAATACGTAGTGCGCAGTTCAAACCGTTTCAAGAAAGATAAATTTATGGGTCTTTACGGACTTCCCCTCTTGAATTTGGGATATAATATTATGCCCCACGCGGCAAGTGAAGAGATTATCAAAATCGGTTACTCAAATCCATATATGGCAATGAGTAATATTGGTATTCTCAAGGGTGAGGATTTTGCTCTTGCGGGCAACGAGCCCACAGACGCATTTATGTCGGGCGCGGTTAAATACAAACCCTATGTTCTTCTCACCGCAACAACATATAAGAATGTTATTACTCTTTCAATGTGTGTGCGCGGTAATGAAGAAGATAAGAAAATCGTTGAAAAATTCTTTGACCTTATGGAAAAGAATATAGCAACGATGATTGGCGAATAAAAGTTAACAATATGTATAGTATGGCGGGAGAAATCTTGAAATCTCCCGCCGTTTTTATTAATAAACTATTAATTTTTAAAAACTATCTTGCATTATTTAGTAGTGTGTGATATTATGGTACTGTCGATAGTATAAAACTAATCGAAATCAGCAACAATACATATACTAAAAGGAGGCAGGCAATGAATACACAGTTCAAAAAAGGTGTTCTCGAGCTTTGTGCGCTGACCGCGCTTCTCGGTGGCGACCGTTATGGATATGAGCTGGCAGACCTTTTGGGCAAGAGTATGGAAATCAGCGAAGGCTCGGTTTATCCAATGCTTAAGAGATTGCAGAATGACGGGTATTTTGAGTCGTATTTAATGGAATCGCCAAACGGACCTGCACGCAAATATTACAGAATAACTATTAAGGGCCGTCAAAGGCAAAAAGCCCTGCACAGTCAATGGGCAGAATTTTTAAATCAGGTTAACTCATTCTTTGAGGGGGTAGAACAATGAAAAAAATTGACTTTTTAAATGAACTTTATTCATATCTTTCGCCGTTGCCAAAAAATGAACGCACCGAAATTCTTGATGATTTCCGTGCACATTTCCGCGAGGCAGAGGCGGCAGGCAAATCAGAAGAGCAAATTTGCAAAGAATTGGGCACTCCTTTTGAGTGCGCAAAGCAGTATGTGGGCGACGCCATAATGGAAAACCGAATTGAACCCAAGAAAGAAAAAAAGAAAAACAAGGCTTTTTGGACAATATCTTTCTTCTGGAATGTGGTTCAGGCATTCTTCTCTGTTCCGCTCACATTGGGACTGTTTCTTGCGGCGGCAATTATGATTGTGGCATATTGCTTTATTGTTCCATATATCAATTCGGTAGCGTTCCTTGTATTCGCAATCTCATCAACAGCGGCAATTCTTTGTTTGGCTATACTCACACTTTTGTGGGCGGCAATACAAATCAAAGAATGTGTTGACAGAATTAATAAATAAGTAAGGGGAGGAAATATATAATGAAAAAAGCTATAATCACATTTGCAATACTTTTTCTTGTTTCGCTCTTTACGGCAATTGTCAGCTTTGCGGTGTGCGGCGGAGAGCTTATCAAAACAGGTGTTGAATACGGCATCGAGCAGTACCGCGAGTACAAGGCAGAAAAAGAGACTGAAAACAATGTTATGGCAATGATAACTTTTGATAAATAATTTTGGAGGATTTAATTATGTTTAAAGAGAAGAAGCTTTATAAGAGCACAGACAAAAAGCTTGACGGCGTTTGCGCAGGTATCGCAGAATATTTTGAAATCGACCCCACAATCGTGCGCGTGGCTTACGCGTTGATTTCAATTTTCTTCGCAGGCATCGGCGGAATTGTAGTTTATATTATTCTCGCAATCGTTATGCCCCGCAGACCCTTCCCCGATTATCAGTACAACGAATTCGAGCAGAATAAGACAGACAATAATCAGTAAAGAGGTTGAATGGTTATCTCGGCTCCCCTGAAAGGGGAGCTGTCAAATGTGTAGCATTTGACTGAGGGGCTTCTCTCCCTCCGTCTTTTGCTTCGCAAAATCCACCTAAGTCTCGCCTGCCGGCTCGGTCGGTGCTTTTGAGCTTTCGCTCAAAGGTCTCCACCGGAGACCCGCACCTCGTCAGAGGGAGACAAAATAAGTGTTTGAGGATTTTATGAGAGTGGTTTTTAAAAACAATTGTTCCCCCGGGGATATTATCATAGTCAATGGTATGCCCATACTTTTTGATGAAAAGTCAGAGGCTGTAGTTGAGCTTTACGGTGATTTGCCTTTTCAGTTAGAAATGATACATGGCGAGGCTACAATCCCCCTCGGCGAGCTCGATAATGAAACAATGTATGAAAAAAGCAGGATTGTGGATAAGGTCATAAAAAAGGGCGTTAAGTGGGCAGTTAAAGAGGCTGAAAAAATCTATAATGATATGTCCTTGCTTGTAAACTGCAAATATGAGATTTCGGGATTTGTGGATATGGAATACATAATTCTTGAAAAAGACGCACACGAGAACCACAGTATTTTCAATAATCTTTTTGTTGACAATTTCAATTATGTTTATATGTATCCTTTTCTTGTGAACGCAAAGGGCAGGCTGTTGTTTTGCGAGAGCGCGAATAAAGAAAGAGTTATAAAATCGCAAAGAAAGCAATATGTTGCGGAGTCTGCTTTTATCAGCGGAGTTTTTGATTTGTTGATTGAGCTTCCAATACAGACTGCCATTGTGAAAAATTGCTGTAAGGATAATAAGGTTTATAAGACAATCAGCGAATGCCTTGCAGAGAAAAACGGGTTTTAAGGAGAATTAAAATGGGCGAGATTTTTGAATTTTCAAACAGAACACTCTGGGAGCTTGAGGACTTAATGGAAAAGCTTTCTGACGAATATGATGATTTGGAGGACCAGCTTTTAGACCTTGAGGATTTTCAACCCGATGAGGACGACAAAAAGGAATATGCCTTGTGGCAAGAGGAATATACCGCTCTCGAAAATCGTATGGCAGAAATTGAAAAAGAATATGATAAGTTGGAAAAGCGAATAAAAGGGTTAAAACAATGACTATAAATTTTCAAAATAATACTTATTATAAACAATTAATGCTTGTTTGTGACGGCAGGGAATACATATTAAACAAGGGTGTTACATTGCCGATTTACACTAATTCAAACAATTTTCATATGACGGTTTGTGTCTCTGATAAAAATCGTGTAATGCTTAATTGGTTATTTATTCTTATTGATGAATTTGTTGATAATGACAGTGTAATCAATGCTTTACAATGCAATGCGGAGTTTGATTTGGTGTTCCCTGACAGTTGTGTATGCGAAACAATCAGCATTGAAAATCTTGAGGTGAGAGATACCGAACAATGCATATATAATTCGGTATATCTTAATAACAACAGTATGACGGTAAATCGATGTGGAGATTATATTAAGGAGTGGAAAAAGCAGAAAAGAAAAGCAATGTTTTATCATATTGTCGTTACCTCTGCTTTGCCAGTATTACTGTTTCTATTGGGTTGGTTTTTAACCCGAGGCGATATATGGGCGGGAGTTGTTGCAATTTTGAATTTGGTGTTTTTTTCAATTCCAAGCTGGATAAAAGCATCAAGACTTAAAAGATTTTATAATGATGATAATGCACACACGCTTTTAAGTATGCAGGATATGATGCAAAGACAAAACGAAGGAAACCCGATTGTTAATGAACCAACAGATTTTATAGGTAAAACTCTTTGGGGTATTTTAGATAAAATCTCAAAAAAGAATAAATAATTTTGCATTTTGCACTTATAATATATAATATGTATAATAAATACACTTAAAATCGGTACAAATCGGAAGATTTTTCTTCAAAATTTGTGCCGATTTTGTTTTATGGACACAAGATATTGTGGATAAAATTATTCTTAAAAAAATTCTGCATTTTTCACAAAGTTTTTTAAAAAAGTTCTTGCAATTTCACGAAAGGTGTGTTAGAATATACAAGCATTCTGCGACTTTAGGCGAATTCTGCCCATTTGCAGTATGCGATATGCGTTGAAGCGGTAGGTGGCTGCACAAAGATGCAGGGAATTACCGTGGAGTATGTCTGATTTAAAATCGGGCGACCAATAATGCTTTTAAAACCTTAAAGCGTACCCCAACTGCGCTCTAACGGTACTTGCAGGAGCATTCTGCGCTATTTTACGCCGTCCGAAAAATCAGAAACCGATTTTTCGGTTTTAAAAACGGAAGGGTTGAAACACCCGGCCGGGTTGCAAGTAAAATAACGTGCCCAGAAAATTAGGAGGAACCAAAATGGCAGCAACAAAAGGTAAGAAAATCAGAATCAGACTTAAGGGTTAT
>CAYWFB010000080.1:0-6138 GCA_964457415.1 uncultured Eubacteriales bacterium | reverse complement strand
GTTGCGATTGACCACGGTATGAAAACCGTAGAAGTATACGTTAAGGGCCCAGGTTCAGGACGTGAAGCTGCAATCCGTGCATTGCAGACAGTAGGTCTTGAAGTTACAATGATTAAAGACGTAACTCCAATTCCTCACAACGGCTGCCGCCCACCTAAGAGAAGACGTGTATAACAGAAATTTGGAGGTAACAGATTATGGCAAGATATACCGGTGCGGTTTGTAAGCTCTGCCGTCGTGAAGGAAAGAAACTTTTCCTTAAAGGCGACCGTTGCTATACTGGTAAATGTGCTCTTGAGCGTCGTTCATACGCTCCTGGTCAGCACGGCCAGAACCGTAAAAAAGTTTCTGAATACGGCTTGCAGCTTCGTGCAAAACAGACTGCTAAGCGTTACTACGGTATTCAGGAAGGACAGTTTTATAAGTATTTCTTGATGGCTGAAAAGCGTCAGGGAATCGTGGGTGAAAACCTTTTGAAAATTTGTGAAAGCCGTCTTGATAACGTTGTTTATCTTCTCGGATGGGCTTCATCTCGTGCAGAAGCAAGACAGCTTACAATTCACGCTCACTTCCGTGTAAACGGTAAGAAGGTTGATGTTCCATCATACCTTCTTAAAGCAGGCGATGTAGTATCAGTTAAGGACAACAGCAAAGACAGCGTTAAGATCAAGGAAGTTCTTGAAGCTAACGCATCTCGTCCAGTTCCTGCATGGCTTGAAAAGAATGCAGAAGAGCTCTCAGCTAAGGTTGTTAAGCTTCCAGACAGAGAAGAAATCGCAGTTCCTGTTGAAGAGCATCTTATCGTCGAGCTTTATTCTAAATAATAGGCTTGAAATTAAAATAACATTAGCGGAAATATTTCTGTACTCAGTTAGGAGGGTTTTGAATGATAGGAATTGAGAAGCCCAGCATTGAAGCACTTGATTTATCTGCTGACGGAACTTATGGCAAGTTCGTAGTTGAACCTCTTGAAAGAGGCTACGGTACAACACTCGGCAACAGCCTTCGTCGCGTACTTTTGTCATCACTTCCCGGATATGCAATTACTTCGGTAAGAATTGACGGTGTTCTTCATGAATTCTCAACCATTGACGGTGTGAAAGAGGATGTAACAGAAATCGTTTTGAATCTTAAGGGCGTAATCCTTAAAATTCACGGCGACGGACCTAAAACAATTTATATCGACGCAAGCGGCAAGTGTCAGGTTACCGCAGGTGACATTAAGGCTGATTCAGACGTTGAAATTCTTAATCCCGACCACGTAATCGCAAACCTTGAAGATGGCGGAGCTCTTAAAATGGAGCTTACCTGTGACAAGGGCAGAGGTTATGTTTCGGCAGAAAGAAACAAGCAGCTTATGCAGCCCGTTATCGGCGTAATCGCGATAGATTCAATTTATACACCCGTATTAAAGGTAAATTATACGGTTGAAAATACCCGTGTAGGTCAGATTACTGACTATGACAAGCTTTCACTTGAAGCTTGGACAGACGGTACAATTTCAGCGCAGGAGGCCGTTTCTCTCGGCGCAAAAATCCTTACAGACCATCTCGACCTCTTTGTTGACCTCTCAGACGAGGCAAGAGAAACAGAGACAATGATTGTCAAGAATGACGACTCAAAGGGTAAGCTTCTTGAAATGACAATTGAAGAGCTTGACCTTTCAGTTCGTTCCTTCAACTGCCTCAAGCGTGCAGGCATCAACACAGTTGAAGACTTGATTAACAGGTCAGAAGAGGACATGATGAGAGTTAGAAACCTTGGTAGAAAATCTCTTGAAGAGGTTATCGCTAAGCTTGATTCTCTTAACCTCGCATTACGTAAGGACGACGAATAATAAAGGAGTGATTTTGAATGCCAGGAACAAGAAAACTCGGCAGAACAAGCGATCACCGCAAGGCTATGCTCAGAGGTATGGTAACATATCTTATAGAGAACGGTCAGATTGAAACAACAGTAACCAGAGCCAAAGAAGTTAGAGCTATGGCTGAAAAAATGATTACTATCGGTAAAGATAACAGTCTTCACTCAAAGAGACAGGTTTACTCTTACATCACAAAAGAGTCTGTTGCTAAGAAGTTGATTGACGAGGTAGCTCCCAAGTATGCTGAAAAGAACGGTGGCTACACAAGAATTATCAAAACCGGCCCCAGAAGAGGCGATGCTGCTGAAATGTGCATCATCGAACTTATCAACGACTAATGCGGTAAGGCTTTAATAAACCAATTAACCCCTCGGGATTTCCCGAGGGGTATTTTTTTACCCTAAAATACCGACGCAACAAATCATTGCTTGACTTTTTTATGTGTTTATGCAATTCTAAAATTGAAAGAGGTGATAATAATGCAGAAGAAAGCTTTTTAGAAAATACTTGAGAAAGGAGAAAAACAATGAAAAGAAGAATCGATAAGCTTACAGTAGTAGCGTTAATTTTTGATTTGTGGTATTTGCTTACTGCAAGTATATATATTTTACAATATTATGCAGGCATTAGACTTGTAACATTGGTGGGTGAGAGTATTGCATATCCGATAATGTTGATTGCAACTCTTGGCGGGATTTTTTCAGGCGAGGCACATTCAATTATAATTGCGTGGTCGCCGATTGCAGCCATAATAATTGGTTTCTTAGGGTGGCTTTCAGACGAAAAAGGAAAATACTTTATTCTAATACCTTGTATATGTCTTGTTGCACCATTGTTGATGTTTCTTATACCGGCGGGCACAAGTATCTTTGGTATTCTTTATTTAGCAATGCCAATTGTTTCAATAGTTGCTTTACTTGCTTGGGTAATTACAGATATTTGCATAAAAAAGATTGAGGTATAAACAAAAGGGGACGGTTTTCACCGTCCCTGAATTTTTGCATTATTTTATAAACTTGCCCATTACCATAACGTTTTTGATATTGATATTATCGTCAAAGAGGAGAATGTCTGCGTCATAACCCTCTTTTATGTAGCCCTTTTGGTTATCAATACCGATTACACGGGCGGGGGTTGATGATGCCATTTTAACCGCGTCATAAATCGGTACACCAACCTCTTTGTACATATTACGCACAAGCATATCCGTTGTTGCCGCACTACCTGCAAGACAACTGCGGTCGGCAAGCTTCATAACATTATCCTCATATACAACTTCAATGCCGTTTTCCTGCATACAGATTTCGCCGTCTTTAAGGTCAGAAGCGGAGAATTCAAGCCCATCAGTAATCAGATACATTCCGTCTGCACCCTTACATTTGTAAATAAGCTTGAGCACTCCAAGGGGTAAATGCCTTAAATCTGCAATAACCTGTGTAGTGTAGCGGTCGTCAACGAGAGCCGCTTCAACTGCACCTGCAACACGGAAAATTCCTCGTTTAAAACAGCTTGTAGATGCGTTGTAAAGGTGGGTGAAATCAGAAAATCCGTGGTCAAGAGCCTTAATGGTTGTGTCATAATCTGCCTTTGTGTGAGCAACTGATACCACAATACCTTTTGCTTTAAGCTTTTCGCCCAATTCAAAAGCACCGTCAATTTCGGGTGCAACACCCATCATTTTAACCTTGTCCCAACATTCAAGCAAGGGAGTGGGGTCATCCTTTAAGGGCGAGAGAATATTGCCAACACTCTGTGCGCCACGGTTTTCGGGGTTAAGATAGGGTCCTTCAAAGTGAACACCTAAAATATTTGAGTCAGTGCAGGTTTCACTGGCTTTTTTTATGTATTCAGTTACTTCGAGCAACTGCTCAACGGGTGCCGCAAGAGTTGTGGGCAGAATTGAGGTTGTGCCGTGGAGTGCGTGCGCCTTAGCCATAGCCTTGATTTTGTCAGCATCACAGCACATAGCAGAAATCCCGCCACCGCCGTGTACGTGCAAATCAATAAATCCCGGCGAAAGATAAAGCCCCTCGCAATTTATAATTTCAGCATTTTCAACCTCAATATTTTCTGCAATTTTTACGATTTTATCGCCCTTAACAAGCACAGAAAGTCTTTCTGTTTTATTTTCAAGCATTACCTCTGCATTTTTAAATAGAACCATTATTTCACCCTCATTCCTATACAGATTATGCCTTTTTCAGTTATGTCAATTACCCCATATTCGTCATTATACAACGCCCCGGGGCAGAAAATGTGAATTCCCTCATAATACTCAACTCGTTGCTGGTGCGTATGCCCGTGAATTGCGATTTTGCAGTTGGTTTCTTTGGCTTTTGTGAGTAATCCGCCCAAGGTGCTTTTTACATATTCATAATGACCGTGGCAGATATAAATATTTTCTCCGCCCTCGGTGATGGTCTGTCTTAATGGATATTCGCAATGGAAATCATTATTGCCTTTTACCGCATAAATTCGTCTGTCGCCAATAAATTTTTTGCAGTATTCAAAATCGCGGTGACCGTCGCCTAAGAATATGATTGCTTCGGCGGTGGGTTGGGCTTCAATTGCCTTTTGCATTGCCTTATACTGCCCATGAGAATCAGAAAAAACAAGAATCCGCATTCATACCGCACCCCAATCTTACATATTATTTAATAATATTATATAACTATTCGGTGGTGTTTTCAATGAGTAACAACAATTTTGATGAAATTATAAACGGAGTTAAGGAGCAAAGCTCTAAAAAGGGCGCAGAGGATTTCTTAATGAAGCAGTTAAATCCAAATCAAAGCAAGCGTCTGCAAGAGGTTTTGAGCGACAGAAATGCCCTTGAGCAGTTGCTCTCGACCCCGCAGGCACAAGAATTATTCAAGAAGTTTACGGAGGGTAAAAATGGCTGATTTACAGGAGCTTTTGTCATCTATCAGTGATGAAGATATGGCAAAAATAAAAAGCGTTGCAGACTCTTTAATGAGTAACAACGGGCAATCAAATACAAACACAAAAAATAACAATATTTCAAACAACAATTCCTCGCAGGGTGGGTTTTCTTTGCCATTTGATATGGGCACAATGAGTAAAATCATGTCACTTATGGGACAAATGAACAAAGAAGACCACCGCACGAGGCTGATAAATGATTTGAAGCCACTTTTAAGTGAAGACCGCAGACAAAAAGCCGACGAGGCAATAAAATTTTTGCAGCTTATGGAGGTGTTGCCTCTGCTGAAAGGACTGTTCGGGCAATGAGTAATTATTCGTATTCAGAAATTCAGAATATGCAGAAAAGGGCAATGGAACGGGTTCGCGAAATGCAGAAAAATTCCGAAGAGGTTTTACAAGAGGCAAGGCAGGATTTAGGTGAAAAAACAATTGAAAAGAAAAAAGAAAACAGGGGAACAGAGGCGCCTATTAAGCCGAAGATTACTAATTTACCGCCGAATTTTCCCGATTTTAAGGATTGTTTCAGTTCTCATACTGAGATGCCAACGTCACCACCCCAAAAGGAAGAAAAAATGCGCTACGCCGAGCCACAAACCGGTATTTTCGACCTGATTTCATCAGAGCCCGACCGAGCGCTACTTTTAGGATTATTACTTTTACTTAAAAGTGAGGGCGCAGATGAAGAATTTATGATGGCACTAATGTATATAATGGCATAAAAACATATAAAAAAAGTATTGCCAATTAAAAAAGTTTTCGATATAATGAAATCAAATAAAACTCTAAGGAGCGATGAAAAATGAAAACTTGTCCAAAATGCAATACTGTAAATAATGATATTAATGTTTTCTGCGAGACCTGCGGTAATGCTCTTCCCGTTGAAAACGCAGAGCAGGCACCCGAGTATGCACCACCTGTTCAGTCTGCACCACAGCCACCATATCAGCCTGTGTCACAGACTTTTTATGGAATGCCACCACAGTTTAACGAGGATATGCTCCCCGAGGAGTACAAGCCGGTTTCAGTAGGAAAATACATAGGCTATTCAATTCTTTTCTCAATTCCTGTTGTAGGCTTCATTATGTTGCTTATAACGGCATTCAGCGGAGGCACAAACAAGAGTCTTAAAAACTACGCAAGAGCAATGCTTGTTATGTATGTAATCGGCATAGTTCTCGGTGTTGTCCTCGGCATTGTTATGGCGACTTTAAGCGTTTCATCAATGGATTCAGGTATGATGTATTATTGATAATACAAAAAAATTAGGCTGAGGAAGGTGTGATGTTCTTATCGGAGAAATTGAAAATCCTTCAACTTCGGTTAAGAAG
>CAYWFB010000079.1:0-6257 GCA_964457415.1 uncultured Eubacteriales bacterium | reverse complement strand
CATGTTGCATTCTATTTCTCCGATTTAAGTTTTTCAATTTTATCTCGCAAGTATGCGGCATGTTCAAATTCAAGAATTTTCGCCGCAGCTTTCATTTCTTCAGTAAGTCGAATAATAAGCTTCTGCTTTTCTTCACGGCTCATTCGTTTCTTGCCCGACTTATCACGGCTTGAAATTTCAAGAATTTCACGAACATTTTTTGTTATAGTCTGCGGTACAATTCCATTTACTTCATTATATGCAATCTGCTTTTCACGACGACGATACGTTTCTTCAATAGCTCTTTCCATTGATTTGGTAACAGTATCAGCGTACATAATTACGTGACCGTTTGCGTTTCGGGCGGCTCGTCCGATAATCTGCACAAGAGAGGTTTCTGAACGTAAGAATCCCTCTTTATCTGCATCAAGAATTGCAATCAATGACACCTCGGGGATATCAAGACCCTCACGAAGAAGATTAATACCCACAAGTACATCAAACTCACCTAAACGCAAATCACGGATAAGCTCCATACGCTCAATGGTGTCAATATCATAGTGCATATAACGAACTTTAATTCCGTGTTGAGTAAGATAATCAGTAAGATTTTCTGCCATCTTCTTTGTGAGCGTGGTTACAAGAACTCGCTCTTTCTTTTCAATACGGATATTAATTTCTGAAATCAAATCATCAATCTGCCCTTCAGTACTTCTTACAGTAATTTCAGGGTCAAGAAGTCCGGTAGGACGAATAACCTGTTCGGCGGTTTGCACACTTTTATCATTTTCAAAGGGTCCCGGTGTGGCACTGACGAAAATCTTTTGTTTTGTTTTGGCATAAAACTCATCAAAGGTCAGTGGTCGGTTATCATATGCTGACGGCAGACGGAAACCGAAATTTATAAGACTATCCTTTCTTGAACGGTCACCGCCGTACATACCGCGAACCTGAGGCAAGGTAACATGGGATTCATCAACAAAAAGCACATAATCATCTGGAAAATAATCAAGAAGAGTAAACGGTGGTTCACCGGGTTTTCTGCCTGACATTATTGCAGAATAGTTTTCAATGCCTTTACAAAATCCCGTTTCGCGAAGCATTTCCATATCGTATTCGGTACGTTGACGAATCCGCTGTGCTTCTATTAGCTTTCCCTCTTTTTCAAACTCTGCGACACGCAATTCCATCTCATTATTTATTTTTTCAAGTGCTTCTTCCATTTTTTCAGGTGAAACAACATAGTGAGATGCAGGATAAATCGCAACGTGTGAAACTACATTTTTAACTGCACCCGTCAAGGCATTGATTTCGCTTATTCGGTCAATTTCATCACCGAAAAATTCAACTCTTATTGCGGTATCGTTTGAATAAACGGGAAAAACTTCAACAATATCCCCTCTTACTCTGAATTTGTTTCTAATAAAATTAATATCGTTACGTTCATATTGAATTTCAACAAGCTTCTGAATTAAATCATCACGGCTTTTTTCCATTCCTGTACGAAGCGAAATAACCATACTCTTATAATCAATAGGGTCTCCTAATGAGTATATACAAGACACACTCGCAACAATTATGACATCTCGTCTTTCAGACAATGCAGATGTAGCAGAATGTCGTAATTTGTCAATTTCTTCATTTATTGCAGAATCTTTCTCGATATAAGTGTCGGTTGTTGCAATATACGCCTCAGGCTGATAATAATCATAGTAGGAAACAAAATATTCAACTGCATTTTCGGGGAAAAATTCTTTGAACTCGGAGCAAAGCTGAGCGGCAAGGGTTTTATTGTGCGCAAGGACAAGCGTTGGTCTGTTAAGTTTTGCAATAATATTAGCCATAGTAAATGTCTTACCGGAGCCTGTTACACCCAGCAGAGTTTGTTCTTTATAACCTTTTTTAACACCGTCAACAAGCTTTTCTATAGCTTGTGGCTGGTCGCCCGTAGGCTGATAACTGCTGACTAACTTAAACATAAAATACCTCGCGTACATTTGTTCGATTTATTATACAACATACATTAAATAAAATCAACATTATTCTAAAAAATATTGCATAAAAATCAATGTAAAATATTTGATTTGGAGCAATATTTATGATGAATTACATATGGGCAGTGCTGATTATTTTTTCAGTTATTGCTTCTTTTTCTCTCGGCACTTCAGCAGAGCTTTCAAGCGGAATAATCACAAGTGGCAATACTGCGGTTGATCTTTGTATTACACTTTTAGGTACATTTTGTTTATGGAACGGGCTAATGCATATTGCGGAAAAATCGGGACTGACAAAAGTTATTTCTAAAATTATGTCTCCCATAATCTGCAAACTGTTCAAAGGTATGAAAAAAGATGACTCCGCATTAGAACCAATTTGCTTGAATATAACTTCAAATCTTTTAGGACTTTCTAATGCGGCAACTCCAATTGGTATTGAGGCAATGAAAAGACTTTCTGAGAATAATAAGTATAAAAATTCACCAAGTAATAATATGGTGCTATTTGTGGTCTTGAATTCTGCGGCACTAAGGCTAATGCCGTCAACTGTAGCCGCAATCAGAGCAGTAAACGGTTCACAAAATGCGTTAGAAATAGTTTTACCGTCAATTTTCACCTCAATAATTGCGCTTACAGTTGGAATAACAATGACAAAAATTACAGAAAGATTTTTTAAACATGATTAACTTTTCTGATTATATTTTACCTGTTTTTGTAACAATTATAGTTGTTTTCGGCTTATGTAAAAAAATAGATGTTTTTGATTGCTTTGTTGACGGCGCCAAAAATGGCTTTAATGTGTTTTTATCAATACTCCCCTCTTTGACTGCATTATTTTTAGCAGTTCAAATGTTAAAATCGTCGCAGGGAATTGATATTTTAACAACTATTTTATCGCCTGTTGCGAAATTACTTAACATTCCTGAAGAAGTTTTACCCATGTGCATTTTATCGCCCATTTCGGGTGGTGGTTCATTGACAGTTTATGAATCAATTATAAGCGAATACGGACCTGATTCATATATTGGAAGAGTTGCGTCTGTTATGATGGGGTCAACTGAAACAACATTTTATGCAATTACCGTTTATTTTGGTGCAGTAGGAATAAAAAAAATACGGCACACAGCAATTTGCTCACTGTGTGCCGATCTAACAAGTTTTATTTTAGCAGGAATAATGGTTAGACTATTCTTCTATCAATGAAACACCGCTCATTTCAGCTGGTTTCTCAAGTCCCATAATGTCAAGCATTGTGGGAGAAAGGTCGCAAAGCTTACCGCCTTCTGCTTTAAGCTTGCAATCTTTACCAACAACTACAAGGGGAACAGGATTTGTAGTATGAGCAGTAAATGGTGAACCATCATCCTCATACATTTTGTCAGCGTTACCGTGGTCAGCAGTAATGAGAATTACGCCGTCCATCTTATTAACTGCGTCAACAAGCTTGCCAACACATTCATCAACTGCTTCAACAGCCTTAACTGCTGCATCGAAAATGCCTGTATGACCAACCATATCGCAGTTAGCGTAGTTAAGAATTACAACATCATATTTGCCACTTAAAATCTGTTCACAAGCAGCGTCACAAACTTCGTAAGCGCTCATTTCAGGCTTTAAGTCAAAGGTTGAAATCTTGGGAGAATCGATAAGAACTCTGTCTTCACCGGGATATACTTTTTCTTCGCCGCCGTTGTAGAAGAATGTAACGTGTGCATACTTCTGTGTTTCAGCGATACGAAGCTGAGTTTTACCGAGCTTTGAAAGATATTCACCCATTGTATTTGTAAGAGCTTCGGGCTTATATGCAACATTTACATTGGGCATTTCAGCATCGTACTGTGTCATACAAACATAATAAAGTGGGAAGAATTCTTTTCTTTCAAATCCTGTGAAATCGGGGTCAACAAATGTTCTTGTGATTTCTCTTGCTCTATCGGGACGGAAGTTAAAGAAAATTACAGAATCATTAGCAGAAATTGCATCTGCACCATTTACAACTGTGGGCATAACGAATTCGTCAGTAAGATATTTACCGTCTTCATCAATTGTTTCATATGACTTTTTAACTGCATCAAGAGCACTGTCAGTTACAATACCTTCACGATTAACCATTGCGTTATAAGCCATACCAACTCTGTCCCACATATTGTCACGGTCCATAGCATAAAATCTACCCATAACAGTAGCGATTTTACCTATGCCGATTTCCTTGCACTTCGCTTCAAGCTCTGCAACAAAATCAACCCCTGAGCTGGGAGGAACATCACGGCCGTCAAGAAGAGCGTGAACATATACTTTTTCAAGTCCGTTTTTCTTTGCAAGTTCTAAAAATGCATAGAGATGTGTGTTGTGACTATGAACACCGCCGTCTGAAAGAAGACCGACAAGGTGAAGAGCACTGTTATTGGCTTTGCAGTTCTCAATAGCGCCCATAAACACATCGTTCTCAAAGAAATCGCCGTCCATAATTGACTTTGTAATTCTTGTGAGTTCCTGATATACAACACGACCTGCGCCGATATTTGTATGACCTACTTCGGAGTTACCCATCTGTCCGTCAGGAAGACCAACATCCATACCTGATGCACCAATATAAGTCATAGGATTATTCTTAAAAATTTCGTCAAGTCTTGGTGTGTTTGCCGCAGTGATTGCATTACCGTAATCACTTGGGTTATAACCAAAACCGTCCATAATACATAAAACTACAGGTTTTTTCATTTAATTCACCTTATAAATTATTTAGATGCAGCTGCAACAATCTTTGAGAAATCAACTGCTTTAAGTGATGCACCACCGATAAGACCGCCGTCTACGTTAACTTTAGCAACAAGCTCATCAGCGTTTGCAGCATTCATTGAACCGCCATACTGAACTGTAACTGTTTCAGCAACGTCTGCACCATAAGCTTCAGCAATTGCTGCACGTACATAGCCGTTGCCCTCATCAGCCTGTTCAGCAGTAGCAGTAACGCCTGTGCCGATTGCCCAAACAGGTTCATAAGCGATAATAACATTTTTAAGCTGTTCTTCTGTTACATTTGTAAGAGCCATTTTTGTCTGGAACTTAAGAAGAGTTTCTGTGTAGCCAAGCTCTCTCTGCTCAAGTGTTTCACCAACACAGATAATAGCTTTTAGTCCTGCGTTAAGTGCTGCAAGTGAACGAAGGTTAACAGTCTGGTCTGTTTCACCGAAATACTGTCTTCTCTCGCTATGACCGATTACAACATATTCAACGCCAGCTTCTTTAAGCATATCTGCTGAAATTTCGCCTGTGTAAGCACCGGAAGCCTTGAAGTGAACATTTTCCGCACCGATTTTGATGTTTGAGCCCTTAGCAGCCTCAACTGCAGCAGGAATATCAATAAATGGTACGCAAAGTACAACATCACAATCTGCATCTGCTACGAGGGGCTTCATTTCTTCAATAAGAGCCTTTGACTGAGCAGGTGTATTATTCATTTTCCAGTTACCAGCGATAACTGCTCTACGAAGTTCTTTTTTCATTTTAATTTACTCCTATTCGCAAATTTTGGGAGGACTAATTTAGCCCTCCCGTTATATTTTAAATTATTTCTCGTTAAGAGCCGCAATACCGGGAAGCTCTTTACCCTCAAGATATTCAAGAGAAGCGCCGCCGCCTGTTGAGATGTGTGACATCTTGTCAGCGAAACCAAGCTTCTGGATAGCAGCAGCAGAGTCACCACCGCCGATGATTGAGATAGCACCACTTTCAGCAATAGCAGTAGCTACTGCAACTGTACCTGATGCGAATGCTTCCCACTCTGAAACACCCATAGGTCCGTTCCAGATAACCGTACCCGCATCCTTAACTGCTTCAGCAAACATAGCCTGTGTTTTAGGACCGATATCAAGACCCATCCAACCCTCAGGAATTTTATTAGAATCAACAACCATTGTCTCTGTGTCGGGAGCATATTCCTTACCAACCTTGTTATCAACGGGAATAAGGAACTTAACGCCTTTTTCTTCAGCCTTCTTCATCATTTCAGCTGCAAGCTCAACCTTGTCAGCCTCAAGAAGAGATGTGCCGATTTCACAACCGAGTGACTTCATAAATGTGTAAGCCATACCACCGCCGATGATAAGTGTATCGCACTTGTCAATAAGGTTTGTGATAACGCCAATCTTGTCAGAAACCTTTGCACCACCGAGGATTGCAACGAGAGGTCTCTTGGGATTTTCAAGAGCGCCACCGATGAACTCGATTTCTTTCTGAATAAGGTAACCGCAAGCTGCGGGAAGATAATCTGCAACACCT
>CAYWFB010000078.1:0-6531 GCA_964457415.1 uncultured Eubacteriales bacterium | reverse complement strand
AAGCCATCGAGGACGAAATCAAGCGTATCGACGATGCTCTTGAAGTTATCGGCAACGTAGAAGCAGTCGAAGAACTCATTGACAAACTGCCGGAAAACATCACTAAGAACGATGAAGCAGCTATCAAAGCAGCGGACGATGCCTACAACGCACTTTCCGACTACGAGAAATCCCTTGTGGACGAAGATGTGAAGAAGGCACTTGATGATGCCAAGGCAGCTTTGGCAGAGCTGAACAAGCAAGCTGATTCTACCTCTCCTCAGACAGGATATACCAGCAATCTGTGGCTGTGGTGGTTGCTGATGCTCGTTTCTGCCGCAGGTATCACCATTATCTGCATCGAGCAGAAAAGGCACCGTGCAATGAAATAATTGAATATTAAAGACTGACGGCAGGCTACATCTCGTAGCTTGCCGTTTTCCGTACAAACAAAACAAATCCGCCACTAATCCATAACCAATCTATATGTTTTGTCACAAATAACATTCAATTATGTTACAAAAAGTACCCGAAACCCTATTGACTTGTGGCTCAATTTAGTGTATAATTTAGACACAAGAACATATAATGTTTATGGAGGTATTGAATTATGACGATTATTCCTATGCGCGATCTCAAAGATACCGTTGAAATAGAACGCCGTTGTGCTGCAGCGGGCGGCCCTGTGTTCGTTACCAAAAACGGATATGGCAGACTTGTGGTGATGGACATTGAGTATTACGAGAAAACGATGGGCAAGATTTACGAAGCCAAGCTTGTGAACGAAGGGCTCTCCGACCTCGAAAACGGCAAGACCGTGGACGGCGACTCTGTAAGAGCAAGGATGGCGGAAAAGTATGGCGTGTAAGTATTCCTATAGTTTTACCGAGAAAGCCGAGCAGGATTTTGATGAGATCCTGCGCTACATATCGGTTGATTTAGCCAATCCTGCCGCCGCACAAAATCTTGGCAAAAGGATGTTTGAACAGATCGATATGGTGCGTGCTTTCCCCGATTCCGGCGCACCCGTCGATAACGAATTTCTATCGGATAAAACGATTCGCAAACTGTCTGTGGATAACTATATCATCTACTACAAAGCACATTACGATGAAAAAATCATATCCGTCATCCGTATCGTTTACGGAAAACGAAATCTTGACGAGATATTAAAGACAATGTAGTGTGCAAATTTCTTGCTTTTTTCTCTGCCGTGTATATACTTTTTGTACCGTCACGGTGGAAAAAACAAAGTTTCTAACGGCATTTTCACTTGTATGATTTCCAGTTCTGTGGTATGATTATTGTCATACCACAGTTTTTTGTGTTATGGTTTGACACAAGCATAAAATCACCTTGAGGTGACTACTATGAATTCATACCCCAATCCATTCATCCCCGAACGTGCTGACCCATATGTTACAAAGGGTCCCGACGGCTCATATTATTTCACCGCGTCTTACCCAGCATTTTATAATGTCGATGCGGGCTATGACAGAATTATTCTTCGCAAAAGCGACACAGTAATCGGTCTCAGCTCTGCCGAGGAGCATACAATCTGGTCTGCTCATACCGAGGGTGTTATGTCAAAGCATATCTGGGCGCCCGAAATTCATTTTATCGGCGGTAAATGGTATGTTTTCTTTGCCGCAGGCGAAAAAGAGGCAATCTGGAATATCCGTCCCTTTGTGCTTATGTGCGAGGGTGCTGACCCTATAAACGACAAGTGGGTCGAAATGGGTAAAATGCAGGCGAGCGAGGGCGACGAAACCTCGTTCAGCTCATTTTCTCTTGATATGACTTATTTTAATCATAAGGATAAACACTATCTCATTTGGGCTGAAAAGTTGGGCGATTCCTCGCTCTTTATGGCAGAAATCAACCCCGCAGAGCCTTGGAAGCTGATTTCAAAGCCCATTCTTCTCACCAAACCCGAATATGATTGGGAAATCGTCCGTCACCGCGTAAATGAGGGCCCCGCAGTGCTTAAAACTGACGATAAAATATATGTGTTTTTCTCCGCATCGGGAACGGGCGCAGAGTATTGTATGGGCATGGTTTATGCCGATGCCGACTCGGATTTAATGGATATAAACAATTGGACAAAATCCACAGAGCCCGCATTACAGACTTCAGATTTAATCGACGAGGCAGGTCCAGGTCACAATAGCTTTGTGGTTGATGAAAACGGCGATTTGCTGATTGTTTATCACGCCCGCCCCTCATTGCATTTCGATGAAAAATGCGGAACATATTGCCCCGAGCCTTTATATGACCCCTGCCGTCACGCAAGAATAAGATTTGTAAGATTTGACGAAAAAGGCACACCGATTTTAAAATAATCAGTTGATTTATCTGCCTTGACAAAATCCGTCACAAAAGGTATAATTAAATCACAAAATAAAGTTTGCATGACTGACGGATTTCGCGGATTACCGCGGGGGAATGTAAACTAAATAAAAGCCGACCGTCTGGGCAATTCAATTTTGTTTTCAAAATCGGATTGTCCAGTTTTCTTTTTTGGACAATTCCATAGGCTGACGGGAGTCGAACACATTACGGTTTCGCTCGTCGCCTTATTCCGTGCGACTTCGCACTCATTTTTGAAATGGCGTATTTCAAGTGATGAAACGAGTCAGACGGAAAATTATCGTTTGTCAGGCGTGATGGGCTCGCCTCCCGTCAGCCTAAAGAAGGAGGAATAACAAATGGTAAAACACTTAAAAGAATTCTCATTCGCCGTGCTTGCAGGTATGGCAATCAGTATCGGTTGTGTGGTTTTCCTGTCAGTTGAAAATACCGTAGCAGGCTCAATTCTGTTCGCAGTAGGACTTTTGACGGTTCTCGTTTTCAAGCTGAACCTTTTCACAGGCAAAGCACCATATATGTGCAAAAACAAGCCTGCATATTGGGGCTTTGTGGCACTCGTGTGGCTTGGCAACTTTGTGGGAACAGGACTGTCCGCATTGCTGATTCGTTTCACAAAGGTTTATGACAAAATCATTGACCGTTGTACCACCGTGGCACTCGGTAAGGCAGAAGACGACCTTTTAAGCCTTTTCATTCTCGGTATTTTCTGCGGAATAATGATGTACATAGCCGTCGATACTTTTATCAATCACGGTCAGGAAAAGAACTTTTCTTCAACAATCGTTGTAGTGTTCTGCGTAAGCGTGTTTATCCTTGCAGGCTTTGAACACAGCGTTGCTGATATGTTCTATTTCATGCTTTCATTACCAATTTCCAAATGGATTTTACCGCTGATTGTAATCACACTCGGTAACGTTGTTGGCGGAAATCTTTTCTGTTACTTGACAAAAATTAAAAGAGATTAAAATATATCGGAGGATTTTATTATGCTTTCAGACATCCAGATTGCACAACAGACTACTTGCTTACCTATTACAGAAATCGCAAAGAAACTCAATATTGACGCTGATGACCTTGAGCTCTACGGCAAATACAAGGCAAAGCTTCCTCTCTCACTCAATAAAAAATATGCTGACAGAGAAAACGGCAAGCTTATTCTTGTAACTGCTATTAACCCCACTCCCGCAGGCGAGGGCAAAACTACTATTACAGTAGGTCTTGGTCAGGCAATGAACAAAATCGGCAAAAACGCTTGTATCGCACTTCGCGAGCCCTCAATGGGTCCAGTTTTCGGTGTTAAGGGCGGTGCCGCAGGTGGCGGATATTCACAGGTTATTCCTATGGAAGACATCAACCTTCACTTCACAGGCGATATGCACGCAATCACAGCCGCAAACAATCTTCTTTGCGCTATTATCGACAATCATCTTCAGCAGGGTAATGACCTTAAAATTGACCAGAGAAGAATTCTCTTTAAGCGTTGTCTTGATATGAATGACCGCGCACTCCGTAACGTAATCGTTGGTCTTGGCGGTAAGGTGAACGGTGTTCCCCGTGAAGACGGCTTTATGATTACCGTTGCAAGTGAAATTATGGCTATTCTTTGCCTTGCAACTGATATTGAAGACCTTAAAACAAGACTTGGCAATATCCTTGTTGCTTACACTCTTGATAATCAGCCCGTTTATGCTCGCGACCTTAACGCAGTCGGCTCAATGGCTGCACTTCTTAAAGATGCAATCAAGCCCAACCTTGTTCAGACTCTTGAAAATACTCCCGCTATTATGCACGGCGGACCTTTCGCAAATATCGCTCACGGCTGTAACTCTGTTACTGCTACAAAGCTTGCTCTTAAACTTGCTGATTACTGCATTACAGAGGCTGGCTTCGGCGCAGACCTCGGTGCTGAAAAGTTCCTTGACATCAAGTGCCGTTATGCAGGACTTAAGCCTGATTGCATCGTGGTTGTTGCTACAATCCGTGCTCTTAAATATAACGGCGGTGTGGCTCGTGCAGATTTGCAGAATGAAAATGTTGACGCACTTAAAGCAGGTATCGTAAACCTTAAAACTCATATTGAAAATATGAAGAAATATAATGTGCCGGTTGTTGTTGCTATCAACAAGTTCCACACAGATACAGACGCAGAAGTAGCTTTCATCAAGGATTTCTGTGAAGAAATGCAGGTTCCCGTATCTCTTGCAGAGGTATTCGCAAAAGGCGGCGAGGGCGGTATGGATTTGGCAGAAAAGGTTTGCACAACAATCGACGAGGGTAAGGCAGATTTTGCTCCTATCTATGACGAAAAGCTTTCAATTAAAGAAAAGCTTAACACAATCGCAAAAGAGATTTACCGTGCAGACGGTGTAATCTTCACAGCAGCCGCAGAAAAGGCAATCAAGGATATTGAGGCTCTCGGTCAGGATAAGCTCCCTGTTTGCGTTGCAAAGACACAGTATTCACTTTCTGACGACCCCACAAAGCTCGGTAAGCCCGAAAACTTCCAGATGACAGTTCGCGAGGTAAAGCTTTCCGCAGGTGCAGGTTTCATCGTAGCCCTCACAGGCGACATTATGACAATGCCGGGTCTTCCCAAAGTTCCCGCAGCTTATAAAATTGATGTGGATGCAGACGGAAAGATAGACGGACTCTTCTAAATGCAAAATTCAAAATGCAAAGTGCAAAATTAATTTAATATAACAAGGGCGGGGATTTTGACCTCGCCTTTGTTGTTTCGTAGGGGACGGCGAATGACACCTAAAAATGTGCAATTAGACTACAATTACCTTTCAAAAATTTAATCATCACATAATGCCTGAAAAACAAATCGTGTTGCAAACATAACACCTTTAATAAATGCGTGTCTTTCGCTGATTCGACTGATTTCAGATACGGCTTTGTCGTATTCGTCAAGAAAACTAATTTGTTCATCATTTAGCCTTGAACGGAATTTATTTTCTTTTTTAGAATAGTCCCTTATAAGAATATCCTCTTTTTTAGTGTTTTTAATTGGCACTTCAATTAAATAATAATTCCATAAATCTTCTAAACCCTGTCGCATAATATCATCTCCTATGTAATTTATAAATGATTTACAGCTATATTATAAATCATATTTGATTTAATGTCAACAAATCATTTGTGATTTATGATATTTTTTATATATAAACAAAATCAGGAGTGGAAAATATGAATTATCAACAAAGAATTAAGGATTTAAGAACAGATAAGGATTTAAAACAAAGTGATATAGCAAAATTGTTAGGGACAACACAACAATACTACGGACAATATGAAATAGGAAAAAGACCTTTAACAATTGAACACTTGATTAAACTTTGCAAATTTTATAATGTATCGGCAGATTATGTGTTAGGCTTTACTGACATAATAAATGAATTGCCCCAAAAATAATCTTTTACCAATTTTGCATTTTGCACTTTGCATTTTTTGTTGACATCTTGCCCTTATAATTGTATAATTATTTGAATATAAATTTTTATATAATAGGAGTAGTCTGTATGAAATGGACAGGTCTTAATGAATTAAGAGAAAAATATCTTGCATTTTTTGAAAGCAAAGACCATTTGCGTCTTCCAAGCTTTTCACTCGTACCTCAGGGCGATAAGAGTATTCTTCTTATCAACGCAGGTATGACACCAATGAAAAAATACTTTACAGGTGAGGTAACACCACCTAAAAAGCGTGTTACAACTTGTCAGAAATGTATCAGAACACCTGATATTGAGAACGTTGGTAAAACTGCTCGTCACGGAACATATTTCGAGATGCTCGGTAACTTCTCATTTGGTGACTATTTCAAGCACGAAGCAACTGCTTGGGCTTGGGAATTCTTCACAAAGGTTCTTGAAATCCCTGAAGAATTGCTTTATGTCAGCGTTTACCTTGAAGATGATGAAGCATTTGACATCTGGACTAAAGAGGTAGGCGTTGACCCATCACACATGGTTCGCTTCGGTAAGGAAGATAATTTCTGGGAGCACGGTGCAGGCCCCTGCGGTCCTTGTTCAGAAATTTATTTTGACCGTGGCCCCGATAAGGGTTGCGGCAGTCCTGACTGTAAGGTTGGTTGCGAATGTGACCGCTTTATCGAAGTTTGGAACCTTGTTTTCACACAGTTTGAAAATGACGGTAACAATAACTATACTCGTCTTGCAAAGC
>CAYWFB010000077.1:0-6677 GCA_964457415.1 uncultured Eubacteriales bacterium | reverse complement strand
CTTTGATTTTGAAGCAAGATAGCCAGTTTAAATTATATGTTCAAGAATATGATGAACATACTGGAAATTGGGAAAGTATAGGTGGTATTAGTATTTATGATAGTTTAGATGCGGTAAAGAGAGCATTGTACTATGAATGTGATTTTTATTGCGATGAAAATGCCGAACTGGATAAATATGGCGACGAAATGTATAAAGAAGAATAATTTATAAAGAAAATCAGGTTTTTAGACCGGTTCCATTTTGAGTGTCGGTCCCAATAAAAAATCCGTTGAACGTCTTTGGCTTCAACGGATTTTTTATTTTATTCAATTCTCTTTTTGTTCTATATTGGTTTCACTGACAAGATATATAGGTCTTCTTTTTGTTTCCAGATAAGTTTTTGCTAAATACTGTCCCAAGACACCTATAAAAAACATCTGCAAACCACTTAATAATAGAATAATACAAACCAAAGACGGCCATCCTGAAGTAGGGTCTCCAAAAATAAGTGTTTTTACAACAATAAAAATCAGCATTAACGCCGCAAAAACACAACACAGCATTCCAAAAACTGAAGCTATAACGAGTGGCGTGGTTGAAAATGCAATAATCCCCTGAATTGCATAGATGAACAATTTCCAGAAGCTCCATTTTGTTTCTCCGGCGGCCCGTTCTATGTTTTCATATTCGAGCCATTTCTTCTTGAAACCTACCCAACCGAAAATACCTTTTGAAAAACGGTTGTATTCTTTAATAGAAAGAATGGCATCTACGACTTTTCTGGTCATCATTTGAAAATCTCTTGCACCGTCAACAATTTCAGCATCGGATATCTTATTTATTATTTTATAAAATAATCGCGCAAAGAACGAACGGATTGGAGGTTCACCTTTTCTGTTAACGCGTCTTGAACCAACACAATCATATCCCTCTTTTTCTATTGCGTATAACATATCGGGAATAAGTGACGGCGGGTCTTGTAAATCAGCATCCATAATCACTACATAATCACCAGTTGAGTTTTTTAAACCTGCATAAATTGCAGATTCCTTACCAAAATTACGTGATAACGATATGTATTTAACCTTATCATGCTTTCTACTGACTTCTTTGATAATTTTTAAAGTATCATCAACAGAACCATCATCTATAAACAATATCTCATAATCAATGTGTTCAAGCTTTTTTAGTTCCAATTCAACCGATTGTGTAGAAAATTTCTATCATCGGAGCTTCATTATAACACGGAACAACAATTGATAGTTTTTTCATCTCTTTCACCTTTCCGGATACTAACTTATGTAAAAATTTATTTTAAACTTATTGCAAAACAATAATAACACACAAAAGAGGACTTTTCAAGTTATTTACTTGGTTCTCAATCCTTTAGGATAATGATTTTTAGCTCTGCCGTTTGATACCTTTACTCCGCCGACGGTACAACCGTCAACAAGGACTACCGCCCAACCATTTTCGCAGTCGGTCTCAAACTCTTCGCCGTGAAGATATTTTTTGATTTCTTCGCTATCCGCTGAAAGCTCAATTTTTCGTTTGAAACATTCACCCATAGCCATAAATAATTGGTGATGGGGCTGAATGTAATTCTTACGAATTTCGCCGATTGTCACACCACAAGAAAACGCCGCGCCCTTTCTTATGGGGAAATCGGGTGTGAAATACACGGGATTACCGTTATAAATCTGCACATAATCTTTATTATATGACACAAGTGTATCATCAAGAAAATCGATAACAGTTTTGTCGATTTTTTCTTTTTTTACATCATTCTTTGAGGAAGAGCCATAATTCTCATTTGTATTATGAAGCACCGCCACAAATTGACCCTCACCCTTTGTCTTATGAGGATAGCAACGGCGTGCATAATGAATTTTCTCGCATTTGCAACCGTCAAATTTTATTCCGTCAGCTGTGTTTTCTCTCACCATTTGTGTTACAGGAACAAGCTCAAAATTAGGATATTTCTGCAAAAATGAATCAACCATTATTTCGTTTTCTTCAAGCGAAAAAGTGCAAGTGGAATATACTATGTACCCACCAGCTTTAAGCATTTTCACGGCACAATCAAGAATTCCCGCCTGCCTTTCGGCACACATTTTTACATTTTCAGGTGTCCACTCGTCAATTGCGATTTCTTCCTTGCGGAACATTCCCTCACCCGAGCAAGGCGCGTCAACCATAATCATATCAAAGATTTCAGGGAATTCTTTTGCTATTTTCTGCGGGTTCATGCATGTTGTGACTACATTTTTAAAGCCCATTCGTTCCATATTGCCCGTCAGAATTTTACAACGCGACGGCACAATCTCGTTTGATACAAGAACACCATTTTCGCCCAATTTGTTTTTGATTTGACTGCTCTTGCCACCGGGTGCGGCACACAAATCAAGCACTTTCCAATCAGGATTTATTTCAATGCTCTCGGCAGGCACCATTGCGGCGGGCTCCTGAATGTAAATCATACCCGAGTGGTGATAAGGGTGATTTCCTATGCCATCATAATCAAAATAAAATCCGTTTTCTACATAAGGAATTTTTTCAGTTGAGAAGATATTTATTTTTTCAAAATCTGCAAAAGAGATTTTATCAGTATTCACGCGGAACGCTCTTACAGGCTTTTCGTCGTAGGATTTTATAAAATCCTCATATTCCGCACCAAGCAGTTTTTTCATTCTCTCTTGAAATTCAAGAGGTAATTGTTTCATTAGTTATCACTCAATTCGGTTTCAGCATAAAGCATACACATTGCAACAGCGGTAATCGCCGCGGTTTCGGTACGAAGAATTCTTTTTCCCAGCGAAATTACCTTCCCACCCATCTGCAAGGCTTGGTCAACTTCGCTTTCTTCAAATCCGCCCTCGGGACCGATTAAAATACCCACGCTCATTCCGCTTTTGATCTCTGCAAGAGCTGATTTTGTGTCTTCCATTCCGTTTTTACTCTCGTATGGCACAAGCAACAAATCAAGCTCTTTCGCCTTTGCCAAAGCCTCTTTATATGTAAGCACATCTGAAATTTCGGGAATCACATTTCGTTTGCTCTGCTTTGCGGCACTTTCGGAAATCCCCTGCCAACGAGCAACCTTGCTCTTCTTTTTCTTGTCGTCAAGCTTTACAACACAACGGTTCATCTCAACGGGGATAATCCCCTCAACACCCAATTCAACGGTTTTCTGAATAATCAACTCCATTTTGTCGGCTTTAGGGAGCCCCTGAAAAAGATAGATTTTAATGGGTAAGTTAGTGTCATTATAGTCTTCTTCAATAATTTTTGCGATTACAATATCATTTTCAAATGCATTAATTTCACAAAGATTGCTGACACCCTCTTCGCTTACAAGAAAGGTGTCACCCGCATTCATTCGCAGAACGTTTTTGATGTGATTGAAATCTGCACCCGTTATGAAATAACAGTCACCCTGTTTTTGGGTTTTATTAACGAAAAAATTATACATAATCACTCATCCTAATACAAAAACGGCAGAGGAATCCCTCCACCGCCTACGGCGGTTCCCATCCCTTTAACAAGGGAGGCAAATCCGCCCTACCTTACATATCTAAAAATTCTGAGCCACGAGGTACAACAAAATTGATTGCGCCCTCTAAAAGCTTGAATTCGCGCTCGGTTACATAAGCACACTCGCCGTCCACATTAACTGCGGCGGGAGTTTGGCTCTCAATCTTAACCTTTTTTGCGTGTCTTAATTCAGTAATATTCCAATCAAGATGCTCGCCTTTTTTATACCCTGGAATAAGTGGTAAAAGCTTTATTCTGCCACGGTCACAACGGACCATAACAACATCAAGCCAACCGTCGTTGGGCATTGCATATGGTGCCGCCATATATCCGCCGCCGTACCAACGGGAATTGCCGATATAGCAGAAAAGATAATCGTCTTCAAAAACCTCTTTGTCGTCAATAGTGATTTTGAAGCGGTTTTTGTATTTACCCATAAGGCAGTAAAGGGCAGAAACAGTATACGCCATTTCACCGTTAACACCGGGAAGCTTTTTGAAATCGCCCTGCTTTGCACAGATTTCCGAATCAAGACCCATTGCGCACTCGTTGATTGCAACCGTGCCATCGGTTTCAATGAGGTCAAGCTTCATAGGAATTCCGTTTACATGGTCATCAAGATTTATATTCTTACCGAAAAGACGGCAGAAATCATTACCCGAACCAAGAGGAATATTCGCCACCTGACAGTTGGGGTATTTATAGCAACCGTTCACAACCTCATAAAGAGTGCCGTCACCACCGCAGGAATAAAAACGGATTTCTTCGCCCGTTTTGGCAAGCTCTTCAACGTGCTTCATACCGTCACGGCTTGCTCTTGTCACATAAATCTCGGCATCCATATTGTGCTCTTTGACATAGTTTTCAATTGTAGAAATATATGCCTTTGCGGTTTTGCCTTTGCCCGCAACGGGGTTAACAATAAAAACATGTTTCATATAATCACCTTATTTATAGTACATGTATAACTGACACTTAATCATACCATTGTATAATTTTCTTCGCTTATCTGCTTTTCTGCCAAAGCACTTTTCAAAGCTTTCATCAGGGCTTATGATGTAATATGCCCAGCCACGCTCTGCTTTAAAGATATTACCCATACTTCTGTAAATATCCTCTGCCGCCTTTATGTCAAGCATTCTCTCGCCATAAGGTGGGTTGCAGATAACCGTACCTTTTTCGCTTTTTGGTTTGAAATCTTTTAAATCCTTTTTTGAAAGGTCGATTTTCATACCAACGCCTGCACGTCTTGCGTTTTCGCGTGCAATTTCAAGTGCATGGAAATCAATGTCGGAGCCATAAGCCATAAAATCTGCATCTTTGATTACCAAATCCTGTGCCCTTGCGCGTTCTTGTTGCCACACAGTTGACGGGATATTTTCAAATCTTTCAGAAATGAATGCTCTGCGAAGTCCGGGGGCAATGTTCATTGCTTTCATTGCACCCTCAATGAGAATTGTGCCCGAGCCACAGCAAACATCATAAAGTGTGTGATAATGGCGAAGACGAGCTAAATCTGCCATTGCCGCCGCAAGAGTTTCTTTGATTGGTGCCGAGTTTGCAACGGGACGGTAACCTCTTTTGTGAAGTCCCACGCCCGAAGAATCAATAAACACCGTCACAATGTCTTTCATAATTGAGAACTGAATTTGATGAATTGCGCCTGACTCTTCAAACCAGGAAATTCCATATTTGGATTTAAGCCTTTCAACCATAGCCTTTTTGATGATTGCCTGACAGTCGCTGACTGAATGAAGCTGAGAATTAAGCGAATAGCCTTTTACGGGGAATGCGTCAAATTTACCAATCCACTGCTCCCACGGGATATTCTTAACTCCTTGAAAAAGCTGTTCAAAGGTAATTGCCTTGAATTCGCCCATTCTGATGAGTATTCTTTCGCTGTATCGTGAGCAGATATTTGCACGGGCAAGGATATTCTCGTCACCCTCAAAATCAACTCTGCCGTTTTTGGCCTCAACATTTTGCGCATCCATATCGCGCAATTCCTGTGCCACAAGACCCTCAAGGCCTAAAAGACAAGGCGCAGAAAATTTTATATTCATACTGTATCTCCGTTCAAAATAATCGAAACTTATCCATTGTAGGTTTAGTATATTATTTTTTTAAGTAAATGTCAAATGAATTATGTATTAACAAAAAGCCTCTCTTGGTTATTGGGAGTGGGGACGCATATAGCCTCCTCACTTGATGGGGAGGTGGCAACGCAATAGCATTGACGTAGTGGTGGCTGAGTGAATTATTTCTTTCCCTTAGTCATTTTCTTCAAAAATGACAGCTCCCTCGTCAGAGGGAGCCGATTCAAGTTGGTATTTACTTTTTAGTAATAACGATAAAGTGCAACAACCTTACCCAAAATTACAACCTCATTGGTGATAATGGGTTCATAGGCATCATTTTCGGGTTGGAGACGGAAATGACCGTTTTCTTTATAAAAACGCTTAACTGTTGCCTCGTCTTCAATCATAGCAACAACAATCTCGCCGTTTGTTGCATAAGGAGTTTTCTCACAAATAACCACATCACCGTCAAGAATACCCGCCCAGAGCATACTTTCGCCCCTTACTTTAAGAGCAAAAAGAGATTTGTCACGTGACACTCTGCCGTTATAGGGAATATATCCCTCAATCTGCTCAACTGCAAGAATGGGCATACCCGCAGTAACAGTACCCAAAAGAGGAACGCTTGTTACATTTTCTGCCTGACCGAGAACACGGATTGAACGCTTCAAAAGTGGGTCACGCTCAATATAGCCTGCCTCTTCAAGCGCATCAAGATTTGCCTGAACAGAAGATGTTGACTTGAGCCCCACCGCAGAACCGATTTCACGAACTGACGGCGGAACACCGCATTGTGAACGCTCGCAAAGAAATTCATAAATTTTTTGTTGTGTATCGTTAATAGGTCGCATAAAATCCACCTCAATTAAACTTTCTTTATAAAAAAGCCTACTTTTTTCTATATTCTAACACATAATTTTCAAAAAGTAAACATTTGTTCGATAATTTCTTTAAAAATTTTTAATTTTTTGCGTATTCACATTTCTTTTTCGGTTTTTTAAAAGAATATTCATTGTTTTTTAATATTTATGGTTTATTATCTAAACGTGCTCAGAAATGAGCATCATACCCCATCCTCAAACA
>CAYWFB010000076.1:0-6924 GCA_964457415.1 uncultured Eubacteriales bacterium | reverse complement strand
GAAGATTTATCCAGATGTATTCTGACGTTGTTATGGAAGTTGGTAAGAAGTACTTTGAAGTTCTTATCGACGAAATGAAAGAAGCTCGTGGCGTTACTCAGGACGTTGAGCTTACAGCTGATGACCTTAAAGAGCTTGCAGGTCAGTTCAAGGCTGAATACAAGGCAAAGATTGGTAAAGACTTCCCATCAGACCCAAGAGAACAGCTTATGGGTGCTGTTGAGGCTGTTTTCCGTTCATGGGACAACCCCCGTGCAAACGTTTACCGTCGTGACAACGATATCCCTTATTCATGGGGTACAGCTGTTAACGTTCAGGCTATGGCTTTCGGTAACATGGGTGACGATTGCGGTACTGGTGTTGCTTTCACACGTGACCCCGCTACTGGTGAAAAGGGCCTTATGGGTGAATTCCTTGTTAACGCACAGGGCGAAGACGTTGTTGCCGGTGTTAGAACTCCAATGCCTATCGCACAGATGGCTGAAAAGTTCCCCGAGGCTTATGCAGATTTCGTAAGAGTTTGCGGTATCCTCGAAGACCACTACAGAGATATGCAGGATATGGAGTTCACAGTTGAAGCTGGTAAGCTCTATATGCTCCAGACAAGAAACGGTAAGAGAACAGCTAAGGCTGCTCTTAAGATTGCTTGCGACCTCGTTGACGAAGGTATGATTGACGAGAAGAAAGCAGTTGCTATGATTGACCCCAGAAACCTTGACACACTCCTCCACCCACAGTTCGACGCTGCTGCTCTTAAGGCTGCAACTCCCGCTGGTAAGGGTCTTGGCGCATCTCCCGGTGCTGCTTGTGGTAAGGTTGTATTCACAGCTGAAGATGCTGTTGAATGGAACGAGAGAGGCGAAAAGGTTGTTCTTGTTCGTCTTGAAACATCACCTGAAGACATCACAGGTATGAAAGCTTCTCAGGGTATCCTCACAGTTCGTGGCGGTATGACATCTCACGCAGCCGTTGTTGCTCGTGGTATGGGTACTTGCTGTGTATCTGGCTGTGGCGAAATCAAGATGGATGAAGAAAACAAGAAGTTTGAACTCGCTGGTAAGACATATGTTGAAGGCGACTATATCTCAATCGACGGTTCAACAGGTAACATCTATGATGGTATCATCCCAACAGTTGACGCTGAAATCGCAGGCGAATTCGGCAGAATTATGGCTTGGGCTGACAAATACAGAACTCTTAAGGTTCGTACAAATGCTGACACTCCTGCTGACGCTAAGAAGGCAGTTGAGCTCGGTGCAGAAGGTATCGGTCTTTGCCGTACAGAGCATATGTTCTTTGAGGAAGACAGAATCGCTGCATTCCGTGAAATGATTTGCTCAGATACAGTTGAAGAAAGAGAAGCTGCTCTTGAGAAGATTCTTCCTTATCAGCAGGGCGACTTCGAGAAGCTCTACGAAGCTCTTGAAGGCAACCCCGTTACAATCCGTTTCCTTGACCCACCTCTTCACGAGTTCGTTCCTACAGAAGAAGCTGACATCAAGCTCCTTGCTGACGCACAGGGTAAGACAGTTGAAGACATCAAGGCTATCATCGCTTCACTTCACGAGTTCAACCCAATGATGGGTCACCGTGGTTGCCGTCTTGCAGTAACATATCCTGAAATCGCAGCAATGCAGACAAAGGCTGTTATCCGTGCAGCAATCAACGTTAAGAACGCTCATCCTGATTGGAACCTCGTTCCTGAAATCATGATTCCTCTTGTTGGTGACGTTAAAGAACTTAAGTTCGTTAAGAAGGTTGTTGTTGAAACTGCTGACGCTGAAATCGCAGCAGCAGGCGCAGACCTCAAGTACGAAGTAGGTACAATGATTGAAATCCCAAGAGCATGTATCACAGCTGACGAAATCGCTAAAGAAGCTGACTTCTTCTGCTTTGGTACAAACGACCTTACACAGATGACTTATGGCTTCAGCCGTGACGACGCTGGTAAGTTCCTTACAGCATACTATGATTGCAAGATTTTCGAAAACGACCCATTTGCAAAGCTTGACCAGAGTGGCGTTGGCGCTCTTATGGAAATGGCAGTTGCTAAGGGTAAGGCAAGCGGCAAGAACCTTCACTACGGTATCTGTGGTGAACACGGCGGCGACCCTGTTTCAGTTGAATTCTGCCACAAGATTGGCCTCAACTATGTATCTTGCTCACCATTCCGTGTTCCGATTGCTCGCCTTGCAGCAGCTCAGGCTGCTATCAAGGACTAACGGAGAACTTCACAAGGTTCGCTGAATTTACTCTCACAATCGAGGATGCACAGGAATATGTCTATTCCATATCCCCAACCCGCAGAGTAAAGGCATGGCGAGATATTGAAGTAAAACTCTATATTTAAAATGAACTCCTCATCGAGAAATCGGTGAGGAGTTTTTGTATGTAGGGGTATTGAGAATGTTGATGCCGAAATAGTGTATGTAATAGTTGTCGGCGATGGATTTTGATAAAAATTAAAAAAAGTCTGTCTCACCATTGAGAGTGAGGCAGACTTTTTTCGCATATATAATATTGATTACAATTCTGAATCGTGCTTCGAGGCTTTCTTTTTGTTAGAAGTTAGAGCCACTTCGCCATTGAGATACATTATAACAATACCGAGTAAAACCATAATTGTTGAGGTTTTAATAACTATGGGAAGTATCGTTTTGTAAAGGAATGTGCAGATTTCTGTGGCAATGTCACCACCGATAAAGAGTGCGATTAAGTATCCAAAGAAGGTAAGACCGCCAACGAAAAGTGAGAGCATAATGCCATAGCCAAAGACGGTGCTTAATACATTACTGATTTTCTTAAGAATTTCTTTGATTTTCATGACATAACCTCCTTATAATCCTATAATCGGCAAGAAGCCCATAAGAACCACAACTTCTAATATGAATTGAAGAGCAACCCACCAAAGGTCGTTTTTAACGGTTTTTGAGAAGTCTGATTCTGCAATTGACATACCTGCGTAAAGACCAAGTGCCAAGGGAGGCGTAATACCGCACATAACACCGCAAATGCAAGGGAGCATTGCAGCCGCAAGAAGAGGCTCAACGCCGACATTAGCAAGTGTGGTAATGAAAACAGGCCCAAAAATAACAACTAATGAAGAACCGGGGATAACCATACCCATAAAGCAGGTAATCAAACAGATTGCAATAACAGTACCAAGCTTACCGAAATTCCATGTGCCGATAATTGCACCAAGCTCTTCTGCAACATTAAGGTCTGCAAAAAGCTCGCCAATCATGTAACCGAATACACAAACTGAAATGGCAGGTGAAATGGTTTTAACGCTGTCGCCAAACATTTTTGCAATTGATGAAATTTTTACAACGGATTTATCCTTTGCAATAAGGCAGGCATAAATTGCTGAAATACCACCAATGAAGAGAAGAATTGAGCTTGAAAGATACTTTGCACCGTCTGCACCGAGTCTTTCAGTGAAGAAATTATCTTTAAATAAGAAGTCAAGAACGAAGGGCAATAAAATAATTACTGGGAGAAGAAGCCCCTGCCAACCTTTTTTTAAGGTTTCTTTAAGGCTGGGAAGCTCTTCCTTTGACATAGGCTTAACCTTGTAGTACTTGCAGAAAGCAAATACAGTAATAAGTCTTTGAGCAATAAACCAAAGAGAAATTCCCCACAGCACCATCCAGAACTGCCCGGTAGAAATGTTTGAGTCTGGATAAAGTGCCGCAAAAGCACCCATAGCCGCAACAATATTTGAAGAGGGAGGAATCATATTGCCGAGATAGCTTGAGTTACTCTCAATATTAGCGGCAAGCTCTGCAGGAAAGCCCGAACGCTTCATAGCAGGAATGGTAATTGTGCCCGTTGCCATAACGTTACCGGGACCGGATCCCGAAAGTGCACCCATAAAGCTACTTGCGATTACAGCGGCATAACCTGCACCACCGGTAACTCTACCGAGTAAAGAAAGTATAACAGCTATACAACTGTCAATAATTTTTGTTTTTGTCAAAAGAATTGACATGGCAACAAACGCCACCATCGAGTATAAAAGAGAAGTGGAAAGTGCTTCATTAACATAAGTCAACACATTTCCCCAAGTACCGGTTACTGTCAGCAAAACGAGAAAGCTTATGAAAATTGCTTCATAAACGGGTCGTTTGAACAACAGAAACCAAATAAGGATTACTGCAAGCATTATACCTAAGTATATAAGTGAACTTGGCATATGTAATCTCCTTTCCTATATTTATTTTGTTATAGGCATTATTACCAACAGGTTATATTATATTGAAAATTTTTGAAAAGATCAAGTGTTTGAAGCAAAAAACATTGATTTTTTTTATTGAAAGTGATAACCTATAAATTGTTAAGGAATAATCTTTATAACATATAATATATAAGGTCGTGAATATTTTGAATTCCCGTCAACTTCAATATGCAGTTTTGTTGTCAGAAATAGGCAACTTTTCTCAATTGGCAGAAAAGCTTAATATTACTCAACCCGCATTAAGCAAGCAGATATTGGCTCTTGAAAAAGAACTGGGTGTGCAACTGTTTGACCGTAACACCAATCCTATAAGGCTTACCGCCGCAGGTGAATATTTTGTTCGTGAAGCCAAAGAATTGCTTTATAAAGAAGAACAGCTGTTACGCTCTATGGAGCAGTTCAAATCAGGCGATAAAGGTCGATTGGTTATCGGAATAACACCTTTCCGCAGTGCTTATCTTATCCCCGATATTGTCAAAAAAGTCAGAAAAAAATTCCCTGGTGTGCAGGTTAAGTTGGTCGAAGAGGGGAGTGAATTGCTTCGCAAGGATGTAGTCGACGGAAAATTTGATTTTGCAGTCGTGAATTTGCCCGTTGACGACTCTCAACTGGAAGTTAAGTTAATCGAGCCCGACAGACTTGTTTTAGTGCTTTCAGAAGATTTGGTTAAGAATTTCCCGAAGTTTAAAAATGTTGATAAGATAGATTTTAAAGAATGTAAAGACCTTCCGTTTGCAGTTGTGGGTCAGGGTCAGGAAATGCGTATGCTTTTTGAAAAGCTTTGCAGTTCAACACAAGTTTATCCGGATATAGCAACAGAGGTTGTGGGACTTACAACCTCTTGGGAAATGGCTCGCTCGGGCGTGGCGGCAACTCTTTTGCCCTTGCAGTTCATAAATAGCGTGAATAAGCGAAATCTCGTAGTTATTGAATTAACAAATGATGTTTATCTTCGTCAACCTGCAGTTGTGTATAAGTCGGGTCAGTACATTTCAGAATACGCCAGATATGCGATTGATTTATTGCAGAATAGCTGAATGAAAATCCATAGGGGATGATAAAGTGAAAAAAGATAAAATAATTGAAAAAGAAAATAAGCAGTTATCAAAGCTTAACCGCACACGCACCAAGGGTGTTTATAAAGGCTATTTCTTTGTTTTGCTTGTACTTATAGCCATTGTCAATATTCTTGACGAGGTGACAAGCAATCTGACCGTTACGGTGCAATCTTCATTTGTAACAGAGTTCTTCGTAAATAATCCCTTTATGGGCAAGTATTACACTTATGAGGACGGTCTTGCATTTCACTCAAGTATAGGCGTGTTTACTTATGTTCTTGGAATTGTGACACCCTTTTATAAAGCACTTGCAGATAAATGGGGCAGAAAACCGCTTTTCGCTATCTCAACACTCGGTATGGCGGTGGGACTTTTAGTAATTCACTTGTCCTCAAGCTACATAATGTTCCTTGTAGGCTTTGCGATTATCAGCTTTTTTATGGGTCACGATATTCAGATTATCTATATCCTCGAAGAAGCCCCCGACCGTCACCGTGCAAAGATTTATAGCTTTCTTAAAAGCTTCGGTATTTTAGGCGTTATTTTAATTCCCACTCTTCGCGATATGTTGATGGGTAACGATGCAACCAAATGGCGTGAAATATTCCTTGTGCCCGCACTTATAGGCTTTGTGGCAGTTCTTCTTGTCGTCCTTTTTGCAAAGGACACAAAGGTGTTTATAAACGAGCGAATTGCGTATCTTTCAAGGCCCTATGAAGAGCGTCAGGCAGAAAAAGAGCTTAAAAAGAAGCAAAAAGAAGCCCAACGAAATCAGTCGGGCGTGTTTAACGGAGTAAAATATATCTTCTCAAATAAAGACACAAAAATGCTGATTATTGCTCATATCATTTTTGACTCTGCAATGCCCGCAATCGCATTGTATTTTGAGTCTTCAATGCACCGTGCAGGAATGAGCACAAGTGACATTACAAAAGCTTTGTTTATGGTGCCCGTAATCTACGCCACAATCACATTTCTTTCGGGCTTTATCGCTGACAAATTGGGCAGAAAAGCAACAGTTACGGGATTTTCAATTCTCTGCGTTGCGGGGTATATTCTCTTTGTGTTAGGAATTCTCAATGGTTGGAATCCTTACCTTGTAGGCTCACTTGCAGGACTTTATCAGGGCTCATATTGGATTGGCAGAGATTATATGAATGTTATGATGACCGAAAAGGTTCCAACGGATATCCGTGCATCAGTTGTGGGCGCAGAGGGACTTCTGGTTATTATTGGTCTGGCACTCGGCTATGTTTGCACAATTGTAGGTATGACAATTATGCCTATCTGGTGGGCTTGTCTTGCGGTGTCAATTCCAACTGTCACCGTCGCCGCAATAATGTTCACCCTTAAAGTCAAAGAAACCAAAGGCGCTAACCTTGATGAAATAAAATAGTTTTGCACATAAAAAACATCCCCTTGGGGCTTCTTCGATAGAGCGGGTGCCCCAAAGCAGCTCTTGTATCTAAACTGAATAATTAATTTCGTTAAGCGGTGTAGCCTATGGCTATGCCGCTTTTACTTTGTTGCGTTCGGCATATGTTTCTCTTTTGATAGTAGGATCATTCTAAAGAGTAAAGCTGCCAACCACTCAGGTTTTTCACGGTTTTCTTTGTTTACCCATGTTCT
>CAYWFB010000075.1:0-7032 GCA_964457415.1 uncultured Eubacteriales bacterium | reverse complement strand
AAGGAGGTCATAGGTAATATGACAAAAACAAAAAGCACCAAGCGTGCTTTGCTGACGAGCGGTCTTGCACTTTTGATGTGCGTATCCATGCTCGTTGGTAGTACGTTCGCTTGGTTTACCGACTCTGTTACCTCTTCGGGTAACAAAATTCAGTCAGGTACATTGAAGCTCGATCTTGAACTGCTTGACAAGGATACCGGCGTATGGAACTCCATCAAGGAAGATCAAGACCCCATCTTTAATTATGACAAGTGGGAACCCGGCTATATTGATGCCAAGGTTCTGAAGATTGAGAACGAGGGCACTCTGGCTCTTAAGTGGTACGCAAAGTTCACTTCTCAGAAGGCTCTGTCCATTCTGGCTAATGTAATCGATGTTTATGTTTGCTCCAGTGCAACTGAGCTGGCTATGCCTGGCCGCGACTTGACCGGTTACACCAAGGTTGGCACCGTTGCAGAGTTCGTAGATACCATTGAGACTACTACTTATGGTTCTCTGGAAGCGGGTAAGGCTGCATATCTGGGCATCGCCCTGAAGATGCAGGAAACTGCAGGCAACGAGTATCAGGGCCTGGATCTGGGCGGTGCCTTTGATATCATGATCCTGGCTACTCAGTACACCTCTGAGAACGATAGTTTCGACAACAACTACGATGCAAACGCTGAGTTCGACGCTGTTTACACGAAGTCTGTCGTATTCGAGACCGGCGTTAGCTCCGTGAATGCTGAAATCCGCAACAACGATGGCTACAAGGTCGCTTCCGTTCAGGTTCCTGCAGGTGCAGTAGCCGAGGGTGCGACCGAGGTTAAGGTTGTTGTTTCTCCCAGCGATGTAGATGCAAATATTGTTGTAGCTGCTGATCAGGAAGTTAAGGCCTTCGACATTAAGGTTCTGGGCTTGAAGGCAGATAACACCGAGGAAGTTACTGTTGAGCTGCGTATCCCCGCTGGTCTGGATCCCACAACTGTAAAGTTGTACCACTATGACCAGGAGATTGATTGCTCCTACAACCCCAACACCGGTTACGTTACCTTCCAGACTACTGAGTTCAGCCCCTTCACTGTTGTGTATGATGCTGAATCTGAGTACGTAGCACCCCCCGTAAGCGAGGATAAGTTGCCTGTTGCTATCGTAGAAGAGTACACTGATACCGCTGATATCAAGTGGGGCAATTACGGTCAGTGGTCTCCCACTGAGGGCCTGGAAGCAAACCTGGAGTCCGCTTATGTATTCAGCTGTGATGAAACTCCTGCAGAGGCTGCACTGAATCCTTATGCTAACTGGTACTGTGACTTCTATGTAAGTCTGGACAGAAATCTGGGCGAAAACCAGATTTTCCTGGGCGGTAACTACGGTTCCTTCGGTTGGGTCGGCTTCCACAATGGCGACCTGACTCTGGAGGCAGACACCGAGATCGGTCTGTTGGAAAGCGTTACCACCAACCCCTGGACCTATCTGGATGTTGCTAACTATGTTGGCACCTTCATCTGTGGTGTAGGCGATGTTGACAATGCTCTGACCGGTGCTACCTTCACTGTGAAGCTGCGTCTGACCAACCCCGAGAACTCTGCAGAGTTCTACGACATCCAGACCATCAACTACACTTTTAAATAATCTTTTCCCTGCCGCGACACCCCTCCTTCGGGAGGGTGTGTCCGGTAACCAAAGTGCATAAGGTCTGCTTTGTGCGTTTTGCTTACCGAAAATTTTTTAAGAGGTGTATATAAGAATGAACAAGAAAACAGCGCTATTTAAAAGTGCCATTTCTCTGATCTTGTGCTTTTTGATGCTGCTGGGCAGTACCTACGCTTGGTTTACTGACTCCACACAGTCTGCAAGCAACATTATCACATCCGGCACACTGAATGTGGAAATGTATTGGACGGACGACCTCAACAGCGGTACCTGGTACAATGTTGAAGAAGCCGGTTACAATACCGTTTTCAGCTATGATAACTGGGAGCCCGGCTATACCGATGTAAAATACATCAAGCTGGTCAACGCCGGTAATCTGGCAATGAACTATAAGCTGACCATCGCTCCTCAGAACGAGGTGGGCAAGCTGGCAGAAGTGATCAATGTCTATTTTGCCAACGGCGCCGTAGATGTACAGGACCGCAGTGACCTGTCCAAGCTGAAAGCCATCGGCTTGCTGAACAATGTTCTCAACGGCGGTGCAACCGCCAACGGTACACTGCTTGCAGCAAATCAGCTGAGTGATACGCACCCCTCCGGTGAAGTGATCATGACCATCGCTATGAGTATGATCACCACCGCCGGCAATGAGTACCAGGGCAAGGATGCCGGTAATTTCACCATTACCGCACTGGCAACCCAGGCTGCTTTTGAGCAGGACTCCTTCGGTGCTAATTATGATGGTGGCGCAACCCTGGCTGTGCTGGGTCTGGACCGGGCAACCGCTTCCGTGGCAGCTGTTGACGGCAAAGTTCCTGCCGGCGGCGTAACCATGATCGGCAGCAACATTTCCGCATATGCTCCCGCAGGTGTGGCAATGGAGGCCGGCGCTGACCAGCTGACCCTGACAGTTTCTCCCCTGAACGACTCCAATACCGGTTTCACACCTGTGAACGACGAAGTGCTGATCCCCGTGGATGTTCATATCGATGGTGTCGCCAAGGACAATACCGTTCCTGTTGTTATAAACCTGGGCGCGATCCTGCCCCAGCATCTGAATATGGGTAATTATCGCCTGTACCATGTGGAAAATGGCGTAAACACCCCCATGACTCTGGTAAATAGCATTGATGCTTTGACTTCTCACAACACCTTTACATATGATCCCCTGACCGGCGAGGTCTCCGTTGCAATGGCAACCTTCTCCGAGGTCGCCGTGATCGCTGAAACAAACGGCAAATGGGAGGGAACCATTGCTACCGCATTCTCCGGTGGTACAGGTACAGAAGCAGATCCCTATTTGATTGCCAATGCTGACCAGTTTGCATTCTTCAACGAATGTATTTCCAATAACAATGAGGAATACGGCGATAAACATTACAGGCTGTTGTGCGACATTGATATTGATGGAGTAGAGGACGGCGGAAAGTTCTACCCTATCGGCTACCATAAGGTAGGCGGTGAGATCGCTGCCATTGATCTTGACGAAGCACCCGAAGCCATCTACGAGATCAACGAAGATACGAAACTGCCCAGCAGCAATATTGCAGACGGCGATGCAAGCAAGTGGTACACCTACGGTGGCGCATTTAAGGGCGTTTTTGACGGTGCCGGCCACACCATCTCCAATATCTACCAGAACACCTGGGCGCTGAAGGGCAACTACGACGGCAACTACTGGAATGCCGCAATGGGTCTGTTCGGCTATGTGTATGGCGGTACCATTAAGAACCTGACAGTTGATAACTTTGAATCCGATGGCGAATTTACCCCCACCGGTGTCATCGCTGCCTATGCAGCAGGTAAAGCAACCTTTGAAAACATCGCAATTACCAACTGTAACCCCCGCGTTTACAATACCGGCAATGGTGGCATCATCGGTATTGCCGGCAACACCTCTGCGGCAAACGATGACCATATCACCTTGAAGAACATCACCGTGGATAACTCCAACAAGATTTCCGCACTGTGGGGCTCTTATGACGTAGCCTGTGGCGGTTTGGTGGGTATGTATCGTGGTAATGTGGACGGCAGCGGTAATGCTACCGACGACACCATCAGTTTTGATAACTGCCATGTTGCAGCAAAGATGGATGTTTACAATGACGTATGCGGCAACTATCAGTATTACTGGTATCGATATTCCGGTATGATCATTGGTTCTATCCGTCATAATAAAACTGTTGGCAACTATGTACAGCCTGATATGACCGGCATCACTGCAAATGGATGTACAGTTCACTTTGGCGAATGGAATAACTACTACTATTGTGAGTTTGAAAAGAACGGCCATCCCAGCTACTCTGGTCCGGATGACTATAAGTTCAGCCGTGTGGATAATAGCGAACTGGTTATTGAAAACGGTAAGGTAACTGGCTGTAGTCATAACCATACTGATGTTGAGAATAACCGTGCGATTTACTTGCCTTTTGACCAACTCTTCACAGGTTATGGATGGGGCGTTAAGAGCCAGGGTCTAAAAGAACTGGAAGGTATCAAAATCCTTGATATTGAATTGGGCAATCAGGATAAGTCCGAGGAGAAGTTTGTAACCAAGTTCACCGGTGATTTCCTGTACCGTGTTGGTAATCAGAACACTGTTTCTGTTGGCAGCCTGTTCGCTGCTAAGGACGGCGCAACCATCAATAGCTCCGGCGTAGTTGTTACCATCGATAAGGTTGACGAGAACACACAGGTTTCCGGTGTCTATACCGCAAATGCCGATTGGACTAAGGGCACCATTCAATTTAACGGCACCGGCGTGGTCAAGGTCACCATTCAGGACTATAACTTCTGTACTCCCACTGTGCTGTACCTGGAAGTTGTGGATGCTGTGAACGCAACCGGCGCAACCAACGCAACTGCAAACAATGTGGTTCTGCTGAGTAATGTTGGAGCAAGCTCTTTGTCTGTAAAGAATGGATACACCTTCTATGGCAATGACTTCAATATGACTTTCTCTGGCGATGGCTCCTACAAGAGTGCAGCGGTTTCCTATGGCTTTGTTACTGTCGAAAATGGCGGTGTGCTGGATAATGTAAATATTATTTGCGATATCTTCCCGGAGTCTTATGTGTATACCTCCGAAATGAACGCTAAAGACGGTAGATATCCCTATGGTTATTCTGCGGTCGTTGTCAGCGGCAACAGTACAATTTCGAATTGTGACATTGAAGGTGCACGTAATAACATTCAGGTTGGTGAGGGCAATGTTACCATTGAAAACACATCTCTGAAGAATGGTAGTCTTTCCAATATCCATATCAAGAGCACTGATGCGTATACTGTCACTTTGAATAACGTAACCACTAGCCAGGAAATCACGACCTCTACATATGATACATCGAAAAAGGTGTATGGCTTTGGTATTCTGGTTGGTACAAATGAGAGTACTTCCAACGCAAAGCTGTTGCTGGAGGGAAAACTGAAACAGGAAAACTGGATTAGCAAAAGCGATGCTAATATAGTTAGCAACAGTTATGCTCAGACGGCCATTACAGGAGCATTCGATTACTCTGCTTATGTCTACAATGAGAAGATCAACACCGGTATTGTATATTTAAATGAACAGACGGCATCAATTGAAGATAATCGATCTGATAAAGAAACAGTTATATATCAGTTGAAATCCGTTACTATGATGACATATACCGGTCAGGTGTATTCTATTGTGTCGAAAAATTCCAGTGATGGTAGTTCCACAGCAGGAAACAAGGATATCATGCCTACGGTTGTCTTTGCTGGTGAGAATGAAAACATCACCACAAGCAAGGTGCTGAATAATGGGATCTGGGAAACCAAGCTGTCTGTAGATTTGGATAATATTGTCGGTGGTACCTATAACTTCACCTTCGCTGATTTGAAAGTTCAGAAGTATGGCAAGGATCTTAACTATACTGTGAAGGATGGTAATGATAATGCTGTAGACAAGGATACTCCCATCACCTTGAATCAGCTTCAGAGCACGGTCTACACGCTGGTAGTTTCCGATAATCAGATTTACAACAACAAGGGTGAACTGACAGGTGAAACTGTATCTAGAGAAATGACGTTTGTTTTAAGTGCGACCAAGACCAGTATCGAGCCCCCCAAGTTTACAAACGCTGGTACTGCAACTGGTATCCGTCTGGTCGATAAGGCAGATGGAGACTGGAGGCCTGCGTATCCTGTTTTGACGGGCGTATCCGTCACTTATTGGAGCGCGTCCGAGAGCAAGGTTAAGACAGTTGATCTGTCCACTTTGTACAATAATGGCACGATTAGTAGCAACGTATGGACCTATACTTGCGACGATTATACGCTGACAATCACTGGCGGCCAGGTTCACTCTGACGGCACCAAGATTACTCCTGTTATATCCGAGAATACCTTGTACTTTGCATCTACTAATAAAGAATTTACTACAGCTACAACAACCAGAAGCATTATCCTTACTTATGTCTTTACCGACAAAAATGATTCCACAACTTGGAATCGTACGGAAACAGTCACCTATAGTAATTTGGATGAGTATGACTATAGCACATTTCAGAAGGGTACATTGGAAAAACCGAGTTCCAGTTGTGTCACTCCCGATACACTGATTACTCTTGCAAACGGCAAGCAGGTGCGCGTTGACAGTCTGAAGGGCGACGAGATGTTGCTGGTTTGGAATCTGGAGACCGGTAAGTACGAGTCTGCTCCCATCGTATTCGTTGACAATGATGCTGAAATGGAGTATGAAATCGTCCATCTGTACTTCTCCGATGGCTCCGATGTAAAGGTTATCTCCGAGCATGGCTTCTTTGACCTGGATCTTGGAAAGTATGTTTACATTGATGCTGAAAATTATGCTGACTATGTGGGACATAAGTTCGTTAAGATTGGCGATGTACATAATGACACATGGAAGGTTATCACACTGGACAAGGTTGTTATTGAGCGCGAGGTAACCACAGCATGGTCTCCCGTAACTTTCGAGCACCTCTGCTACTACACCAATGGTGTGTTGTCTATGCCTGGTGGCATCAGCGGTCTGTTCAACATCTTCGAAGTTGATACCAAAACTATGATTTACGATGCCGAGCAGAAGCAACAGGATATTGAAACCTACGGTCTGTTCACCATTGACGACTTCGGCGGTTTGATTACCGAGGAAGCATTCAATGCTTTCAATGGCGCATACTTGAAGGTCGCTATGGGCAAAGGTCTCCTTACTTGGGAGGACATTGTCTATATGGCAGAGCGCTATATTCCGTTGATGTAAATTAACAATTAGCCGCCCAAGGCCGAAAGGCCTTGGGCGGCAATCAAAGCCTATATCCGCGGATGTGGGTTTTGATTGCTGACAAGCAAAATCTTGCAAAGGAGGACATTATGTTGGGCAAGATCAAGATTAAAATATTCGTTGTTGCTCTT
>CAYWFB010000074.1:0-7055 GCA_964457415.1 uncultured Eubacteriales bacterium | reverse complement strand
ACAAATAATAGTATCACGATTTGAATTTAAAGGAGATTTATATATGAAAGCAACAGGGATTGTGAGAAGAATAGACGATTTGGGAAGGGTTGTTATTCCCAAAGAAATTCGCAGAACTATGCGAATCCGTGAAGGGGACCCTTTGGAAATTTACACAGCCTCTGACGGTGAGGTTATTTTTAAAAAATATTCGCCCATTGGTGAATTGTCGGAGTTTGCGGGGCAATACACAGATGTGCTTTACAGGGCTACAAATTTGCCTGTAATCATCACCGACCGCGACCATGTTATTGCGGTTTCGGGATTACCCAAAAAGGATGCGATGGATAAACGTATTTCGGAGTCACTTGAGGATTTGATTGAAGACCGTGAAAACTACGTGGCATCACCTGACGCAAAAGCACTTTATCCCTTGGCGGACAGCGACCGCGAGGCAGGGATTGCATTTCCCATTATCGGCGGAGGCGATGTGGCAGGCGCGGTTGTGCTTATGCTTAATCCCGACGGAAGTATGCCCACACAGACAGAAATCAAGCTTTTATCGGTTGCGGCATCATTTTTAGGCAAGCAGACAGAAGAATAAGTGCAAAATGCAAAACGCAAAGTGCAAAGTGATATAAATTTTATAACAAGCACAAAAAATGACCTGACAAAGACGTCAGGTCATTATGTTTATTATGTATTTTAAATTAGTAAGAAATTGCGTATTCTGTGATAATCTGAACACCAATCCTTGCGTTGTTAATCTCTCCAACAAGCGGAAATTTTGCGTATCCAATATTGAAAATGCAAGGAGCGTCAATGTTAAACGCAATAAGGTTACCTGTTGCCTTATCAATTGTAGCAATAGCAGTTACATTTTCATAATTAACGCTGATATCCTCCAAGGTAAGACCCGGAAATGAAGCGATACCGCCTGCAATCTGGCTTTCTTCGATAACGCCTGCAATTGAACCTACACCGTCATCGCCTGCTTTAGGATTTGTAACATTTTTAGCAACAACTTTGATAAGATATGTATCGCCCTGGTCTGCACGTTTTATCTCTTGAATTCCGTTAAGTGTAAGGTTGCTTGCATCGGGAAGGCTTTCCTTTTCCCAAGGTTCATTCTCAACTTCGATTGCAGCTTCATTTTCAACCATAAACATACCTATAAGAGTACCCGCTATGCTTGAAAGCTTACCTGCTTCAGCGATACCCTGGTAGTTGATAACACCGTCTTTTACACGAATAACTGATGCTGCGTTTGCTCTTGCATTTGCAACAGCCTTTTTATACATATCAAGGTATTCCTGCTGAGAATTTGTTGCATTTGTAGATGACTTATCTTCATTGCCCGTATTAGCGTTATTATTGTTTGTATTGCCGCTATTATCGTTTACAGTGTTGTTTGAATCACCATTGTCTGTATTATCAGTTGATGGAGCCTGAGTATTATTATCGCCCCAATCTGTTGAATCGTTATTATCAACTGACTCGCCGCCATCTGTACTCTGTGAGCCTGTAGCAACTGTATTTGATGTACCGAGGCTGTAAAGACCTGTTCGTGTATTTGCAATAACTGTTGCGCAATAAACCATTGCGATTGCAAGGCCGAATGCGAAAACCTTTAAGAAGGTAGATGAAAATCTTTGCTTCTTTTCAGCCTTTTTTTCGAGCTTTGCTTTATATTCTTCGGGTGTGTACTGTTTTTTAGCCATTGAAAAATACCCCTTTCAATATTTTTACCCCATAAGTTTAAAACAAAATCGCAAAAAAGTCAATATCATTCTCAAAATATTCTTAATAAAAACTGCAATAAATAATACAAATATTTACAATTTTAAAAAAACAGTTGTACATACTCAATTTTTTATGGTAGAATAAGGAATAATCAAAAAGGTGATAATATATGAAAAGACGCAAAACCGGCAAAAACATTATTATTCCTCTTGCGGCAGGATTTCTTGCCATTGTTGTCACTGCAACGGCACTGATTTTACCAAACATTACTAAAGATGAACCTGAATACGAAAAGGTAGACGGCACGGTGAGTTCCACCTCTACTACCACAACAACTACCGAAACCTCTACCGTGAGCACCACAGAAAGCACAACAGTCACTACTACACAGTCCGCCACGGTAAAGACCGGTACCGGCAGTTTTTATGACGGTGTAACATACCGTTCGCCCACGGCCCAACCTGCCGATATTTTTAAGCACGGCAGAAATCTTATGTTGCTCAATAACGACTATGAATTACCCGAGGATTTTGAGTGGGATTTGGTGTATTGGAAAAACGGTAAAAGTGTTGATGCTCTCTCGCTGAACTACCCTGAGTATGATTCAGTTGACGCAGTTGACCGTGCCGCTTATCAGCCCTTGAAGGATTTGTTTAATGCGGCAGAGGATGCAGGAGTTCCCCTTGAATTAGTATCTGCTTACCGCAGCATCAGCCTGCAGGACAGACTTTTCACCCGCTCGGTAAACTCTTATATGAATCAAGGCTATACCAAACAACAGGCTATTAAAAAAGCCAATTACGCCCGCACTTTTTCAGGCACCAGCGAACATAACACAGGTCTTGGCTTTGACATTCTGCAAAAGGGCAGTTATTATCTGACCACACAGTTTGAAAACACCGAGCAATTCAAGTGGCTCACGGAAAATGCCGAGAATTACGGCTTTATTCTTCGTTATCAGAAGGACAAAACCGACATTACAGGAATTATGTATGAGCCGTGGCATTTTCGCTATGTTGGTGTTGAACACGCAAAGAAAATTAACGAATTAGGCATATGCCTTGAAGAATATATAGAATATCTGGAAGAATAATTTATGAAAGCATTTAAAGAAAAAATTCACACAATCTTATTTTTTACAAAATTTTTTATTTACGGAATTTTTGTTGCAATGCCACAATTAAAAAAGGAATTGCGCAAAAAAGAAGGCGAGAGAATTCCAAACCGCGACGGTGCGATAGGCGAAATCGCATACAAATGGTCGGAATATTGCCTCAATGACGCGGGAGTTACGCTTACCGTTAACGGTAAAGAGAAAATCCCCACAGATAAACCGGTGCTGTTTGTTCCCAACCACCAATCCTACGCCGATATCCCGGTGCTTTTATACGCTTTACGCGGTGTGCCTTTCGGCTTTGTAATCCGCTACACTATGGCAGCATTACCACTTATTAAAAACTTTGTGGCACCTTTAGGTTGCGTATCAATCAAGCAAGAGGACATCCGTCAATCAGTAGGCGCACTCAACAAATCAGCAGAAAACATCAATGACGGATTTTCAATGCTTATTTTCCCCGAGGGCAGACGTGAATTTACAAACACCCCAAAGCCCTTTAAAAACGGAGCTTTCAAAATTGTGCAGAAAACAGGTGTTACAGTTGTGCCCATATATCTGCATAACTCACATATGATTTTTGAGGCAAACGGCAAGAGAATCGGCTCGCCAGAAGTTACGGTAACAATACTTGACCCCATTGAAACTGCTGAAATGTCAAGAGCGGACATTAAAATCCTCAACGAAAAGGTTTTTGACGCGATAAACACAGCGGCACAAGACTTCAAAAATTAAAATTTGAGCAGACACAAAAATGACTGCTCTTTTTATATGTAATAGCATATTGAATATTTTGGTAAATTAGTGTATAATATTTTTGTTATTTCACACGGGAGGGATTTTTTTGAAAAAAGGAATTATTTTTGACAAATCCAAAAAGGTATTTCCAATGATTGTGGCGGCAATCGGCGTTATTCTCGCACTTGCATTGCTCATTATGCGACTTAACATTTTAGCAGTTGTGAATGCGGGCTATATGTGCATTGTGGTTGCTCTTACAATGCTTGGGCTTTTTATTTTCAAAAAGCTTTATATCTGGAATTTTTTAGGCTACGGCGTGTCGGGTCTTGGAATTGTGCTCTACTATACAATTTGGGGCGCAGATGCAGGCTTTGGTGCATTCACATCGGGCAAAGCAGGTTGGAGCTCCGCTGAAAATCCGCTTTTCTCAGGCGCAAGTAACTATAATTTCCTTGTGCGTCTTGGCGGTAATTTGCTTATAATTCTCCCTTGCATTATTGCAGCTCTTGCTCTTTTCTTTGTTGGCAGAAAGCAATGGCAGAAAAAGGGTGCACAGACTGTTGTGACAAGTATTGTCAGCATTATTCTTGCAGGAACATCAGCTTTTTATGTTATTACAATGAATCTTCGCTCTGACCCCAATGTTCAAAGACTTTGGGAAGGTCACGATGATTATCTTAAGGGCGTTGATGAAAACACCACAGGCAAGCCCAACGTTCTTTTTATTTTGATGGACGACTTGGGTTGGGGCGATATTTCACTCAACGGTGCAATTTATGACACTCCAAACATCGACAGTATTGGTGAAGAGGGCATAAGCTTCGACAATTTCTATTCAAGCTATTCAGTTTGCTCACCTGCACGATTCAGCCTTATGACAGGACGTTATCCTTTCAGAGGATATGCTGATAATGTTATTTATCCCACACAGCAGACCCTTTCGCCCTTTGCCTCAACAAGAATTTTCAACTCAGTTGAAATGGGTAACAATGTTGACGGCATGCTCGGTGACGAGATTACAATCGCCGAAGTATTCCAGAATGCAGGCTACAACACAGGCGCATTCGGCAAATGGCACCTTGGTGATTACGGCGAGTATCTTCCCACAAATCAAGGCTTTGACTATTTCTTTGGCAGCCACCACGTTAACGATATGACACCTTTCTATTACGTTGAAGAAGAAAACGGCGAATATGAAATCGTTAAAGGCGCCGACGAATTCTTCGTTGACGGTCAGAAAGAGCAGAGCGATGCTACTGAAATTCTTCACAACTCAATCAATGATTGGATTACAGAACAGGTTACAAATTCTGACGAGCCATTCTTCGCTTACTATGCAACTCCGTGGCCCCACGGCCCTGTTTTTGCAGGTGATGACTGGGACGGCACAAGCGGTATGGGTACATACGTTGACTGCGTGACAGAATTCGACTATTATCTCGGTGAGCTTTTCAACACCCTAGAAGAGCTTGGAGTTATGGACGATACAATTATTATCTTCACAAGTGACAACGGTCCTGCACTTGAGGGCTCAACAGGTGAGCTCCGCGGTGGCAAATACCTTGCATACGAGGCAGGACAAAAGGTTCCGTTTATGATTAAATGGACTAACAACGGCGGACTTTGGGAGGAAGGCACAAGCCGTGAGCAGAGTTCCGTGCTTGCTGATATGTTCCCAACCCTTATTGAGCTTTGCGGAATTACAGGCAACGACGGCACGACAAATTATCTGCCCACAGACAGAATAATCGACGGCGTTTCAATGCTCCCTGTACTCACAAGCGATACTGCAATTCACACAGAGGAGCATCCTATTCTTCATATGAAGCGTGAAGAACTTAAAGCACTTCAATACACAGTTAAAACTGATGATGTGCTTGCACGCGAGGAATATGCGGATTATGAATATCCCGTGCTCACAGACAATGACTATGTAACATTCAAATATTTCCGCAAGATGCAAAATGACAACCCTGCATTCTTCGACAAAACCCGAAAGAACTGGCTCTTTGTGCTTACAGACGACAAGGGTGAAAACTACAACCGCCAGAGTACATACCCCACAATTGCGGAGGAAATGAACGAAAAGATGACCGAGGTTATGGATAATTTCAAAGATAACCGTCGCGGTATCAACTACGAATATTACGAAAATGTTTAAATCAAAAAGCCCCTCGGTGAAAGCTGAGGGGTTAAACTTTAAAGGAGTGGGATTATGCCTCCCCTTTCAATAATGATTAAGCCCGCGTCAAGCCTTTGCAATATGCGGTGTAAATATTGCTTTTACCACAATGTTACAGAGCTTCGCGTGGTTTCGTCTTTCGGTGTTATGACTACGGACACCGCTGACAACTTAATAAAAAAAGCCCTCGCCTTTGCAAATGGCGAGAGCGTGGCATTTGCCTTTCAGGGCGGTGAGCCACTGATTGCAGGGCTCGATTACTACAGGCATTTTGTTGAAACTGTGAAGAAAGAAAACCGCCTTAACAGTCAGATTTATTTCAGTATTCAGACCAACGGAACTCTTGTGACAGACGAGTGGTGCGAGTTTTTCCATTACAACAATTTTCTTGTAGGCTTAAGCCTAGACGGTAGCTTTGAGCATAACAAATTCCGCGTTGACGAAAAAAGAGAAAACACCTTCTATAAAATCGTAAACACCGCGGAAAAGTTGAAAAGGCATAAGGTAGAATTCAATATTCTCACCGTTCTTACAGGTCATTGTGCCGACAATATTGAAGAAATTTATAAATATTTCCGAGGAAAAGGCTTTAAATATTTGCAATTTATCCCCTGCCTGCGCCCCTTTGACGACAAGAGCGAGAGCGAGCTTTATATGACCAACGAGCAATATGCGAATTATCTTATAAAGTGCTTTAATTTATATGTCAAGGATTATGTGCGTGGTCAATATACGAGTGTGCGTTATTTTGACAATCTTGTGCATTTATATCTTGGTAATCATACCGAGCAATGCGGAATGTGCGGTCATTGTATGCACCAGTTTGTCGCCGAGGGTAACGGAAATATTTACCCCTGCGACTTCTATTGTACTGACGAGTGGTTGCTCGGCAATATAAATGATGGAAACGAAAATTTTGATACACTTGCTCATAGCACCAAGGCTATTGAATTCTTGCGTGAAAGTCTTGCCGTACCCGAAAAATGTAAGCAATGTAAATACTACCCCGTATGTCGCGCAGGCGGTTGCAAGCGCACAAGAACCGACCGCGACTATTGTGAAGCATATAAAAAATTCTTTTCAGCGTGTTTGCCACTATTCAGAGTGTTTATAAATGAGAAAAAATAGGGTGAGTTTAGCGTGATACTCTTAACGGAGTATCACGCAACTCTATTCGCCTACGCCGAGTGATATTCGCTACGCGAGTTTGCGGCGAATAGAATATCACTAAGCCTAACGGGCACGCTGACTTTAGTCGGCATATCACTTAACAGACAAAAAGAAAGAGAAGACTCG
>CAYWFB010000073.1:0-7134 GCA_964457415.1 uncultured Eubacteriales bacterium | reverse complement strand
AGAGTTGGTAAGGCTGCTAAGGTTAAAGAGCAGATTTAACAACAAACCGAAAAATGCAAACAGAGCAGAGAGAAATCTCTGCTTTTTGTTTACCAAAAATTGCCTCCCTTGTCAAAGGGAGGGGGACCGCATAAGCGGTGGAGGGATTCATTATGGATTGGACCGAAATCAAAATAGAAATTGATGCCGAAAATATTGACCGTGCGTCAGATATTGCTTCAATGGCGGTGCCTTATGGTATTTATATTGAAGATTATCGCACATTAGAGCAAGAGGCTTGGGAAATCGCAAATATTGACCTTATTGACGAAGAGCTTCTCGCAAAAGACCGCACAAAAGGTTTCGTGCATATTTATGTTTCTCCCGAAGAGAATTATATGGAGGCGGTGTCTTTCTTAAAAGAGAGATATGAGAGCGAAAATATACCCCATACAATTGAGTATAAGCCTTGTAAAAATGAAGATTGGGAGAATAACTGGAAGCAGTATTTCAAGCCGATGAAAATCGGTGAAAAATTGCTTATTCGTCCTCTCTGGATTGATGATTACGATGCAGATGGCAGAGCTGTTTTAAATATCGAGCCCGGACTTGCATTCGGTAGTGGCGGTCATAACACAACCCGTCTTTGCCTTGAAACTCTTGAAAAATATGTAAAAGAGGGCGACAGCGTTCTTGACTGTGGTTGTGGTAGCGGTATTCTTTCAATTGCGTCACTTTTAATGGGCGCAGGTAGTGCCACAGGCGTTGATATTGATAAACTTGCAGTTAAAACTGCAAAGGAAAACGGCGTTGTCAATGGCTTTTCAGAGCCTCAATATAACATTATTCAAGGAAACCTTGTTGATAAAGTAACAGGCAAATTTGATATTATTGTGGCAAATATAGTTGCAGATATTATTGTTTTCTTCACCTCGCAAGTAGGGGATTTTCTTAAAGATGACGGTGTGTTTATCACATCGGGTATTATCGAGCCTCGCGAACTCGAAGTAACTGCCGCATTTGAAGCAAACGGCTTTGAAATCCTCAAGCGTTACGAAGACGGTGGCTGGCTCTGCTTTGTTTGTAAGAAAAAGTAAAAAAATAACAGTTTTTTCCTTTGAAAAACTATTGACAAATGGAGAAAACTGTTATATTATTAATTTGAGTTAGCAATCGCTAACTTTCTGAAACTCCGTATAAACTTTTAAAATTTGTAATGCCATGCGAATTTTAAAGTTTGAGTACATTTCCTCCCCAAAATGTATTGAGATTAACCGCTTCTTATGAGGCGGTTTTTCTTTTTATATTGAAAAATGAAAAAATATCCAATATAATTAAGAAAAAGGGGAGATTTTATGAAAAAGTTTATTTCACTCTTGCTTGTATTTATATTGGCTATTTCACTTTTCGGTTGCACTTCAAAGCCTGAAGTAAAAGACCTTGCAGATTATAACAATTCTAATCCAAAAGAATTAACTCTTTTAACAGTTCAAAACGGCTACATTGTCAATGAAAATGGTGAAGAAGTAGTACTTAAAGGCATTAATTTAGGTAATTGGCTTTTGTGGGAAACATGGATGGGATTTGTGCCCGAATATACAGAGGACTGGGCGCATTATGATACACTTGGAATTTTAACTGAGCGTTTTGGAGAAGAAAAAACCAATGAAATTGTAAAAACTTTTGAAGATAATTTTGTTACTGAAGAAGATATTGCACAGATTGAAAGGCTTGGTTTTAACTGCGTTCGAGTGCCTTTCTGGTATCGCAATTTTATGACAGAAGACCTTGAGTGGCTCGCGGAAAATCCCGACGAAAATAGTGGCTTTCAAAAGCTTGATTGGTTAATCTCAACCTGTGAAAAATACGGAATTTATGTAATCCTTGACTTGCACGGTGCACCCGGCGGACAAAGCAAAAATCATTGCACGGGCAAGGCAGGTCGTAATGAGCTTTATGAAAACGAAGAAATGATGAACGCAACGGTTGAGCTTTGGTGTGCAATTGCCAAGCGTTACAAAAACAACCAAACTGTTGCCGCTTATGACCTTTTAAACGAGCCACAAAATAACGGTGGCTATGAGGGTGACTACACATGGGCGGCAGAAAGTGAAGACGCAGTTTCACGCACTAATAAAGCATACGATACGCTTTACAAAGCCATAAGAGGAATTGATAAAAATCATATAATTTCATTTGAGGGCGTATGGTCAACCACCGTTTTGCCCGACCCCAACGAAATGGGTTATGAAAATCTGCTTTATCAGTTGCACCTTTATGACAGAGATAAAGGAATGATAAAATACCGAGTAAAAGAGCTTAAAACTGCCCGTAAGGAGTGGGGAGTAGCCGTAATAGTAGGCGAATACAACAACGGTGAGTATGAATATTACGCACAAAAGCAATACGACAAACACGACATCAGCCGAGTTAAATGGAACTATAAAACCTATAACGCAGGAGAGCAATGGGGTATTTTCAATAAAGATGTTGAGAGAATTGACATCAAAACCGCATCCTATGAAGAAATTGTTTCATACATAACCGAAAACAGCAGAACAGAAAAATTCGATTTTAATTCAGAAGAAATGAGCAATCTTATATAGTTTGTGTTGATTATTTGTTTTTTTAATGGTATAATTTACAAGATATATACTCACATAAGGAGTTGGAAAATTTGGATATTAATTCTATTAAAAACACCATTCAAAGCGGTAATGCCGTAATGGGTATTGAAATGGGCTCAACCCGTATCAAAGCCGTTTTGATTGATGAAAATCACAATCCGATTGCGTCTGGCAGTCACGGTTGGGAAAACCGCCTTGAAAATGGCGTGTGGACATATCATTTAGATGATGTATGGGCAGGCTTGCAGGATGCTTACAAAAATCTTAAGGCAGAAGTAGAAGAAAAATACGGCGTTAAGCTTACAAAGCTCAAATCAATGGGCTTTTCAGCAATGATGCACGGCTATCTTCCATTTGATAAAGACGGCAACCAGCTTGCAGAGTTCAGAACATGGAGAAATACAATTACTGAACAGTCAGCAACAGAGCTTACCGAGCTTTTTAAATTCAATATTCCTCAGCGTTGGAGTATTGCCCATCTTTATCAGGCAGTTTTAAATGGTGAAGACCATCTTCCAAACATTGATTTTCTCACAACTCTTGAGGGATATGTTCATTGGATGCTCACAGGCGAAAAGGTAATCGGTATCGGCGAAGCCGCAGGTATGTTCCCGATCGATAGCGAGAAAAATTGCTATGATGAAAAAATGGTATCAGCTTTTGATGCTAAAATTGCGGACAAGGGTTATGCTTGGAAATTACTTGATATATTGCCCAAAATCCTTGTAGCGGGTGAGAACGCAGGTGCACTCACAAAAGACGGTGCACTTCTTCTTGACCCCACAGGCGAATTGACTGCTGGAATTCCTCTCTGCCCACCCGAGGGTGATGCAGGTACAGGTATGGTAGCAACAAACAGCGTTGCGGCAAAAACAGGTAATATTTCAGCGGGTACATCAATTTTTGGTATGATTGTCCTTGATAAGGCTCTTTCAGATGTTTATACAGAAATTGATATGGTTACTACTCCCACAGGTAAGCCCGTCGCTATGGTGCATTGTAATACTTGTACATCTGACCTTGATGCTTATGTAAAACTTTTTGCAGAGGTACTCGCTAACAGCGGCGTTGAAGTTAATAAACCTGCACTTTACGATATGCTTTATGCAGAGGCTCTTAAGGGTGATGCAGATTGTAACGGAATTATCAGCTTCAACTATTATTCGGGTGAACCTGTTACTGATACAGCAGAGGGCAGACCATTACTTGTCAGAATGCCTGATAGTAAATTCAGCCTCGCGAACTTTATGCGTGCACAGCTTTACGGTACAATGGCAACACTTCGCCTTGGTATGAACATTCTTTTTGATAAGGAAAATGTTCAGATTGAAAAGCTTCTCGGTCATGGCGGACTTTTCAAAACTCCCGTTGTTGGTCAGAAGCTTATGGCAGGTGCACTTAACACTCCCGTTGCAGTTATGGAAACAGCAGGCGAGGGCGGTGCTTGGGGTATTGCTCTTCTTTCAGCTTATATGAGCAATAAAGAAGATAATGAAGCTCTTGAGGATTACCTTGAAAATAAAGTATTTTCAGATTACAAGGCAAGCGTTATCGAGCCTGATAAGGATGATGTCAATGGCTTTAACGAATACATTAAGAGATATGAGTCGGCAGTTGCAATCCAGAAATCTGCTATTGCTACTCTAAGGTGAGAAAAGTCGAACCAAACACGCCGTAAATATAGACCTTCAGCGAATTTTCACTTTTTCCCCATTGATTTGCGTCAGCAAATCTGCTGTCTCAAAAGCAAAAATTCATCTAAATTTCAAATATTTACGGTGCAAGGCAGTTTTTGACGAGTAGATTTTTGTCTATTCAAGGCACAAAATCGCAGTTATACTGCCGTATTACAAGATTTTTAACGAAGAATAGGCGAAAAGATGCCGTCAAAACCGTATTTGGTTCGGCTCTTCTCACCTTAAAAATAAGGAGAAAAATATTATGAGTCTTAAAAATTATGAATTTTGGTTTGTAGTAGGCAGTCAGTTCCTTTATGGTCCTGAGGTTCTTGAAACAGTTGCAGCTCGTGCACAGGAAATGGTTGATGAACTCAACGCATCAGGTTCACTTCCTTGCAAAGTTGTTTACAAGGTAACTGCAAAAACAAACAAAGAAATCACAGATGTTGTAAGAGAAGCAAATTATGACAAAAAATGTGCAGGTATCATTACATGGTGCCATACATTCAGCCCATCAAAGATGTGGATTAATGGCTTTGTAGATTTACAAAAACCCTATTGCCACCTTGCAACACAGTATAATGTTGAAATTCCAAACGATAAAATCGATATGGACTTTATGAACCTTAATCAGGCTGCACACGGTGACCGTGAACACGGTTTTATCGCAGCTCGTCTTCGTATGCCTCGCAAGGTTATTGCAGGTCATTGGACAAAGGATTCGGTTCGCACTCGTCTTGGCGACTGGATGCGTTCAGCAGTCGGCGTTGCAGTAAGTAAAGAACTTAAAGTTATGCGTTTCGGCGACAATATGCGTGAGGTTGCAGTTACTGAGGGCGATAAGGTGGAAGTACAAGCAAAACTCGGCTGGCAGGTTAACACATGGGCAGTTGGCGACCTTGTAAAAGAAATGAACGCAGTAACAGAGGCAGAAATCGACGCACTTATGGACGTTTACACATCTGAATATGATGTTGCAACTGATAATATTGAGGCAATTCGTTATCAGGCTCGCGAAGAAATTGCAATGAAAAAAATGCTTGACCGTGAGGGCTGTATGGCATTTTCAAATACATTCCAAGACCTTTACGGTATGGAACAGCTTCCCGGTCTTGCAAGCCAGCATCTTATGGCTCAGGGCTATGGCTACGGCGGTGAGGGTGACTGGAAAGTTGCCGCAATGACTGCTATTATGAAAGCAATGGCAGAGGGCAAAAACGGCGGCACAGGCTTCATGGAAGACTATACATACCATCTTGTTGAGGGTGAAGAATATAGCCTTGGTGCTCATATGCTTGAGGTTTGTCCCTCAATGGCAGCAGAGAAACCCAGAATTGAAACACATCACCTTGGAATAGGTATGAACGAAAAAGACCCTGCAAGACTTGTTTTTGAAGGCAAAGCAGGTAGTGCAATCGTTGTAAGCCTTGTTGATATGGGTGGTCGCCTTCGTCTTATTTGTCAGGATATTGAATGTGTTAAGCCTATTATGGAAATGCCAAATCTTCCCGTTGCACGCGTAATGTGGAGAGCAATGCCGGACCTCGAAACAGGTATTGAATGCTGGATTACAGCAGGTGGTGCTCACCATACAGTTCTCAGTTATGATGTTACTGCAGAGCAGATGAAGGATTGGGCAAATATGATGGATATCGAGTTTGTTCACATCAATAAAGATACAACAGTTGCAGGTCTTGAAAAAGACTTATTCCTTGCAGACCTTGCATGGAAACTTAAATAAGGAGTGTCTTTATGCTTGAACAATTAAAAGAACAGGTTTGTAAAGCTAATTTGCTTTTACCAAAATATAATCTTGTAACATTTACTTGGGGTAATGTTTCGGGTGTTGACCGTGAAAAAGGCTTAATGGTAATTAAGCCCTCAGGTGTTGAATATGACGATATGAAGCCGTCTGATATGGTTGTCGTTGATTTGAAAACAGGCAAAAAGGTTGAGGGGGACTTAAATCCCTCATCCGATACTGATACCCATGTTGAGCTTTATAATTCGTTTAAAAACATTGGCGGTGTTGTTCATACACACTCGCGTTGGGCAACAACATTTGCTCAGGCTGGGGCGGGAATTCCGGCACTCGGCACAACTCACGCGGATTATTTCTATGGTGAAATTCCCTGTACACGTAAAATGACACCCCGCGAAATCAACGGTAAATATGAGCTTGAAACGGGACTTGTTATTACTGAAACCTTTGAGAAAATCAATCCCGACGAAATTCCATCAGTTCTTGTTCATAGCCACGGTCCGTTTTCCTGGGGCACAGACCCATTCAATGCGGTGCACAATGCAGTAGTTCTTGAAGAGCTCGCATTTATGGCTTGGCATAATCTTATGATGAACCCCAAGCTCCCCGCAATGCAGCAGGAACTTCTCGATAAGCATTATCTCCGTAAGCACGGCGCCAATGCCTATTACGGACAGAAAAAGTAAAAAATTAACGGGTATTCCAAATTCGGAATACCCGTTTTTGTGTTAGAAAACAAAAAAGAACCCATCTTAAATGAGTTCTTTCTTGTTTGGCGGAGATGAAGAGATTTGACCGTCTGCTGCGGCTACGCCTTGCATACTGACCGCTCGGCGACCCAAATTCTAACGAATTTCAGTGCCCGCCGACCGCTTTTGCCTAAAAATAATGCACTGCATTATTTTCTTAACGGCAAAACTCTCACGAGTTCAAATCTCTATTACATTGAAACAAAAAAGAACCCATCTGCGATGAGTTCTCTTTTATTTGGCGGAGATGAAGAGATTTGAACTCTTGCGCCGCTATTCACGACCTACCGCATTTCGAGTCAAGTGTCAAAAAACGAACTTGGCGGAATTTAACGGAA
>CAYWFB010000072.1:0-7488 GCA_964457415.1 uncultured Eubacteriales bacterium | reverse complement strand
CTTTCGCTTGTAACGGTGCATGAATTTATGACGAAAATGTCAGCGTCACTTTCGTCGTCAGTAATTTCATATCCGTTTTTCTTTAATTGTTCACGCATTTCCTGAGTTTCATATTGATTTACCTTGCACCCAAGAGTGTGAAAAAAAACCTTCATAGTATCACCAAAATACATTGTAGCACACTTTTTAATTTTTTCATATAGAAATTTGTCCCATTCATATAATTTTTTACGGAGGGATAAACAATGAAAAAGCTTATATCAGTTTTACTGTGTATTTTTATGGTGATGACAATGTCCATCATCGCCTTTGCAGAAGAGGGGAATTCAGTCACAGACTCACTTTCTGCCAAATCAGCAATACTTATGGAGATTTCAAGTGGTCAGGTTTTGCTTTCAAAAAATCCTGATGAAAAATTACCGCCTGCGTCAATTACAAAAGTTATGACCCTTTTGCTTGTTATGGAGGCAATTGACAATGGTAAAATCACGCTTGAAGATACCGTCACTGCAAGCCGAAATGCCTCATCAAAGGGTGGCTCGCAAATCTGGCTTAAAGAGGGCGAGCAGATGACCGTGCACGAGCTTTTGAAGGCTACTGCAGTAGCAAGTGCCAATGATGCAAGCACCGCCCTTGGTGAATATGTGGCAGGGGACGAGGCAACCTTTGTTGCGATGATGAATGAGCGAGCCGCTCAGCTTGGAATGACAAATACTTGCTTTGAAAACTGCTCAGGCCTTGACGATACCACCGAAAACCATTACACTACTGCCCGCGATATTGCAATAATGAGCTGTGAGCTTATGAAGCACGAAAGAATTAAGGAATACACAACTATATGGATGGATAGTCTTCGTAACGGTGAAACGGAACTGGTAAATACCAATCGATTGGTGCGTTTTTATGAGGGTACAACGGGACTAAAAACAGGCACAACCTCAAAGGCGGGCTATTGCATAAGCGCCACAGCACAGCGTAACGGTATGGAGTTAGTAGCGGTAGTGTTGGGTAGTGATAACAGCACAGACCGCTTTGAAGATGCCAAAGCCTTGCTTAATTGGGGATTTTCAAATTACGAAATCTATACACCGCAGGTTGATTTGTTCCTTGTTACAGACGTGAGTGTGCTTTATGGTGAACAGAGCACCATTTCGCCCGTAATCAGGGAGATTTCACCAATTCTCATTAAAAAAGGTACTCAAAGCAGTATAAGTCAACGGGTTGATATGTGTATTGATGTTGAAGCAACTGTTGAAAAAGGTCAAACCTTGGGTACAGTATATTTTGAATGTGATGGCGAAACTCTTGCCACTTGCCCGCTTATAAGCGAAACTCGGGTCGAACGCCGAAGTGTATTCTTTGTATTTTCAATGATGTGGTCAACATTTGCGAAAAAATAATTAGAAAATACCAAAAAATCTATTGAAAAAACTCTCGTTTTAGGGTAAAATAATAAAAAACCATTGGCAAAGCGAGGACTAATACAAAATGGCTTTAAAGTTTAACGACAAATATGTTAAAGGTTTTATCACCGAAGAAGAGATTTCCGCTATGGCTCCTGCCGTAGAAGACGCTCACGAAAAGGTGCTAAATAAAAGTGGCGAGGGCGCAGACTTTTTAGGCTGGGTTGATTTGCCCGTTAATTACGATAAAGAAGAATTTGACAGAATTAAAAAAGCCGCTGCTAAAATCAAGAGCGATTCAAAGGCTTTGGTTGTTATCGGTATCGGCGGTAGTTATCTCGGTGCACGTGCAGCTATTGAATTCTGCAAATCTCAGAACTACAATCTTATATCAAAAGATACTCCCAATATCTATTTCAGCGGTAACTCAATCAGCGGTAACTCACTTTCAGAGCTTGTTGACCTTGTAAAAGATGTTGATTTCTCAGTTAACGTAATTTCAAAGTCAGGCACAACTACTGAGCCCGCAATCGCATTCCGTATCTTCCGTGAGCTTCTTATTGATAAGTATGGCGCTGAAGAGGCTGCAAAAAGAATTTATGTTACTACTGATAAATGCAAAGGCACTCTCAAAGAGTTCTCTGATAAAGAGGGTTATGAAACCTTCGTAGTGCCCGATGATGTAGGTGGCAGATATTCAGTGCTTACTGCGGTTGGTCTTCTTCCCATTGCAGTTGCAGGTGTTGATATTGATAAAATGATGCAGGGCGCAGCTGATGCACGCGAGGCTTATAGCGTTTGCGATTTAGATAAGAATGATTGCTATAAATACGCGGCACTCCGTAATATCCTTCTCGGTAAGGGTAAAGCAGTTGAGCTTATGGTGGCTTATGAGCCCGATTTCACAATGATGAATGAGTGGTTCAAACAGCTTTACGGCGAGAGCGAGGGTAAAGACGGTAAGGGTATTTTCCCGGCAAGCGTTGTTTGTTCAACGGACCTTCACTCAATGGGTCAGTACATTCAGGATGGCGTAAGAATGCTCTTTGAAACCTCCGTTGTATTCTCAAAACCCAAGAGAGAGGTTACAATCAAAGCAGATGAGGTTAATGCTGACGGTCTTAACTTCCTTGCAGGCAAAACAATGGATTTTGTTAACCGCAAGGCTTATGAGGGCACATTGCTTGCTCACGTTGACGGTGGTGTTCCAAACATCTGCATTGAGATTCCCGAAATGAATGAATATGAATTCGGCTATCTCGTTTATTTCTTTGAAAAGGCTTGTGCAATTTCAGGCTATATTTTAGGTGTTAATCCATTTAACCAGCCCGGCGTTGAAAGCTATAAAAAGAATATGTTTGCACTTCTCGGTAAGCCCGGTTATGAAGCACAGCAGGCAGAATTATTGGCAAGACTCGGTTAATTTCAGAATTTACCGCCGTTCAGGCGGATAAGACAATAAATATATAGGAGGAGATAATATGATTTCTCTTATTATCGGACACAAAGGAACAGGAAAAACAAAGGTACTCGTTGACAAGGTAAATGATGCAGTTCATGTATCAAGCGGCAATGTTGTATGCGTTGAGAAAGAAACAAAGCTTACATACGACGTAAATTACCGTGCAAGACTTGTTGCAACTGATGTTTTCTCAATTTCAGGTTATGATGCATTCTATGGTTTCTTAAGCGGTATCTGTGCAGGCGACCACGATATTACTGACATCTTTGTTGATGCAACATTCAGAATTGCAGGCGACCGTAGTGGCGATGCTCTTGCAGCATTCCTTGAAAAAGTTGACGGACTTTCAAAGATTTCTGATACAAAGTTCACATTTACAATTTCAACAGATATTGAGAACCTTCCTGAGTCAATATTTGAATATTGTGAGAAGCTTAACTAAAATTAATTAAAGAAAAAGCGGGGGCTCTCGGCTCCCCTGAAAGGGGAGCTGTCATTTTCGCAGAAAATGACTGAGGGGTTTCCCCGCCGTTTTTCTGTAAAAATATATAAAAAATATTCTCGATTTTTGTTGACAAAAACGAAATAACCATATATAATATTTTAGCGTTGATTAGTGTTGAAAGGAATGCCTAAATGCAGATTCAACTTGAACAGATTTTTAATATTGAAGGCTCAAAAAAAGAATTCGACCATTCATTTGAGCCCGAATATGCTCTTTCTGACGATATTTCACTTGACACACCGGGTGTTGCGGTTAGTGGTAAAATCGAGAACAATACGGGTATTGTGTCGTTGTCAGGGCTTGCATCTTTTTCTGCCACTGTGGTTTGTAGCCGTTGTGCAGAAGAGTTTAAAAAGCAATTTCAGGTGCCCATTGAGCATTTGCTTGTGAATAACCTTGTCAATGAAGAAAATGACGATTATATCGTTGTTGAAAATTCAGTGCTTGATTTAGATGCACTGGTTTGTGAAGACATTGTTCTTTCATTTCCAAACAAGATTTTATGTAAGGAAGATTGTAAAGGGCTTTGTGTAAAATGCGGTAAAAATCTTAACGATGGTCCTTGCGACTGTAAAAAAGATGTTGACCCGCGTTTGGCAGCATTATTACAGCTGCTTGATGATTAGTTATTAATTAGTATTTTTATAAGGAGGTGCCCCACATGGCAGTACCTAAGAGAAGAGTTTCAAAAACAAGAAGAGATAAGAGACGTTCAAACGTTTGGAAGATGACAGCTCCCGAGCTTGTAAAGTGCCCCAACTGCGGCCAGTACAAGAGACCTCACAGAGTTTGCGGTGAGTGCGGTCAGTATAAGGGCAGACAGGTTGTTGCTCTTAAAGAAGAGGCTTAATTTCCTTTCAATTTATCTTCAGTTAAAGGAAGGCGGAAAGAACGATTTCTCTCCGCCTTTTAGTCTTGCTCGAAATCAGGTAGGTGAATATTTTGTCAGTAAAAATCAGTAATGTAAAGCCCAATTCCCGCTGTGCTATTAAAGGCATCAAAGCAGGGGATGAGCTTTTGCGTGTAAACGGAAAAGAAATAATGGATGTTCTTGATTATGATTTTTATATGGCAGAGGGTGAGGTCAGCCTTACATTTAAGTGTGTAGATGGCGATTTCAAGGTGATTAAAGCCAATTCACATAATTGCGGTCTTGAGTTCGAAACCTATTTGATGGACAAGCAACAGCATTGTAAAAACAAGTGCATTTTCTGCTTTATTGACCAGTTGCCCAAAGGACTTCGAGAAAGCCTTTATTTTAAGGATGATGACAGCCGTCTTTCGTTCCTTTTCGGCAATTATATTACGCTTACCAATATTTCAGAGCACGAAATCAAGCGTATTATCAAAATGCACATAAGTCCTGTCAATATTTCTGTTCATACAATGAACCCCGAGCTTCGCGTTCAGATGATGAAGAACAAAAATGCGGGTAAAAGTCTTGAAATCATAAAAAGATTTGCTGATGCAGGAATTACGATGAATACCCAACTTGTTCTTTGCTCCGGCATTAATGACGGCGACGAATTGCGCAGAAGTATTGAAGAGCTTTCTGCACTTTATCCCGCAGTTCAAAGCATTGCGGCAGTTCCCGTGGGACTTACAAAATTCCGTGACGGACTCGAAAAGCTTGAGCCTTACAACAAACAAACCGCAGGCGAGGTAATCGACATAATTGAAGAGTATTCCGCAAAATTTCGTAAGGAATTAGGCATGGGACTTTGCTATCCTGCCGACGAATTTTTTATAAAGGCAGACCGAGAACTACCAAATGCTGATTATTATGACGGCTATCCTCAGCTTGATAACGGAGTAGGGTTGGTTCGTTCATTCTGTGACGATTTCCTGGATGAGCTTGAATACTGTAATGAAGAACCGAAGAATAAAAAGGTAACTCTTGCAACAGGTGCGGATTTTTACCCATTCCTTTGCACGCTTTGTAAAAAGGCAGAAGAAAAATTCGGCATAGAAATTGAAGTAAAGAAAATAATCAATAACTTCTTCGGTGAAACTATAACAGTTGCAGGACTTGTAACAGGCATGGACATTCGCGAACAATTGAAAAACTGTGATTTAGGCGAATTTTTAATATTGCCAAATTCAATGATTAGTGATTACACAAATCATACTGAAAACAAAAACAAATTTCTTGACGATATGACTGTTGAGGAGTTGGAAAAATCATTAAATACGAAAATTGTTCTGACCAACGGTGACGGCGGTCAGTTACTTAAAGATATTTTGGGGGTGAAATAATGGCAAAACCCGTTGTTGCAATAGTAGGACGTCCCAACGTGGGCAAAAGTACACTTTTTAATAAGCTTGTGGGCAAAAGATTGTCAATTGTTGACGATACACCGGGCGTTACCCGTGACCGTATTTACGGCGATTGCGAGTGGCTTGGTCATCATATGCTTCTTATTGATACAGGCGGTATTGAGCCTTATTCAGACGATATTATTCTTTCACAGATGCGCCGTCAGGCACAGCTTGCCATTGACAGTGCAGATGTAATCATTTTTGTAACCGACATCAGAACGGGCGTTGTGGCAACTGACGAAGAAGTAGCAACAATGCTCATAAAGAGCAATAAGCCCATTATTCTCTGCGTTAATAAGTCGGACTCATTGGGCGAGCCACCCGCAGAGTTTTATGAGTTCTATAATCTTGGCTTGGGCGACCCTATTCAAGTTTCTGCGGCTCACGGCCACGGCACAGGTGACTTGCTTGATAAGGTGCTTGAGTATATTCCCGAAGATGCCGAAACAGAAGAAGAAAGCGAAATAGTTAAAGTTGCCGTTATTGGTAAGCCCAATGCAGGTAAATCCTCACTCATCAACAAAATAGCAGGTGAGGAGCGAGTTATTGTTTCCAATATCGCAGGTACAACCCGTGATGCAACTGATACCTATATTGACAACAAATTCGGTTCATTTATGTTCATTGATACCGCAGGACTTCGCCGTAAGAGTAAGGTCGAAGACCAGATTGAAAAATATTCTGTAATCCGCGCTCGTATGGCAGTTGAGCGCGCTGATGTTTGCGTAATTATGATTGACGCGGCAGAGGGCTTTACAGAGCAGGATTCCAAGGTCGCAGGTATTGCCCACGAGCTCGGCAAGGCTTGTATTATCGCGGTTAATAAATGGGATTTAGTTGAAAAAGACGGCACCACAATGGATAAATACCGCAAAAAGCTTATGAACGATTTCTCATTTATGAGCTATGCACCAATTATCTTTATCTCTGCCAAAACAGGTCAGCGTCTTGACCGACTTTTTGAGCTTATTAAATTCGTTGATACACAGAATGCAATGCGTATCTCAACAGGTAAGCTCAACGATGTGCTCGCAGGGGCTACCGCACGAGTTCAGCCCCCGTCAGATAAGGGTAAACGCTTGAAGATTTACTATATGACTCAAGCGTCAACAAGACCGCCAACGTTCGTGTGCTTTGTGAATAATAAAGACTTGTTCCATTATAGCTATCAGCGTTACCTCGATAACCAAATCCGCGAGGTTTTCGGTCTCGAAGGCACTCCAACAAGATTTGTAGTGCGTGAAAGAGATAAAAACAATAAAAAATAATTCGCAATTCGTAATGCGTAATTCGTAATTGTTTAATGTCATTCTGAGCATAGCGAAGAATCTCAAATTAAAACCACATAGTAGGGCGGGGGCTTGCTCACTCGATAACACTCTCACAGCACTTAAAAAAGGAAAAATCAAGCAGGCAATTTACCGCCTTATCGGCTCCAAAACAGGTAAGTATAAGGTGAAAACTTTAAGCGGAAAAGCAAAGAAAGAATATGAGAGCATTCCCGAAACTGACAGAATTACAAAACGCGACATCGAGCAGGGGACAGTCACAATTTCCAATATCGGCTCACTTTACAGAGGTCAGAGAGGCAATGTTGGACTGCTTGAAATTATTCCCCCACAGGTTACTGCTTTCGGTGTGGGTGCGGTTCAGGATAAGCCCGTAGTTGTAACCGACGGAAACGGAAATAAGAGTATTGAAATCCGTCAGGTGCTTCCTATCTGTATTGCTTTTGACCACCGTGCCCTTGACTTCGGCGAGGCAGTGCCATTTATCAAACGCCTTGATGATATCTTTGC
>CAYWFB010000071.1:0-7708 GCA_964457415.1 uncultured Eubacteriales bacterium | reverse complement strand
TTCTTGAGCTTTCAGAGCTCGTTAAAGCAGTAGAAGAAGAATTTGGCGTATCAGCTGCAGCAGCAGTAGCAGTAGCAGCTCCCGTAGCAGGCGCAGCAGCAGTTGAAGAGAAGACAGAATTCGACGTTGAGCTTACAGAAGTTGGCGCAGAAAAGATTAAGGTTATCAAGGCAGTTCGTGAAGTTACAGGTCTTGGTCTTGCAGAAGCAAAGGCTGTTGTTGACGGCGCTCCCAAGGTACTTAAGGAAGCAGCTTCTAAGGAAGATGCAGAAAGCATCAAAGCTAAGCTTGAAGAAGTTGGCGCAAAGGTTACTCTTAAGTAATTTAAGCTTTAACAAAAACTATCCCTATTCCGCAAGGAGTAGGGATTTTTTTATTGCAAGAATCACCACTATGTGTTAAACTATAATTGGTAGATTTTACATTGATTGGAGAGGTTTTCTTGTCAAAGTATTCAGAACGCGCAGTTGAACTCTTTATGGAGGGTAAAAATTGCTCACAGGCAGTTTTTGCCGCCTTTGCAACAGATTTGGGACTCACCGAAGAAATGGCACTTGCCGTTTCCGCAGGTCTTGGCGGGGGAGTAGGCAGAATGCGTGAGGTCTGCGGTGCAGTAAGCGGTAGTGCAATGGTGGTAGGTCTTAAATACCCTGAATTAGATAAAGGCGCGGTCTATGAAAAAGTGCGCCTTATTGCTGACGAATTCAAGAAAAACAATCCCTCAATCGTCTGTAAAGATTTGTTGGGACTTCAAAAACCTGAGCAGAGCAGTACCCCTGAAGCACGTACCACAGAATATTATAAAAAAAGACCCTGCGTGAAAATCGTTGAGGATGCCGCTTTGGCAACAGAGAAAATTCTTTTTGGTGAGGTAGAATAATATGTCAGGTGCATATGTTTATTTTGAAAATGATACCGCAATTATCGGTAACGACTATATTGAAAGACGATTTTCCACAAAGGATAACCGCCTTACCACAACTGAAATTGTAAATAAACGCATTGATGGTGAAAAAACGCTGAAAATAAAGCCATTTTCGGCAGAATTCTTCATTGGTTTTAGAAGAAAAAAGACTTTGGGTTATACAACCGACTTTTTGTCCTCAAACGACCTTAAGGTGCAGAATGTAAATGTGCTTAAACGTCGCGTTGAGTTCGTTTTTGAGCCATACGCATATAACGGAGCAAGAATTACGTTTATAATGAGCGTCCAGATTGAAGACGACAAGCATTATATGCACAAATATATCGAAATGATGGTTGACCCCGAACGTCAGCACCTTGTCACAATTGATTATATCGACTGTGAGCATATCTTAATTGATACTCCTGAGCAGATGTGGACAATCGGCGACATCGACAAAGCATATTTAAGTAAATACCATTCCGCTCTCGGTCAGCCCTTTTATATTAACGGAATGTTTTTTGGGTCAGAATTTCCTCTTTGCGAGAATAAAATTGATGATAATACCGCCTATATCCGTTATTTCAGCGGTAAGCGTTTTGATGAATTAAAGCTTAATTGCGGTCATACTTTCCGTACTTGGAATACCGTTGTGGGTGCTGCAAGAAGCCTTGATGAAAGAGTAATCCGTGAAGATTTCTTAACCTATATCCGCGATATTTCAAGGGATATAAAGCCTCGTTTTCAGTATAACTCCTGGTATGACCATATGCATGATATATCTGACGAAAATATCACAAAATCCTTTATGGAGATTGAAAAAGGTCTATCCCAGACTCTTGTTCCACCACTTGATTCCTACGTGGTTGACGATGGATTTGTGGATTGGAAATCAGATTTCTGGAATTTCAATAGTAAATTCCCCAACGAGCTTTATCCCGCATCTACACTCGCCAAGAAATTCTCCTCAAATTTCGGGCTTTGGAACGGTCCGCGTGGAGGATATAATGACGAAACAGGAAAATTTGCTAAAAGAATGGAAAAAGCGGGCAAGGGTGGATACAACGCCGCCGCAAACGATGTCTGCGTAGCTTCTCACGATTATATCAAAAATATAACTGATTATTACCTTGACTACACCAAGAAATTCGATATAAATTATTGGAAGCTTGACGGCTTTCTTCTCACCGCTTGTCCCTCTAAAAAGCACGGTCATATAACGGGCGGTTATAATGATATGTATCAGTATACAGAAATGTGGGAAAATTGGATTAATATTTTCCGTAAGCTTCATTTAAGCCGTGAAACAGCGGGCAAGGATTTGTGGATAAACCAAACAAGTTATTGTAACGCAAGCCCGTGGTTTTTACAATGGGCAGATAGTTTTTGGATTCAGAACAGTGGCGACATCGGCTTTATTGACAAAACTAAAAAGTTTGAAAAGTTGAGCGATAAGGATGTTGACAGAGTTCTTACCTACCGTGATAATTGCTATTACGATTTCAGCGTTACAAGAAATTATCAGTTCCCTCACGAATTCATCTATAATCACGACCCCATTTACGGCAATACCGCAAAAATTAAAATGACCGACGAAGAATTCCGTAAATATATATTTATGATAACTACCCGCGGTACTGCATTTTGGGAGCTTTACTATTCCTACAATATGTTCAATAAAGTAAAATGGCAAATCAATGCAGACGCACTCCGCTTTATCCGTAATGAATATGAAACTCTCAAAACCTCACAGTTTATCGGCGGTTGTCCTGCTGACGGCGAGGTTTACGGTTATTCCTGTTGGAGCGAAAATAAGGGGATCGTATCACTTAGAAATCCTGCAAATCGTACACAGAAATTTACATTTACTCTTGATGAAGCCTTTGGCGTTAATAAAAATGCCGAGAATATGCGTCTTGCTTTTGTTGAGCCTTATGGCAGACAGACCGAGAGCAGAACTTACAGTTACGGGGACACAATAACTGTAAATCTTGCGCCTCTTGAAGTAATGATTATGAAATTCTCTTCGGCAGAGGAAAAATTACCACAATTGATTTATGGCAGATTTGAAAGTGCCAATGAATTGCTTTTGTTCTTTGACGACAGAATTGTTGTTGACGAAAATGCGATTTCTTCCGATGCTAAAATCAGCGGAATTAAGCTCGAAGAGGATTACAGTACTCTTAGAATTACATTCAATGAAAACATATCCCAAGCATTTGTGTCACTTACGGTCAAGAATATCTTCGGTGATATGACCGACGCACAGTTTAGCGGAGTTTATTATCACGATTTCATTTGTGAGGATAATAAAATCCCCTGTGGCAGAGATTTCACCGTTAAGTGCATTCTCAACACTGCCGAGGACGGAGTTTTATTCTCAATCGGTGATATGATTAATGTAAGCTCCCGCGAGGGCTACGGTGCAATCCGTTTCGGCGATAAAACAAGCAGGGGAGATGTAACTCTTTCAAAGGGCGCTCAAATCACCGTTGTCTGTGAGCCTAACGGACTTGTAAAACTCTATATCGGCGGTCAGCTTGCTTGCTCTGTCTACAACGGCGACGAATACTGCGAAGTCCTTGAAAATGCTGAAGTATTACTCACCGAAAAAGTTTCAGAGCTTAAAGTAATGCCAAAATCACTTTCTTATAACGAGATTTAAAGAGGTGCTCTTATGGAATTAAATAAGCAATTACTTGCAAAAACCAATGGAAAGCCCAATGCAGAGAATATCATTCTCTGCGGTAATGTGCGCGTAACCGTGCTTACCGACAGAATGCTCCGTGTTGAATATTCACCTGCGGGGGATTTTACCGATTTGCCCTCACAAGCCGTGTGGTACCGTGATTTCGGCAAGGTGGATTTCACTAAAGAAGTCAAAACAGATATTCTCATAATTAAAACCGAATTGGCAGAATTCCATATAAATCATCATTCAGGCAATTTCAAATATGCCGTAATCAGCGGTAAACAGTGCTCTTATAATCCCGATAACAATCTTAAGGGCACAACCCGAACTCTCGACCAGACCTTTGGCCCCAAAGAGCTCGATGATGGTATTCTCTCAACTGACGGTGTTTCCGTTTATGATGATAGCAAAACTCTGCTTTTAACTGATGACGGAATGCTCACAGAACGTGAAAAGAATACAAAGGATATTTATGTTTTCGCATTCGGTAAGAATTATGTTGATTGGGTAAATGATTTTTATAAAATCACGGGTAAGCCACCCCTTGTACCCCGTTATGCCTTGGGCAATTGGTGGAGCCGTTACCGTGCTTATACGCAGAAAGAATATGAGGATTTAATGGCAGAATTCTTCCGCCGTGATATTCCTCTTACCATTGCAACCGTTGATATGGATTGGCATTGGGTTGACATAAAAAACAAGTTCGGCAAATGCGAGAAAAAAGGCGTTACTTGGGGTAGTGGCTGGACAGGATATAGCTGGAACACTGAGCTTTTCCCCGATTATAAGGGCTTCTTGCAAAAGCTTCACGATATGGATTTAAAGGTCACTCTCAATCTTCATCCCGCTGACGGTGTTCGTAGCTTTGAAGATATGTATGAGGATATGGCAAAGGCAATGGCTATTGACCCCGCCACCGAAAAGAGCGTTGAATTCGACCTTACCGATAAGAATTTCATCAACGCTTATTTCGATATTCTTCATCATCCTTATGAGAATGAGGGCGTTGACTTCTGGTGGATTGACTGGCAGCAGGGCACAAAGAGCAAAAAAGCAGGTCTTGACCCCTTGTGGCTCCTCAATCACTACCATTATTGTGATAAAGATAAATCCGAGAGCAGACCGCTTATTCTCTCACGTTATGCGGGTATCGGTTCACACCGTTATCCTTTAGGATTTTCGGGTGACACCGCAATCAACTGGAAAGTTCTCAACTTCCAACCCTATTTTACCGCGAATGCGGCAAACTGTGGTTATACTTGGTGGAGCCATGACATCGGCGGTCACCATTTCGGTGAGCACGATGACGAATTATACATCCGTTGGCTTCAGTACGCAATTTTCTCACCAATTTTAAGACTTCATTCAACTGCCCTTGAAACCCTCGGCAAAGAGCCTTGGAATTTCTCTTGGGAGGCAGAAACTTTAGGCACAGAAAGTCTGCGTTTCCGCCATAAGCTCATTCCATATATTTACGCAATGAATTACCGCTCATATGACGAGGGCAGAGCACTTTGCGAGCCTATGTATTATACATATCCTGAAAATCACGAGAGCTTTGAATGTAAGAATGAATATTTCTTCGGCTCTGAAATCCTCGTTTGCCCCGTAACCACCAAGCTTGACGGCAAAACCAAAACCGCCGCAACAAAAGTATGGTTGCCTGAGGGTCGCTGGACTAACATTTTTGACGGTAAAATCTATAAAGGCGGGCAGAATGTCGTAATCAACAGCCCGATTAATACAATTCCCGCACTCGCAAAAGAGGGTGCAATTATCCCAATGTCCGCCGATGACGGCAATTCCTGGCAGTGCCCACAGCACCTTGATATTGCCGTTTACCGCGGTAATAACTCATTTGATTTATATGAGGATGACGGCGAAACCTGTAACTATAAAAACGGTGAGTATTCAATTACCAAAATGACAGTTGCAGAGAAAGGGGATACCCTCACATTCACAATAAACGGTGGTAAAGCACTTAAATGTATCCCCGACAAGAGAACATATACCCTCAATTTCAAGGATGTTGAGGATTTTGAAGAAGTTGTTGTCATAATCAACGGCACCGAAACCCCCGCAAGCTATGGCAAAAGCTTTGTAAATCTTGAGGATATAACTGTTGAGGACGAAATCACATTAACTCTTAAAGGTGTTACCGCTAGAAAGAATAAGCCCGTCCGTGAGCGCGCTCTCGATTGCCTTATTCACCTCAACGGCAACAATATGAAAAAAGTTCTCACAAACAAAAAACTCAATAACTGCGAAACAATGGCAGATTATCGAGCTTTCATCCGTGGCATAAAAGCAAAATCCCTGCGTATGTGCATGGACGAAGCAGTATTTGGTCTCGAATAAAAAAGCCTCCCGATTTGCCTTCTCCTTGAGGAGAAGGTGTCGCGTAGCGACGGTGAGGTGGTAGGGGCGATTCACGAATCGCCCGCAATTTACCCACAAAACATAAAACCACCCACACACTTTAGCGTGCGTGGGTGCTTCTTTTGCTTAAATTATTATTAAATTAGTCATTCAAAACCGTGCATTAATCATCGTCTAATAAAGCTTGAATTTCTTCCGGGTTCATTCTTTTTAACTTTTCTTCAAATTTTCTGTCATAAGAACGGTCGTTTGGGTCAGACCCGTTTTTTTGTTTTTTTCGGGCATATTGTTGTACAAATTTCGCATATTCCGCTCTCATTTTCTTTTTGGAATAAGCCAATAAATTAACTCCTAACAAAAATAAATTTTAAAAATTCTCTACCTCATAAAATCTATTTTCCAACATAATAATCACTCCCGATAATTTATTGAAACCATTTTATCATATTTGAAAATTCAAATCAATAGCTATTTAATATCGCACTAATCGTAGGGGGCGGCGTCCTCGACGACCCGCAATAAATTCCCCCTCTTGCCATTTGTATTCATATTTGCTATAATCACTTTGAGGTGTTAATATGAAAAACAACACTAAAAAATTCCACATCGGTTTCCGCACCCTTAAAACAGCAGTTGCCGTAGTAATTGCAATGCTTCTTGTTACTTCCTACGGCACAACAACCTCGCGCCTTATTTTCGCAATGCTTGGTGCAATGGCGGTTATGGAGCCCACCTTAAAAGACTCTATCAGTGCTTGTCTTACGCAAGTTTCGGGTATGCTTTTCGGCGCGGTTGCGGGCGTGCTCTTAATGATGCTACCCATAAATCCGCTTGTGGCAACGGGTATCGGCATTGTGCTTGTAATCACACTTTACAATGTTTTTCATATCCGTTTTTCGCCTACAATTCCGTGTCTTATGGTGGTCATTATCTGCACCACACCCGATATTCAACCCTTTACCTATGCCTTGGGCAGACTCTGGGATACTGCCATCGGTCTGGGCGTAGGGCTTATAATCAATGCCCTTGTTTTCCCGTATAATAACACCCGCAAAATCCGTTCAATTGTGGAAAGCCTTGACAAAGAGGTTATCTCGTTTTTAGAGAATATGTTTGACGGCGATAATGAGTATCCCGACACCGAAAAAATGACCCAAACTATTGATGCTCTTGCTCGTCAGCTTTCAATTTTCTCAAATCAATGGTTGCTTCTTCGTCTCAAAAGAAATCGTAGCCGACTTGAAGCCTTTAACATCTGCGCAGTCAAAGCCCGTCAGCTTGTGGCACAAATGGAAGTGCTTTGCCGAATGGAAAAGTTGGGAAAACTAACAGAAGAAAATCTTAATCGTTTAGTCCAAAATGGTGCGCTTATCCGCGACGTAACCGTAGCAACAGAAATGACCGAAAACGATATTATAACAAATTATAATGTGTCGCAGATTTTAACTCTTCGTCATGATTTGCTTGACGCCATGAAACAGATTAAACCCAATAAAGTTTAATATATTTATAAAAAGCATCGAAACTGTATTTTGGTTTCGATGCTTTTAAAATATGGGAAAATAAAAAAGGAAACTTAATTAGGGCAACTTGCATCACACATGGACTAATCGAGTTCGAGTCTTTAGTATCATTAAAAAATGCAAAAAAAGAAAGCCTGATAATCTATCAGACCTTCTTGGCGCAGAAGGAGAGACTCGAACTCTCGCACCGGTTTCCCGGCCTACGCCCTT
>CAYWFB010000070.1:0-7841 GCA_964457415.1 uncultured Eubacteriales bacterium | reverse complement strand
GCCGCCAGTAGCCCCAAAAATCCGATGCCCACGGCTATAATACTGCGGATTGTGATTTTTGTGCGGGTGTCGTTAATAATGCGTTCAATCTGCTTTTCAGTTTTTGCGTTGCTTTGAGGTGCGAAATCCTCGTCATACTGATTTTTGCGTTCACCACGCAGAATTTCGTCAGAGGTTACTCCAAAAATCTCTGCAATAACGGGGATTAAGGACAAATCGGGTGCGGATTCGTCACGCTCCCAACGGCTTACTGCCTTGTCAGATACATTAAGTTTTTCTGCCAACTGCTTTTGGGTCATACCGTTTGCCTTGCGCAGAGTCGCGATAAACTGACCTATTGATTTCTTTGCCATAAAAATGCCTCCTTTGTGTTTTGTTGTACCTTAATTCTACAAAATCGGCACACAAAAACACACCCCGAATACCGTAAAATACTCTCGCAATGCGAGAATTCCTTTATTTTGTAATATATTCCTTATATTTATCCGTTTCACTTGCGGGCAAGATTACTTTAATCAGTGTTCCGTCTGCGGTGAATTCTTCATTCAGAATTTTACCTGTATTGCGGATTTGATTTAATTCTCCGCCCTTTGAAAAGGGAATTAAGAGCTCAAGTACCACACTTTGCATTGCAAGGCTTTTTTCAATTTCGCGGAGGAGCAAATCAAGATTTATGCTTTTTAAAGCGCTAATCATAACAGTTTTACCCATCGCGATTATGTCAAAAACGTTCTCCGCCTTGTCGCATTTGTTCATTACGGTGATTATGTTGTCACCTTTACAGCCTAAATCCTTTAAAATTCCCGTGGTGATTTCAATGTGCTCTGTGCAATGAATGTCAGAGGCATCGCAGACGTTGAGCACTATATCAGCCTCTGCTGCTTCTTCAAGGGTCGATTTGAAAGCCTTGACCAAATCGTGGGGGAGACGGCTGACAAATCCAACCGTGTCAATGAGCATAACGTCCTGACCGTTCGGGAGTGTCAGTTTTCGTGATGTGGGGTCAAGAGTTGCAAAAAGCTTGTCCTCGGCAAGCACGCCCGCGTCAGTGAGCGCGTTCATAAGTGTGGATTTACCCGCGTTTGTGTAGCCTACAAGTGCTACTGTGATTACACCGTCTTTTTCACGTCTTTTGCGCAAAAGTCCGCGACGCTTTTCAACCTCGGCAAGTTGCTCCTGAAGCGCGTGCATACGTCTCATAATGTGACGCCGGTCACTTTCAAGCTTTGTTTCACCGGGACCACGTGTGCCGATACCACCGCCAAGACGTGAGAGCTGCTTGCCCTTTCCTGTAAGTCGGGGGAGGGCATATTTCAATTGTGCCAATTCAACCTGCAGTTTGCCCTCACGGGTTCGGGCACGCAGTGCGAAAATATCAAGGATTAACTGTGTGCGGTCAATTACACGTACTTTTGTAGCGTTTTCAATATTGCGGATTTGTGATGGGGTCAGCTCGCCGTCGCAGATGATAATGTCAATTTCCTGATTACTGCAGAAAAGCTCGGCTTCTGCGAGTCTGCCACTACCCACATAGGTCGCACCGTCGGGAGTTCCACGACGCTGAATAATTGAGCCAACCACTTCAGCACCCGCGCTTTCGGCGAGGAGTGTGAGCTCTTCTATTGAAGCCTCTGCATCAAAATCTCCCGTATCAACGGATAGTAGTAATGCCTTTTCAGGGGAATTGTCGATTTCGTAAAATTCCATATATACTCCAAAAAAATGCGGACAGAGTTACCTCTGCCCGCTTAAAATTCATTTATTTTTAACTAAAAACTACTGATTAGCAGCAGCCACAGTCACAGTCGCAATCTCTGTTGCGTGAGCAACCGTTGTTGTTACAGCCACAACCGTTATTATCAAAAAGAAGTATCAAGATGATAATAATAACTAACCAAGAGTTGTTGTTACCGAAGAAGTTACACATTCTTGTTTTCCTCCTTCCCATTTTGAACTTACACTACATTCTATGGAAAAAAGGAAAATGTGTTACATTCTCAATGCGTAATGCTGAATGCGTAATGCGTAATTTTTTATATCAGTTGGTTTGTGCCTTAATTACGAATTTCGCATTTCGAATTATGAATTATTTAAGTGATGCGAGAAGTCCACCCTTTGAAATAATATTCTGAATGAATTCGGGGAAGGGCTGTGCCTTGTAGCTTGTGCCTTTTGTGATATTTGTGATTACACCGCTGTCAAAATCAACAGAAACCTCGTCACCATTCTGGATTGCGTCGCAAGCCTCGGGACATTCAAGAATGGGAAGACCGATGTTAAGTGAGTTTCTGTAAAAAATTCGTGCAAAAGTCTTTGCAATAACACAAGAAACGCCTGCGGCTTTAATGGCAATTGGTGCGTGCTCGCGGGATGAGCCACAACCAAAGTTAACGCCTGCAACAATTAAGTCGCCCTCTTTAACATTATTAACAAATTCCTTGTCAATATCCTCCATACAATGACTTGCCAATTCTTTATGGTCGGCAGTATTGAGGTATCTTGCGGGGATAATAACGTCTGTATCAACGTGGTCGCCGTATTTATGTACTGAACCTTGAATTTTCATAATTAGAGTACCTCCTCGGGTGTACAAATGTATCCTGCAATTGCACTTGCCGCCGCAACGTATGGGCTTGCAAGGTAAACCTCACTTGTGGGATGTCCCATTCTGCCTACGAAATTGCGGTTAGTTGTTGAGATTGCCTTTTCTTCAGCGGCAAGAATACCCATATGACCGCCCAAGCAAGGACCACAAGTAGGTGTTGAGAATACTGCTCCTGCCTCAACAAAGATTTCAGCAAGACCTTCTCTTACACATTGGAGATATACATTCTGTGTTGCGGGGATTACAATACAACGCACATTTTCGTTAACCTTTTTGCCTTTAAGCACTTCTGCAGCGGCGCGCATATCTTCAATTCTACCATTTGTACAAGAACCAATCACTGACTGGTCAACATAGATTTTATCAAATTCGCCCACAATATGAGCATTTTCGGGCAGATGGGGAAATGCAACTGTTGATTTAAGCTCGCTCAAATCAATGTTAATCACTTCGTCATAAACTGCATCCTCGTCAGCCTCAAAGATTACGGGTTCACGGTCTGTTCTGCCCTTCATATATTCGAGAGTTTTCTCGTCAACGGGGAAAATTCCGTTCTTTGCGCCACATTCAATAGCCATGTTTGCAATACAGAAACGGTCATCCATTGAAAGATTAGCGATACCATCACCGCAGAATTCAAGTGAACGGTAAAGTGCACCGTCAACACCGATTTTGCCGATGAGATGAAGAATTAAATCCTTACCACTAACCCATTTATTGAATTTACCTGTAACATTAACCTTGATTGCAGAGGGTACCTTGAACCAAGCCATGCCTGAAATCATACCTGCCGCCATATCGGTTGAGCCAACACCCGTTGAGAATGCGCCCAAAGCACCGTATGTACAAGTGTGTGAGTCTGCACCGATAACTGTGTCACCGCTGATTACAATGCCTTTTTCGGGGAGGAGGGCGTGCTCAATGCCCATCTGACCAACGTCAAAGAAATTCTTGATTTTATATTCTCTTGCAAACTGGCGTACCTGCTTGCAGTGTTCTGCCGATTTAATGTCCTTGTTAGGTGTGAAATGGTCCATAACAAGTGCGATTTTTTCACGGTCGAAAACATCGGTAAAGCCCTTTGCTTTCATTTCGTTGATTGCAACGGGGCTTGTAACGTCGTTACCCATAACCAAGTCAAGACGTACGTTTATAAGCTGACCTGCCTCAACCTTATCCAATCCTGCGTGTGCGGCAAGGATTTTCTGTGTCATTGTCATTCCCATTATTCTTCAACTCCTTTAATACTCTTGTCGCCGCTCTCCAAAGCTGTAAGACCTGAACGTGACAATTCGATTATGCCGTATTTTGACATTTTGCCGATAAACTGGTCAATAAGATTTGTAAGACCAGTAAGCTCAGCGGTGATTGTGGTGTGGCCGATGTCCTTAACCTTTGCACCAAAGCCGTTGATAGTCTTGAGAACTCGTGTTCTGTCCTTGTTGAGCGCGTGAACCTTAATAAGCAAAAGCTCTGAAGAAATAAGATGACTTGTGTCAAGACGTACAACATTGAGAACATCTTCAAGCTTTGAAAGCTGTTGTTCAACCATTGTTACCTTGTAAGCCTCAACGTCAGAAACGATAGTCATACGTGAAAATTCAGGGCTCTCAGTTTCGGAAACTGTAAGAGAAACCACGTTGTAGCCACGGCGTGCAAAAAGTCCCGCAACACGCAAAAGTACACCTGTGCGGTTGAGCACGAGCGCCGATAAATATACTCTTTGAATCTGATTTTTGTCCATGTTTAATGTACCTCAATTCTACATTTAAAATCACACAGTAACCTTATAAATTGTAGTAGTTTTCACAACCTCATCTTTATCAAACACACAGTTAATAAATGACGGTGTGTTTGTTGCGTTGGGATAATACTGTGTTTCAAGACAGAAGCCTGTTCTGAATTCCATTGGAGTGTTGTTCTTACCGATTTTACCCTCAAGGAAATTACCTACATATAACTGCATACCGGGCAAATCTGTAAAGCAATCAAGCTTTACACCGTTAGGAGCCTTAACTGTCGCCGCAAGTCGAAGCTTTTTATCGTAATTGTTAATGCAGAAATTGTGGTCATATCCGTTGCCTGCCTTTAACTGCTCGTCATCGGCACCAATATCTCTGCCAATTGTTTTGGGCTCTCTGAAATCAAATGGAGTGCCTGTAACATCACGAAGCTCGCCTGAGGGGATGAGTGCATCATTCATAGGTGTGAATGCGTCTGCGTTTATGTAAAGCTCGTGGTCGAGAATATCGCCATTCTGATAACCCTTAAGGTTGAAATATGCGTGGTTTGTAAGGTTGAATGCAGTTTTCTTGTCAGACACCGCATTGTAATCAATAATAATCTCATTCTTGTCAGTAAGTGTGTATTTAACAGTCACTTTCTTGTTACCTGGGAAGCCCTCTGTGCCGTCTGCACTGAAATATGAGAATTCAACCGCGTCACTGTCAACAATTATTGCATTCCACACAGCAGTTGAGAATTCGCCGTTACTGTGGAGAGTAACATCACCGTGAGTTGTTGTAACGGGAACCTTTACTCCATCAATTCTAAGTCCGCCTGCAGAAATTCTGTTTGCAACGGGACCAACAATCATACCCTGATAATCGTGGCGGTTCTCGAAACCTTCCATATCGTCAAAACCGAGTAATAAATCGATTTCATTTTCGTCCTTATCTTTAACGAGAATACTCTGCAAAGTAGCACCGTAAGTAATCAGGTTAATCTTCATATTATTGTTGTTTTCAATTAAAAATGAGTCAACCTGTTTTCCGTCTTTTGTCATACCGAAAACGGATTTTGTGATACCCATAAATTCCACTCCAAATCAAAAAAATAAAGAAATTTATATACCAAGTTATTATATAACTTTAATGCGGTAAAGTCAACAGTTATTTAAGTGCAGAGTGCAAAGCGCAAAATTATTCTTTTAAATTGCGTCGCAGTTACTCGCCTGCCGGCTCAGACAACGCTAATTTAGCATTCACCGGATGCTCGCGCTCCTTAATTCTGCATTCTGCATTTTGAATTCTGCATTTATACTACATCTTGTGATTGCAAACAACGAAAATTTGTGGTATACTTATTCTTCCTAAATATGTGTCGAAAAAAGGAGGGAAAGCTATGTTCAAAATTGACCCCAAGGTATATTCGTCAATGTTCTCATTGCCCACAGAAATTGCAGACAAAGGGCTTAAGTTCGCAAGCGGAGAGCAATTGAAGGTCATAATCTGTATTTTCAGAAACCCTAATATAACCGCAGAAGAAATTTCACAGAAAACAAATCTTTCCCCCGCCACAGTACGCGAATGTGTTGAGTATTGGGAGAATGAGGGCGTTCTCGCTCCCGAAAAGCAAGAAAAAACAGTAAAAACCGAAAATCAGGGCGAACTCAAATCAACCGAAAAAACGGTAATTCTGCCCGAAATTCGTTTTACAAATCCAACTCAGGCAGAAATTGAAAAGATTATAAAGAAAAATGGCTCAATGAAACGCCTTTTCAACGAGGCACAGGAGATTTTGGGCAAAACTCTCGGCTATACAATGCAATGCACAATTTATTCAGTTGTGAATTTCTATGGCATTACTCCCGATGTGGTGAATTATATGCTTCACTTTGCAAAGAGCATAGACGCTACAAGTCAGGACGATATTCAGAAAATCGCAAAATACTGGGCACAGAATGGTATCACCACTCTTGCCGCCGCCGACGATTACATACAAGAAACCGAAAAAGCAGTTGCCTTATTTAAAGAACTTGCAGAGCGCACAAATAACGACGAAAAAGCACCCTCATTTGCGGTGCTTGATATGATATGTCAGTGGCTTCGCTGGGGCTTTGAAATTAACGCTATTGAAAAAGCCTTTTACATAATGAAAGAAGAAAAACAGACAGGTCGCCTTGTCTGGAAAAACGTGTGCCATATTAACGGAACACTTAAAAAATGGCGTGTAGCAGGCACATTTACGGTTGAAGAAATCGAAAAAGGCACCAAGAAATTCGACACTAAAAAGAGTAAAAAGAATACCGAGGTTAAAGAAACTTCATTTGATGTTGAACTTGCCGGAAAGCAGGCAAAGCGCAACCGTGCAGACTTCGGCGAAAAGAAAAATAAAAAGAGAACAAGGGGTAAGGGGGCATAAAATTGGCATATTCAAAAGAGATTTACGAAAAAGCACTCGCAGAAATTAAGAAAAGACGAAACGATGCCGAGTATGAGGCATCACAGCATAAACAGGAATTGACAGAAAAATACCCCGAATTTGCGTTCATTGAAACCGAGCTTGCAAAAACAGGCCGTGAAATTTTAGGCGTATTTGCACTTCCTAAAGAGCAGGCGAATAAAAAGCTTAATGAAATCCGCAAAAGAAATGCAGAAATCCGCAACAGCCGTGCAGAGCTTTTAAAGTCAATGGGACTCCCCGAAAATTACCTTGATGTGAACTACACTTGCAAAAAGTGTGAGGACAGAGGCTTTATTGAAGAGCGCAACGATGAGCGTGGTGTTTCATACGGCACAAAATATTGCACCTGCCACCTTGAGCTCCTTAAAAAATATGCAAGCGAAAAAATGTCCAAATCAACACCCTTAGAGCTTTCAAGCTTTGAAGATTTTGACCTTGATTACTATTCTAAAAAAGAGGTTGACGGTGAGTCACCCTACCTTGAAATGCAAAGAGTTTACAAAAGCTGTATAAGCTACGCTGAAAATTTTGATTTAGATTCGCAAAGCCTTTATTTCTTTGGCAGAACAGGTCTTGGAAAAACTCATTTATCCCTTGCTATCGCTAACGAGGCAATCAAAAAAGGCTACAATGTTATTTATGGCTCGGTAATCGGCTTTCTTAATAAAATGGAGCGCGAAAAATTCGGCAGGGCAGAGACCTTTGAAACTGAAGATATTCTTATTGACGCCGATTTGCTAATTCTTGACGATTTGGGTGCAGAATTCCAGACCGCATTCACCACCTCGGCAATTTATAATTTAATCAATAGCCGAATTGCCCGCGGAGTGCCTACGATAATCAGTTCAAATTTAAGCATTAAAGATTTGAAAGAGCGCTATCCCGAAAGTGTAGCATCAAGAATTATCGGAAACTTTGCCACGGTCGAATTTATCGGCAGTGATATTCGTCAGCTTCAAAGTCAAGAATAAATAATATCATAAAGTAGGGCGGGGGCTTAGCGTGATACTCTTAACGGAGTATCACGCAACTCTATTCGCCTAACGGCGAG
>CAYWFB010000069.1:0-7947 GCA_964457415.1 uncultured Eubacteriales bacterium | reverse complement strand
CTCGCTTTTACACGAATCTCGGATTTTTTAGACTGTTTTTTTACAGCCCCTTTTGATTTGCATTGCTTATTCAATATACTTTTAGTACCGACAATTAAAAATAAATCATTCTATTCAACTATTTTTATATACTCTTATTTCATCTCCAACTGCTCTTTTTGATGTGAATTTGCCAATGTTATCATCAAAAAAAATATCGTCTTCCCAAAGCTCTCCTTTAGTGATAGAATATATTGGATATATTTTAATCGTTATTGGGTAGGAATATTTATTTGTCCATTCAATTGAAAAAGTATTTGTTGCAGTTACACTATATCCAAGTTGAGCTGTTATTACTTCTGCATCAACACCTGCCTCGGCGGAAAATTCGTTACTTATTGAAATACTGTCTTTAATTTTAACTGTACCAGCTGGACGATTATACTGTCTTAATAGTTTAGTAAAATCAGTACTATTAGTAGTAACTTTGTTTTTTATATAAAAATCATTTCCAAGAGCACGAGAATCATTTTTGTTATCATTTACAACAATGTTTTCCTCTTTTTCTATTTTATAAACTTCTATCAAATTAGGGTCATATTCTTCATTTAATGATTCTTGATATTTTTGAATTTCATTTTTATCTGTTATATGAATAATAATTTCATTTTCGGCTTTGGAAACTATTTGCTCTGTCGGCTGTTGAGCTTGAACATTAAAAAGGAAAGTGCTACCGAATACTATAATTGAAATTAACATACAAAGAATTTTTTTCATTTTTTACACTCCATTCTTTTATTACCTAAAGTTATTAATAGAATACCAGTAATAATTAAAAAAATTGATAAAAATATTTCTGACATATTCATAGTAAAATATGAAGAATATAGAATTTCGTACATACAGAAAGAAATAAAAGATATTAATATAATATAACCAATTAAAACTAAACCATCAGCTTTAATTTGAAGTTTTCGTTCCTTAAATCTTTTAATTGTTTTTTCAAATGTTAAAACTGATAATGATATTATGATAGTGATGAATAATACTATAATTGTTTCACGCAAGTTATGATAGTCAATAAAACCAACAAAACCTACATACCAACTTCCATCATTTGATTGTCTTACCAAGGGGGATGGATATATAATCGAAATTAGTTTTAAAACTATAATAACAAAAATAGCTAAAATCATAACAATAAATGTTATGATTGGTATAATATTAACTTTTTTTGTTATTGATAAATGGTTCGTATTATTTGTATTATCTAATGAATCTGTATTCAACAGATAATCTATTGAACAATCAAAAAATTTGCTAATTTTAACGAGATTATTAACATCTGGCAATACACCTGATTCCCATTTTGAAACTGCTTGACGAGAAACATTTAACTTTTTTGCTAACTCATCTTGAGATAAACCATTATCAATTCTAAGTTTTTTGATTCTACTATAAAATGTCATTTGTATTTCCCTCCTTTCTCAAACAAATTATAACAATTAAGTAAATAATTAGTCTATCTATCTCGCTTTACATTTCGCCACCTGTAGTAGCATATATGTTTTTTTAATGTATTGTTTTATAAATCAATTGTTTACTTTCAAGTTTTTCTTCACCAATTATAAAAGAAGTGTTAAAAAGTTTTTCAGCATTTTTAAGCCTTTCGTCTGTTTCGGCATAAAGAATTGCAATAGTATCATTTGTTGACACTTTGTCACAAGTCTTTTTATAAAGCACAATTCCTGCGCCGTAGTCGATGGTGTCTGTTTTCTTTTCACGGCCCGCACCGAGTAATACTGCACTTTCACCCACAATTCGGGAATCAATACTTTGAATGTATCCGTCTTGCTTTGCCTTAATTTCAAGTGACTTTTCACAGTTTGGCAAAAGGTCTGTATTGTCAATCATTTCAGCATTTCCGCCCTGTGCAGAAACAAGTTCTTTGAGTTTATTTAATGCCGAGCCGTCAAGTAATGCGTTTTCTGCCTTTTTATAAGCAGTTTCATAGTCCCAGTCATAAGAAATGCTCAGGATTGTTGCAGAAAGTACAAGACAAAGCTCACGCAACTGTTCGTCACCCTTGTTGTTGAGAATGTCTACAACCTCTTTAATTTCAAGTGCATTACCGATATTTGAACCGAGAGGAATATCCATATTAGTAATAACTGCCGCCATATTTCGACCGCACTTTTTACCGATTTTAACCATCATTTCAGCAAGTTCAGTTGCACTTTGTTCGTCTTTCATAAATGCACCACTACCGCACTTAACGTCAAGAACAATATTCTGAGCCCCCGCGGCAATTTTCTTGCTCATAATACTTGATGCAATGAGTGACATATTTCCAACTGTTGCAGTAACATCACGTAAAGCATAAATCTTTTTATCGGCAGGGGCAAGATTGCCTGTCTGACCTATAAGAGCGATGCCGATTTCATTAACTTGTTTAAAAAATGTGTCTGTGTCAATTGAGGTGTTATACCCCTCAATGCTTTCAAGCTTGTCAATTGTACCGCCTGTGTGACCAAGTCCGCGACCGCTCATTTTTGCCATTTTAATGCCTAAAGAGGCACAAATAGGTGCAACTACAAGTGAAGTTTTATCACCAACGCCACCAGTGGAATGTTTGTCGGCAGTAATTCCGTCAATAGCCGACAAATCAAGCATATCACCTGAACGCGCCATACTTTCAGTGAGATTTACTGTTTCTTCTTCGTCCATTCCGTTTATGAAAATTGCCATAAGTAGTGCAGACGCCTGATAATCTTCAATTCTTTCTGCAGTATATTCCTGAACAAAAAAGTCTATTTCTTCTTTTGTCAATTTGCCACCGTCACGCTTTTTTTCAATTATGTCGTAAATTCTCATATCATTCACCTAATTTTGATTTATCAAAAGAACAGGGGAGTAACTCGCTTAATGTAAACTCCTTTATGTCATATTCACTTTTGCCCACATAAACCTTGAAATCAGCATTACAAAATTCTGCTAATGCCTGTCTGCAAATTCCGCAAGGCATTGCATAGTCAGTAATTTCCCCGTTTTTACCACCAACAATGCAAATTGCAGAGAATTCTTTTTCACCACTTGCAATAGCAGAAAACAATGCAGTCCTTTCAGCGCAACAAGTTACTGAATATGACGCATTTTCAATATTACAACCGCTATAAATATCACTGTTTTTAGTAAGCAAAACTGCACCGACATTATAGTTTGAATATGGTGCATAAGAATTTTGCATAGCCTCTTTAGCTAACATAAATAGTGTTTCTTTTTTCATAAAATCACCTTAAATAAAATTATCTAAAACTACTTTGCTTATATAGTTATATCCCTTGATTGTGCCGAGGTTTTTGGGCTCAATGTCTTTTGAATACATCAACAAAGGCACTTGTTCTCTCGTGTGGTCAGTTCCTGAATATGCAGGGTCACAACCATGGTCTGCAGTAATAATCAGCAAATCATTATTTTTCATTTTTGGTAAAAATTTACTTAACCAATTATCAAATTCACTGATAGCATTTGCATAACCGTCAATATCTCGTCTGTGACCAAATTTCATATCAAAATCCACAAGATTAGTAAACACAAGCCCATTAAAATCTTTATTAAGAAGTTCAAGAGTTTTGCTCATTCCCTCAATGTTTGAATGGGTAAAATATTTTTCGGTAATTCCACGATGAGCAAAAATATCTGCAATTTTTCCAACAGAAATCACATCAAAATTATTTGCTTTTAATATATCAAGCATTGTGTCTTCAGGTGGCTCAATAGAAAAATCATGTCTGTCTGCAGTTCTTGTAAATGGATATTCGCCATTAAACGGTCGGGCAATTACACGACCAACTGCGTGTTCTCCAACAAGAATATTTCTTGCTATTTTACAATGTTCATAAAGCTTTTCCAACGGTACAACATCTGTATGTGCTGCAATCTGAAAAACGCTGTCAGCCGATGTGTAAACAATCAGATTTCCTGTTTTAATATGCTCTTCACCGAAATCCGCAATTACCTTTGTGCCTGAATATGGCTTATTACAAATAACTTTTTTACCGATTTGCTTTTCAAATTCTTCAATAATTTCTTTTGGAAATCCGTCGGGGTATGTGGGGAATGGTTTGTCAGAAACAATACCCGCAATTTCAAAATGTCCTATTGTGGTATCTTTACCTGCAGAAATTTCCTGAAGTGCACCAAATTTGCCGATTGGTGAATTTTCGTCATCAAGTTCAACTCCGTCCATATTACAAAGTCCCAGATTTTTAAGATTTGGAATATTGAATTGGGCAGATTTTGAAATGCTTTTAAGTGTGTTTGCACCTAAATCACCAAATTGTTCAGCATCAGGTGCGTTACCAATACCAAAACTATCAAGAACAATTAAAAATATGCGTTTATATCTCATTAATACCCACTGCCTTGTTCATTTTTTACTATTTTTACAATTCGGCTTGTGCCAAGTCTTGAAGCGCCAAGGTTTATAAAATCTTGTGCATCTTCAATTGACGCAATTCCACCTGCCGCCTTGATTTTTTTGCCATCAGTAGTGTGCTTTGCAAAAAGTTCAATATCCGCCTTTGTTGCACCGCCGGTTGAAAATCCTGTTGATGTTTTTATATAGTCTGCGTCTGAATTGCTTACTATTTCACACATTTTTATTTTTTCTTCTTCTGTGAGAAGGCAAGTTTCAATGATTACTTTCAAAAGCTTCCCATTACAAGCATCTTTAATAGCATTAATTTCGTCGAGTATTTCAGCATATTTCTTGTCTTTTAACCAACCAATATTGATTACCATATCAATTTCATCAGCACCGTTTTTTACTGCATCTGCAGTTTCAAAAACTTTGGCTGCAGTTGTTGAATATCCATTTGGAAATCCAATTACCGTGCAAATTGCTAGCTTTTCACCAACATATTCCTTTGCTTGCTTAACATACGATGCAGGAATACAAACTGATGCAGTGTTATATTTCATTCCGTCGTCGCAAATTGCTTTGATTTCATCCCAAGTCGCACCTTGTGACAATAATGTGTGGTCAACCATATTCAAAATTTCTTTGATTTCCATTTTAATCTCCTCCGCAGGTTTTACAAAACGTGTATCCATTGTTCAAATACTCTTGAATTTCTTCGTTGGTTAATTCAACAGTCTTTTTATTTTCTTCTTTTGTTCTGTTAACAAACGAGCAATCCGCCAAATGAATTTTTTTACTGTTGATATTAAGAACATAAGTGGTTCTTGAAGAGTTGTTTTTATTATCAACAGTTGTTTGAACTGTTTGAGTTTGATTTGTTGTGCTTTCTGTGTTTTTAGTCGTAGCTTCAGTTTTTGTTTTTTTAGTCGTAGCTTCAGTTTTTGTTTTTTTAGTTGTAGTTTCTTCTGTTGTTAATATATCGAGTATCGGCACAATATCCTCCGCCGATTTTGTTGTTTCAATATAAACATCAACAACATTTTCATAATCTTCGTCTTTTGTTTCAATTTCAATTACGTTTGTACCATTTGCTGCGATTTCTTTTAAATAATGGTTTGTTTCGCCCAATTTGCAAATCAGAACTACTAATAATACACAAGTTAAAAAGAAATATATCGGTATTCTTTGCAATGATGCTTCACTTGAAAATATTTTTTTTAGTTTTTCGCTGAATTTTTCCAAAACTACACACCTCTCGATAGTATTTTATCATTATAAAACTCTTTTTTCAATATAAATAACGTTTTGTTCATGCAGGAATATGATGTAATAGTGGTATTCACTAATATAAAAGTAAAAGGAGAAAAAACAGATGGAAAAATTTGAATGTGATTGCCTTTGCAAAGAAATGTCCCATCTTCCTGATTGTACGGTAGTAGCAATGGCTTATGTTCCTTTTCAGACTGAGTTAGTAACATATACAAGTGAAGAGGGCTTTTGCAATGGTACACTTTTCCCTGAGTTAGATAAAAAGTTCTATGGAGGTAAGTGCTGTGGATAGATGTAAGCTTATGCGCGAAATTTCTGCGGTGCAGTTTGCTGCGTGGGAGTTGCATTTATATCTTGATACACACCCCTGCGATGAAAAGGCAATGGAAATGCACAGAAAATATACAGAGCGTGCAATGGAATTAATAGAAGAATATGAAGAGAGCTTTGGACCTCTTACTCACGAAGCAGCAAGCGGACTTGCGTGGGTAAAAAATCCATGGCCGTGGGAATATATGGAGTGTGATTGCTGATGTTTCAATATGAAAAGAAATTACAATATCCCGTAAAGATTAAAAATCCTAATCCTAGATATGCACAGATTATAATTAGCCAATATGGCGGTCCCGATGGTGAGCTCGGTGCATCTCTCCGCTATCTTTCACAAAGATATGCAATGCCATATCCCGAGTTGAAAGCTTTGCTTACCGACATTGGTACCGAAGAATTAGGACATCTTGAAATGGTTGGGGCAATTGTTTATCAGCTTACAAGAAATCTCACTATGGATGAAATCAAAAAGCACGGCTTTGATGCATACTTTGTTGACCATACAACAGGTGTTTATCCACTTGCTGCAAGCGGAATGCCGTTTACTGCAACATATTTGCAGTCCAAAGGAGATGTAATAACAGATTTACACGAAGATTTGGCAGCAGAGCAAAAGGCGAGAACAACTTACGACAATATTCTTCGGCTTGTTGATGACCCCGATGTGCGCGAGCCAATTAAATTCCTTCGTGAACGCGAAATCGTGCATTATCAGAGATTCGGTGAAGGCTTGCAGATGACTACCGACCGTCTTGACAGCAAGAATTTCTATGCATTTAACCCAAGTTTTGATAAGCATTGTAATAAGCCCACATGCAAAAATTCAAATAATAACACAACAAGAACAACAAACAACGTAAATAGAAATAGATACAGATAATTGTATGTCATTCTGAGCGAAGCGAAGAATCTCAAATAAATAACACACAGTATGGCGGGAGCTAGGCTATCGCCATACTTTTTATTGCAATTAAATGTGTTTTATGTTATTATGATTTTGGTGATATTTATGAAAAAACTTGTCAGCGTTTTACTTTCTTTAATTTTAATTTTTTCTGTTATATCAGTAACCATTACAACTTATGCAGAAGAGTGGAATGAAGAAAAATCTATTAACAATTTCATAGATGGTATTGTTGGGCTTTCACGAGAGTATGATGCTGACAAGGAGTTTGAGATTATTGAGGATGAATATACAGATAATATAACTGTTAATCAGTTCTACTCAAATGGTGTAATATCCGAAACGGAAGAATTAAACTCTCTTGATTTTCAAACGGCTCGTCTGATTGTTCGTGCAAATGACAATTTTGATGACTATGGTGCTTTAGAACATGTAAGTGGCTTTGAGGATTTTCATATTCTTCAATATGGAAGTCCCAAAGCTGCTGAATCCGCTTATCAAGACTTGAAAAATTCAAATAAAATTGAATCCGTACACCCCGATGCTATTTTATCTAATATTAGGAAAAGTGATGTTTCTGACTCAAATCAAATCTCAACAGATACATCAACCATTTTATGTGATTGGAGTTTAGATAGAACACAATCAAAAAGACTTCAAGATTATCTCTCCGAATCCAATGAAAAATGGAGGAAGTTATTGTTGGTGTTGTTGATACAGGTGTAGATTATAATCACGAGTTTCTACAAGGAAGAATTAAACGTACATATTTCAACTCCGGTTCAGATGGTATGCCAAATGACGAAATGGATTCCTTTGATACAGAATTTTGTCACGGCACAGCTGTTAGCAGTGTTATTGTTGATAATACTCTTGAAAATGTAAAAATAGCTGCATATAAAGTACTAAATGAAGATGATTCATCTACTGCCGCCGTAATTTGTGCAGGATTATTACAAGCTATTTCTGATAATGTTGATGTAATTAATATGATGCATGGGGTAATCCAGTATTTCCATCTAATTCAGGCGACCTGGGCATG
>CAYWFB010000068.1:0-8546 GCA_964457415.1 uncultured Eubacteriales bacterium | reverse complement strand
ATTGAAAAAGATAAAGTTCCGCATTCCCATCTGTTATGATGGGAATGACGGTAACGGTACTGAAATTTCTGTTCCGAATGAAAAAATGACAGTCGAATGTGTATGCTTAATTGAAAGGAAATAAAGTATGAAAAAAGTTGAATTTGTAAGAATATCATCAGAATTCAGTGATTACGGCTTTGTAAAGGGAACCTGCAACTATTTTAATGAGGCAGAAGAAAGCGTTGAAGAATACATAAAAAATGGTTGGGAATATTGCGGATATCTCCCCCTTGAAACCCGTGGCAACGGTGAATTAACAACAATCTCACTTGTATTTCAAAAAGAGGAATGAGGATAAATTATGGGACTTTTTAATATTTTCAAAAAGAAAGAACCTCTTACCGAGGCGCAAAAGCACATGGAATTTTTATGGGAGCAATGGCGACTTGAAGAAGTGCCCGAGCCCTACAACACACTGATGACTTACTATAAAGAAATCAAAAAAGGCGGTCATACAAGATTTTTCATAAATATTGCTTATTGCGGTGAAGTTGAAAAAGCAGTTGAAAAAATCGGCGACAAGCTACCCGAGGTTCTTCGCGAAAACTTAAAAACCGCTTATTCATATTATGTAATTCTTGTAAATGAAGAAAATGAAGAAACTGAAAGCAAAATTCTTGAATGTGATAAGATTTTCGATGAAAACGAGCATCTGATTACTGACATTCTCCAGGAATACGCAAACACATTAGAGGTTTATTGATATGTTTGAGATTAAAAACAAAGAATTTTATATGGATGGCAAACCGTTCAAAATCTATTCGGGGGCAATGCACTATTTCCGCACTCTGCCTGAATATTGGGAAGACCGTCTTACAAAATTAAAGCTTGCGGGCTTTAATACGGTTGAAACCTACACTTGCTGGAACCTTCACGAGCCAAAACCCGGCGAATTTCATTTTGAGGGTATGCTTGACATTGAACGCTTTGTAAAAACCGCGCAAAAGGTTGGCCTTTATTGTATCGTAAGACCCGGTCCCTACATCTGTGCAGAATGGGATTTCGGCGGACTCCCCGCTTGGCTTCTCAAAGACAAGAATATGCAAATCCGTTGTATGTACCCCGATTTCCTCACTTGTATCGAGCGCTACTATCGCGAATTATTAGGCAGACTTAAGCCTCTTTTACAGACAAACGGCGGTAATATTATCGCAATGCAGGTTGAGAATGAATACGGCTCGTACGGTAACGACAAAGAATACCTTAAATTTGTTGAGGATTTGACAAGGAACTGCGGAATTGACTGTGAGCTCTTTACCTCTGACGGCAACTGGAAAAATATGATTTCAGGTGGTTCATTACCACATCTTTATAAGGTTCTCAATTTCGGTTCAAGGGCAAAGACCGCCTTTAACTGTTTAAAGGATTTTGAAAATGATGGTCCAAACATGTGCGGTGAATTCTGGTGTGGTTGGTTTGACCATTGGAGAGATAAACACCACACAAGAAAACCACAATCAGTTGTTAAAGAGGTTCAGGAATTTCTCGATTGTGGCGCAAGCTTCAACTTCTATATGTTCCACGGTGGCACGAACTTCGGCTTTAATGCAGGTGCTAACTACAACCCCGCCAGTCCTTATGAACCCACAATCACAAGCTATGACTATTGTGCTTTGCTTAATGAATATGGCGATTACACCCCGGCTTACCACGCAGTTCGTGAATTGTTACACAAACATCAAGGCTTAGAAATGAAGGAGTTACCGCCATCACCTGAATTGCAGACAATCGGCAAAGTAGAACTTACCGAAAGTGCCGGACTTTTTGAAAACCTCCCGAACATCGGTGAAAAACATCGTGTCCCCGTACCCGAGAGTATGGAATACTTCGGTCAGAATTTCGGTATGATTTATTACGAAACCGTTATTCGCGGTCACTATGACCCCATTCCGCTGATGATTAGAAATGTTCACGATTTCGGCTTTGTTTATGTTGATGACAAGTACAAGAAATTCATTGACCGTACAGTTTATACCAAATCGCGCAAAATTTCACTTGGCTCACTTTTCAAGAAGATTGCAAAAGATAGCAACGATACTTCAACTGTTTATATCGGCGCTGTTGACGGTGAAAAGAAAATCGGCTTGCTTGTTGATACAATGGGGCGAGTGAACTACGGCGAAAAAATGATGGACCGCAAGGGATTTTCTGACATTATTATTGCAAATCAGCGTCAGATGAGCTATGATGTATGGACTTTACCCCTCGACAACCTCGACAAGCTTATATACAAGCCCGTTGAAAAGTGGGATAAAGACAAGGGTGCAATGTTCTTTAAGGGCACATTTAAAGCAACCTCAAAGGCAGATTGCTTTGTTCACGTTGACGGCTTTGAGAAAGGCTATATCTGGGTTAACGGCTTCAATCTCGGCAGATATTGGAGCGTAGGTCCGCAGAAATCACTCTATCTCCCCGGTGCGCTTCTTAAAGAAGAAAACGAAATCATCGTCTGCGAAACTCTGGGAATGAAAAAACCCGAAGTTAAGATTTTAAATACTCACGATTTGGGATAAAATCATATTACAAGCAACAATCCCCGACAAGAATTATTCTTATCGGGGATTGTTTGTATATTATCCAAATATTTCCTTTTCAACCTCTGTGCACAGATAATGATAAATCGGCAAATGGTATTCCTGAATTTTATATGTTTCGGTGGCAGGCACGCAAATTGAAATCGTTGCCAAGTCTTTAAGCATTCCGCCGTTTTCACCTGTCAACGCAATTGCTTTTATGTTCAAGTCCTTGGCAATGCGGATTGCATTCACCACATTTTGTGAATTGCCCGAGGTGGATATGCCGACTACAAGGTCATTCTTATTTGCGTAGCCGTAAACCTGCTGGGCGAAAATCATATCCGCATCAATATCATTTGCAATTGCGGTCATAAGTCCCGTTTGACTGTTAAGCGAAATCGCAGGCAATGCCCCCTGCAATTTTTCTCGTAAATCAGGTGAAATTCTTTCGTCGATAACCTTTCGGGCTAACTTAAAACCTTTCATAAGCTCGCCCACGATATGTTCGGCATCTGCTGCACTACCACCATTACCACACACAAGAATTTTGCCACCATTTTTATATGTATCAACCATAAGTGCAAATGCGTTTTTAATATCTTTTGCGCACAAGGTTAAATCGGGGTATCTGTCTAACAAAGCTTTCATTTAAAAATCTCCTTGAATTCGGGATTTGTAAAATCTTCAATAATCATATTTGTGCCGAGTTTTTTATGTAATGCGCGTTGAAAATCCGCAGTTTTTGGAAGTCGGCTGACTACAAACGCACCCATTTGCACGCCCGCCTGAATTTCAGCTCTTCCATCACCCACAACAAGCACATTTTCGCCTTTGATGTTGAGGTCTTTAAGCAATTTTTGCATTACCATATCCTTGGGCATTTTCTCGGTCCAGGTTGAGCCGATAATGTCTTCAATGAGCTTGCCCTCGCCGATTTCGTAGCCAAGAGCCTCGACCTCTTCATGCATTCCCATACCTTTTTGTACAACTGCGCCCGTTACGAAATAATTTTTCACGCCATTGTCTTTGAGAAATTGCAAAAACTCCATTGAGCCTTTTATTCTGAACTCGTCGGGATTTTCTTTTGCCTTAACGAGATTTTTATCTCTGCAAAATCCGTTGAGCACCGCTTCATACAACTTGAAAAGTCGTGGTGTTTGCTCTTTTAACATCTCATTCATTTCGTTAGTTTCGGGCAAATCATCGTAATACTCAATTCCGTTGTTAATGCGGTCAATAATTTGAGAATTGGTCTGCATATCGCAATTAACTTTGATGTTACCCTCTTGAACTGCACGGCGGATTGCCCATTCCATCTGAGTAAGCGCCGAAAGCCCTGCGGACTCAATGCAAAATCTATCCGTTTCGGGTAAATCCCTTGTGCCTGCAAGAGAAATAAGTCTTTCTGCATTTTCACTACTGTCGAAATCTTCGGGAAGTCCGTTTTCGATTACATCATAAAGACAAATGCTCATCACGGGTGGCCAGTCACGAATAAGAGAATGTGTGCCGTCAATATCGTGAAAAGCGTATGTGATTTTTCTGTCCTCAAAAGGATTTATGACAATATCGGATTTGGTATTATAAACTTTTAACACGAACACACCAACTTTGTAGGGGCTGACGACCTCGGCAGCCCGAAATAAACAACCATAAAGCCGCGGGGCGTCGAGTCGCCGCCCCCTACAATCGCACTAATCAAGTGCGATATAAAATCTCAACACATTCCGCCGTTAACGGCTAAATCTTGTCCTGTAATAAAATCTGCATCATCTGACGCCAAAAAAGCCACCGCACCTGCAACGTCTTCGGGTGTGCCGATTCGGTTGAGGGGTGTTTCATTTTTCAATTCATTCATTGTATCCTCGTCAAAATGCGAGGTCATATCGGTGAGAATTACTCCCGGCGAAACAGAATTTACAGTAATGCCTGAAAGCCCCACTTCTTTTGCAAGAGCCTTGGTCATACCGATTATTCCTGCATTTGCCGCGGAATAATGCACCTCGCAGGAGCCGCCGATTTCACCCCAGATTGAAGAAATATTGATAATCTTACCATTCTTTCTGTGTATCATAAAGGGCAATACCGCACGGCAGCAATAAAACGCACCGCTTAAATCGGTTTCAATCATTCTGTGCCACATTTCGTCGGTAATATCTGTGAAAAGTGATTGCTCGGCAATGCCTGCATTATTTACAAGCACCGCAATCTCACCGAAATTCTTTTCGATGTCGGCAAAGACTTCATTTACTGCTGAACTGTCGGTTATATCCAATTTGTATGCTTTACAGTTTGCACCCAATTCGGCACAAAGCTCATTCGCCTGCTCCTCTGAATTGTTATAGCAAAGTGCAACCTTATAGCCGTCACTTACCAGTCTTTTCACAATCGCAGCGCCGATGCCTTTGGCACCACCCGTAACAATGGCAGTTTTCATATTTCTACCTCCGAAATTTATCACTTTAGATATTCTAACACATTACAAAGTAAATTGCACTAAAAACACTTGAAAAAGTTTTAAGAATAGAATATAATATTGCTTGCAAATTAATATGCTGGAATAGCTCAGTTGGTAGAGCAGCTCATTCGTAATGAGCAGGTCGCGTGTTCGAGTCACGTTTCCAGCTCCAAAAAAAGAGATTATCAATAGGCTGTTATTCTTAACGGAGAATTTTAATTCCCGTACATTCGTGTTAAGAACCAGCATCGCATTTGTACGCACAAATGCAGTTGGACAGTCGCCCAAACCCACTAACAACAGAAAAGAGAAGATTCGTTTGGGAACGAGTCTTCTCTTTCTTTTCGTCTGTATAGTGATATGCTGACTAACGTCAGCGTGATATTTTCGCTTTGCGAAAGTGATATTAAGCCCTTAAGGGCTTAGTGATATTCTATTCGCCCATAGCTCGCGTAGCGAATATCACTCGGCGTAAGCCGAATATAACTGCGAAGCAATATAACTCGCCGCAGGCGAATAGAGTTGGCGTAATATCCGTTAAGGATATTACGCCATTGATAATCCCTTTTTTGTTTTATTCTGCTTTTTGTTGTGATTCCTGTGCCTCTGCCTCGTGTTTTTCACGGAGAGTCGCATAGATTGGTTCCATCTTTTCTTTTGTAAGCGGATAACCGAATCTGAAAATAAGCCATACGCTTGTATAAACAATTGCAGGAATAATTGTGCAGATAAACATAATCTTTTTACTTGTATCATTCTCTGCAATGAAGCCATTACCGGCAGTAAGGCTATCATATTTTGCCCATTCAAGAAGGAAAAGTCCGCCTGCGTCTGCAATCGCCTGACCGAATTGACGACCGAATGTGTATGCCGAATAGACTGCACTTTCATTACGAATACCTGTTTTATATTCCTGATAGTCGATAACGTCCATAACAACTGCCCAACAAGTAAGGCTTACAAATGTGTAGCCGAAACCGATAAGAAGAAGGCAAGTCATATAAAGCCACGCAGGATAAATACCCTGTGTTGGGTTTATCCACATAATAAAGTCTTGGTTGTTTGCAGTAACAAAAAGGAATACTGATGTTATTGCAGAGATAATTGACATTCTTCCGCAAAGCTCTTTTTTGCCGTATTTTGCAGAAAGCTTTGGTGTGAATAAAATCAATAATACCATTGGAAGATAATTGCAGATTGTTCCTACAATACTAAGTCCTGTATTTGTAAAGTAGTTTTTATAGAGATAAGCGTTGAAAGAGCCGAATTGAAGCTGACCACTGATAAGTACACCTGATAAAGTAAGCATTACGAATGGTCTTGACTTGAAAAGACCCTTGTAAACACCCTTCAAATCAACATTTCCGTCTTCAACTGCGGGCACACGCTCTTTAACCATTCTGTGACCGATAAGGTAGGTAACTATTGAGAAAACGCCCATCAAAAGTGCATACATAAACATTCTGTTACCGTCTGCAACTTCGATTTCTTTACCTGTCTGCTCATCGAAAACACCGGTGCCAACATAGATAACCATTGGAGCGATAAGAAGAACAACCGCACCGCCAATACCACTACCAACTGAACGAGCAGTTGAAAGGAGTGTTCTACCCTTGGGGTCATCGGTAATAACTGATGCCAATGAGCCAAACGGAATGTTCATAGCTGTGTACATTGTGCAATACACTAAGTACAACACAATAGCAAGAACAAAAAGAAGCATGGGCTTATTTGCTAATGTCTCGTTATAGAAAATTGAGTTGGGGTCACCAAAAGGAATAAAGCAAATAACGGTTGAAATTCCAAGAGGCACTGCAACAAGTCTTAAATACTGACGGTATTTACCATCCTTACCCGCTTTTCTTTTAGAAACAACAGCGCCCCAGAGCGGGTCGTTGATTACATCCCAAATACGAGTAATAATAAACATATAACCAACAAGCTTGGGTGCGATTTTCAAAACGTCCGTCATAAAGACTTTAAGATAGCTTGTGATATATGTCAGGTTGAACATATTACCTGCTTCAGCTATGGTATAGCCCGCAATGTCTTTTACACCTATTCTGTTAGGATGATTGTTGACCTCTTTGACCTTTTTAACCTTTTTTTCTTTAGCCATGGAGATTAACCTCCCTTTCCAAATTCATACAGTAATAATACCACTTATTCCATAAAATTACAATAGGAAAAACAAAACGGCGAGAGCAAGCAAGCTCCGCCGCATTATATATTATTTTCACACTCTTCCAAGCAACCAATCAACAGACACACCCAATATATCCGCCAAAGCATTTAATTCAATGTCTGAAACAGGTCTTTTCTGTCCTTCAAGAAGAGATAATGCAGGTGTGCTGATTTCAATGCCGTGCAACTGCAATTGCGTAAGCAACTCGATTTGTTTCATATCTTTATTTCGACGTGCTTCTGTAACACGAGCGCCAATTATATTGCGATTTCCAAGCGCAAGTTTTCTTGTTTTCAAGTTGCCCACCACCTTTTCTAACAGTATTATATGTTAAAAAACACTTGATTTATTTGGTATTACCAAATATAATAAATTTAGTAATACCAAATAAAAGGTGGTCGATTATTGGTGAAAAAAGATTTAGATTATTACAATTCTTTACCCGAACCCAAATATTCAATAAATCACAGAAAACAAATAAACAAAATATTCAAAGAAATTATCGGCAGTGTAGAAATTCCATATCCCGAAGTTGAAAAAACTACAATAAAAGAAAAAAAGTTATATTATTAAAGAAATTGGACAGAAAACAGATTGATAATTTGTTGTAAAATTTTGTGTTGAATTTTACGAATAATATGTTATAATAGTTGTAGAATATGATAGGAGGAATTTATATGCCAAACATTAAACCTGTATCTGATTTAAGAAATTATAACGAAGTTTTACGTGATATTGCCGTAGGTGAACCTGTTTTTTTAACAAAAAACGGCAGGGGAAGATATGCTATTGTGGATATGGAAGAATATGAAAAAACTCAAGCAACAATTAAGCTTATGACCGCTTTAGCTCAAGGTGAAAAAAGCGGAGAGGAAAAAGGCTGGTTTTCTCTTGATGAGGTAGAGGGCGAATTGGGTTTAAAAAATGAGTAAAATAGTATTATCATATAATGCAAAAAATGATTTAAAAGAAATTAAAAGATATATCGCAAATGAATTAGATAATGAAATTGCGGCAAGCAATACAATTTCAAAAATAACCAAAAGTATAAGACGATTAGAAACTCAACCGCTTATAGGTACTCCGTTATCATCGGTTATTGAATTCGATACTAATTACAGATTTTTAGTCTGCGGAAATTATATGGCGTTCTATCGTTTTGAAAATAATACCGTCCTTGTTGCGAGGATTATCTATGGTGGGCGCGACTATATGAAAATTCTCTTTAAAAATGAATAACAACCAAAAAAGCAGGTTTTTACGCCTGCTCTTTCTATTTGCATTATTTAATTAAGAATTAAAGTTCTGCGAAGTATTTGATTGTTCTAACCATCTGTGATGTGTA
>CAYWFB010000067.1:0-8818 GCA_964457415.1 uncultured Eubacteriales bacterium | reverse complement strand
AAACATAAAGCTCTTCAACATCGCTGTTTGTAAGGAAGCAAGCCATATCAAAATCGTGAATTGTCATATCAAGGAAGATGCTTGCTGCACAATAGCCAACAGGTGGTGCCTGTGGGTCACGAGAAGTGATTTTAAGAATCTGTGCTTCACCGATTTTGCCATCGTCATAAGCTTTACGAACTGCTGCGAAGTTGTGGTCAAAACGGCGGTTGAAACCTACCTGGAATTTGCATTCAGGATGAGCTTTCAATGCATCTGCGATTTCAAGAATCTTATCTACTGTATTTGCAAGTGGCTTCTCGCAGAATACATGCTTGCCAGCATTGATTGCTTCAATAGAAATGGGGGCGTGAGTATCAGTTGATGAGCAAACAAGAACTGCGTCGATTTCAGCATCTTCAATGATTTTTGTGTAATCTGTGTAAATCTTCTGAACGCCAAAGCCCTCACAGAAAGCCTTTGTTTCGTCATTCATAAATGGGTCTGCAATTGCAACAACCTCAGCACCTTTTACATGGTATGAGATTGATTCAAGGTGCACTTTACCGATACGGCCGGCACCGATAATACCGATTTTAAGCATAATAATTTCTCCTTTTTATTTAAGCAAAATATTCATCATTCTGCCATTTTCGCGGATTTTCATTAATATATTGCCAAACTTCAAGATACCCTTCTTCGCTTCTTATTATTTTTTCATAAAAAGATGCCTGAAGTATTTGTCTTCCCTTAACATTACTTATCTGATTACATTCACGGGTAGTCAATGATTTATAAGCACACATTATATCAGGCAGTGTAGGGCGGGGGCTTGCTCCCGCCGCACTACCATTAAGAATTACAATAGCGTGAATATGATTAGGCATTATTACATATTTATCTATTTTTACATAATCATACCGTTGTTCCAAAGCAAAAAGCTGTTTTTCTGCAATCAATCCGTACGGTGAAAGAAAAATTTGAGTATCTTTATACTCTCTTACGGCTGGAGCAAGCCCCCGCCCTATATTTTTCTCCACCCTACCAAAGATACATTTCATATCTTTTGCGCAGATTGTTACATAATAATAGCCATTGGAACTGTAATCATATTCCTTTAGTCTGGGGTGTTTACGTTTTGGCAATTTATTTTCAGTATTCATATTTTATTGGGTTACGGCGGGAGCAAGCCCCCGCCCTACTCTTTAATTGATCTTTAGATAGTGCCGTCCCAAGTGGAAACGTTTGTAGTAGTTTTTTCCTCTTCGTCAAACCAGTGAGTTGTAACTGCCTTTGATTCTGTGTAGAAACGGTATGCATCCTTACCTAAACAATGCAAGTCACCGAAGAATGACTGCTTGTGACCTGAGAATGGGAAGAAGCCAACAGGAACAGGAATACCAACGTTGATACCAACCTGTCCGCCGTCTGTATAACGAGCAAACTGACGTGCAAAGTAACCACTCTGAGTGTAGATAACTGAGCCATTTGCATAGGGGTTATCATTCATAATCTTGAGACCCTCTTCAAAGTTCTTGCAACGCTTGATGCAAAGAACGGGTCCGAATACTTCTTCGTCACCGATTGTCATATCAGCTGTAACCTTATCGAAGATTGTAGGTCCAATAAAGTAACCGTTTTCATAACCTTCAACCTTAACATCACGACCGTCAAGAACGAGCTCTGCACCCTCGTCAATACCCTTTTGAATATCAGCAAGAACTTCTTCGTAATGCTTCTTATATGTAATAGGTCCAAGTTTTGAATCCTTTTCCCAAGAAGGACCAACCTTAATATTCTTTGCCTGTTTAACGAGCTCTGCAACAAACTTATCTGCGATAGTTTCTTCAACTACACAGCAGGTAAGAGCCATACAACGCTGACCTGCACAACCGTAAGCGGAATTGATAACACCTGCAACTGTTCTTTCGAGTGCACAGTCTGACATAATCAAAGCGTGGTTCTTAGCCTGAGTAAGAGCCTGACAACGCTTACCTGCAGCTGCTGCACGAGAATAAACCTTAAGACCAACGGGAGTTGAACCAACGAATGTGATACCCTTAACATCGGGATGGTCAAGAATTGTGTTAACTTCGTTTCTTGAGCAAGTGATAACGTTGATAACACCGTCGGGCACGCCTGCTTCTTTATAGATAGCTGCAAATTTCATTGCAGTTTTGGGTGTAAGAGAAGCTGCCTTAAGAACCATTGTGTTACCTGTTGCGATACAAGTAGGAGCCATCCAACCAAATGGAATCATTGCAGGGAAGTTAACAGGAACGATACCCGCGAATACACCAAGAGGCTCGCGATATTTAACTGTATCATAGCCAGTTGAAGCGTCCATAAGGCTCTCACCCATCATAAGTGAGGGAACCTGAGTTGCAAGCTCTGTACCCTCTTTTGCCTTGAGAACGTCGCCCTCTGCTTCGCCCCAAACCTTACCGTTTTCGCAAGCAACGCACATTGTGAGTTCTTCCATATCACGCATAATAAGTTCGCGGATTTTATAGAGAATCTGTGCTCTCTTGATTGCGGGTGTTGCTCTCCAGCCCGGATACGCTGCCTTTGCAGCCTCGATAGCTTCGAGAACTTCGTCGTTTGTACAGCAAGGTGCCTGTCCTACAACCTCACCTGTGCTTGGATTGTGAAGGTCATACCAAACATCAGTTTTTGAATCTTTGAACTGACCGTTCACAAAATACTGTAATTTTTCTACTGCCATTGTATATTCTCCTTTTGGGATAATTTATGAATTTGACGGGACGATGTGGGCATCGTCCCCTACGAATAACCTTTTATAATTTGTAGATGATTTTTCGTTAGACAAGGCACACGAGCGACGGCGTATGAAGATACTCCGAGCGAGTGTAACGCAGTATCACGGAAAATCAGCACAAATTAAAGACCAGAAACTTCGTTGATGTATTTACGAGCCTTGAGAGCATATTCAAATGGATTTGCGATTGCAGGGTCCTGCTCTGCCTCAACGAGAACATATCCCTCATAGCCTGTTTCTTCAAGAACATCGAAAACGGGCTTGAAGTCGATTACGCCATCACCGGGAACTGTGAAAGCACCTGCACGAACGCCCTGTAAAAAGCTCATTTTTTCTGCCTTAACCTTTGCAACAACGTCAGGACGAATATCCTTGAGATGCACGTGGCGGATTCTCTTCGCATACTTCTTGAGAACTGCCATATAGTCCTCACCACAGTATGCAAGGTGACCTGTATCGAAAAGAAGACCGAAGAGCTCGGGGTCTGTGTTTTCCATCATTCTGTCAATTTCAGCAGCAGTCTGAACAACTGTACCCATGTGGTGATGGAAACAAAGAGCGATGCCCATATCCTTTGCAACTTTACCGAGTTTGTTGATACCTGTGCAAAGCATATCCCATTCTTCGTCGTTCATAACATATTTGTCATCAAAAATTGAAAGGTCTGTACCCTGAATTGAGTGACCCTGCTCTGAAATACCAACAACCTTTGCACCCATTTCTTTAAGGAAAGTGATGTGCTCGATGAAGTCCTTTTCAACCTCTTCATAGGGCTTTGTAATAAGGAAGCTTGAGAACCAAGCGTTGCAAATCTGCATTCCACGAAGTTCAAGTGCCTTTTTAAGCACCTTTGTATCTCTTGGGTACTTATTGCCCACTTCACAACCTGTGAAACCTGCAAGTGCCATTTCAGAAATGCACTGCTCAAATGTGTTTTCCGCACCAAGGTCGGGCATATCATCGTTTGTCCAAGCGATAGGTGCAATACCGAGTTTTACTTTTGACTTATCAAGCATATTAGTATCTCCTTGCCTTATTTTTATTTTCTTCCTTCACTGCGAAGGCTTTATTAACATTTTCATTTGTTGAAACAGATGGAACGCCTGTATGCCACCAAGCACCGTAACCGTCAGTCATTGACTTAGGTAATACTTTGATGTCGATAAGTGTTGAAACTGTCTGTTTCTGTGAATCAATAAGAGCGAACTCTAATTCTTCCATTGTTTTTGCTGTGTATGTCTTACAACCGTAGCCTGAAGCATTCTTTGCAAAGTCAATAGGAATAAGACCGCCGAGCAAATCACCGTTTTCGTCACGATAACGGAATTCTGTTGCCAAGTTGCCGATACCGTTTGACATTTCGAGGTTGTTGATACAACCGAAGCCACTGTTATCGAAAAGAAGAACGTTGATTTTCTTGTTTTCCTGAATTGATGTTACAAGTTCGCTATGAAGCATCAAATAACTTCCGTCACCGCACATTGCATAAGATTCACATTCAGGGTGAGCCATTTTACTACCGAGTGCACCTGCAATTTCGTAGCCCATACAGGAGTAACCATATTCCATATTGTATGAATAACGACTGTCCGAAGTCCACATTCTCTGAAGACAACCGGGGAGTGAGCCTGCCGCACCTGTGCAAAGTGCATCGGCAGGAATGAGTTTTCTAATCATAGCGAGAGCCGCTGTCTGTGTAATCACACCGCCGATTTTCTCAACAAATTCAGGGATTGTTTTTTCATCACGTGCAGCAATGAGTGGTTCGAAATTCTCGTCATACTTATAGTTAGCAAGACGCTCCATTTCTGCATCCCAATCAGCCTTTGCATCTGCAATTTCTGTTGTATATGCTGATTTGTAGCCTGCTTCACGAAGCTCATCACCGAGAGCGATAATACCAAGCTTTGCGTCTGCTACCATCTTTGTAGCGTCAAGCTTATATGCATCAAAACGAGATGTGTTGATTGTCACCATCTTCACGTCGTCTTTGAAAAGTGACTTTGAAGCGGTTGTAAAGTCAGAGAAACGAGTACCGATACCGATTACAACGTCTGCATCCTTTGCGATTACGTTACCTGCGGAGTTACCTGTAACACCAAGACCGCCGAGATTGTATTTATCGGATGAAAGGCAAGCAGTTTTACCACTCTGTGTTTCTGCAAATGGAATGTTGAATTCTGCGCAGAATTTTTCAAGAGCCTCGCCTGCTTCTGAATAACGAACACCGCCACCGCAGATTACAAGAGGTTTCTTGGCACCTTTAACTACTGCGAGAACATCTTCGAGCTCTTCATTTGCTACGGGCATACGAACGATTTTATGTACTCTTTTTGCGAAGAATGAATCGGGGTAGTCATAGCTTTCACCCTCAACATCCTGACAAAGACAAATTGCAACTGCGCCTGTATCTGCTGTATCTGTAAGCACGCGCATTGCGTTAATCATTGCAGACATTAACTGTTCGGGGCGCTGAATTCTGTCCCAATAACGGGTTACTGCCTTATAAGCATCATTTGTGGTTGTTGCAAGTGAATTCACCTGCTCAAACTGCTGAAGTACGGGGTCGGGCTGACGTGTTGAGAATGTATCAGCAGGGAACAAAAGCAACGGAACATTATTAACTGTTGCAGTTGCCGCCGCAGTAATCATATTTGCGGCACCGGGGCCGATTGAAGATGCACAAGCGATAATCTTTCTTCTGTTGTTCATCTTTGCAAAGGCAGTAGCAACGTGTGCCTGACCCTGCTCATTTTTGCCCTGATAAACACGAAGTCCGCCCTTGTCACTATCAAGTGCCTCACCAAGTCCGAGCACAATACCGTGACCGAAAATAGTGAAAATTCCGTCAACGAATTTTGTTTCAACTCCGTCAAAGGACACATACTGATTGTCAAGGAACTTAACGAGAGCCTGCGCCATTGTCATTTTTGCCATATTGTCATCTCCTATTTAAAAGGTAGTTTATTTATACATCTAACAACCACTTGTGAGCCGGGTCGTCAATTCTTGTTTTAATCCAAGGGTCATTTTCAAGATGTCTAATCATCCACACATAGCACATTGAGTAGCCGGGGGCTGCAACCTGCTGATGTGTTTTCATAGGTGTTATGCAAAGTACACCCTGGTCTTCTACTTTATAACAGTCATCACCGTTAAAGCCTACGCCAAAGCCCTGTGGCTTGTCGAATTCATAGTAATAAACCTCGGGCTGTGGGTGGTAATGCGGTGGATAACTTGACCAGCAACCGGGCTTATGAATAACCTCACCGAGAACAAGGTTTGAATAAGGTGCGTTTTCGTAATCGAAAAGTGTGAGCACCTGACGGTGAGCAGTGCCGTTCCATTGGTCTTTGCCGAATTCCTGCAAAATTACATTTTCGGGGCTATACCAAATACAACCGAAATCGTTTGCATTGTCGGTCTGCTGAATGAGAATTCGGGAATCCGCCTTTGCAGTAACTGTAACCTCATTGTTTTTTGAGAAATGAACACAATAGGGACGGTCAACAAACTGATTTTCGCGCTTTGCGTTTTCGTTTTTGCCGTCGAATTTGTACTCAACATCACCTGCAATCAAAAGAATTGCAGTTTCATTGCTTTCGTCACAAATTGTAACGCTCTCCCCTGCTTTTAAGAGTTTAATTTTGATATTCATAAGCATATCAGAATTAGCACCATTCATTTCGCAAAGAATTTTTTCGTTGTTGGAATTATAGCTTGGATTTTCGTACATATAATCACCTAATATAAATTTATTTGACGGCGGGAGCAAGCCCCCGCCCTACACTTTTCTTGAATTACAAAATTATAATGAGCCACTTTGTTTTTGAGCAGATTTTTCGTAAGACAATGTTGCAGAGGCGAAGCTGTATGTGCTATACCGCGAACCGAAAGCAACACAGTATTACGGAAAATATGCCAAAAAGGATTATAATCTTTCTTTATCGTCGGTTAATGCACCACTTGCGTGTATTGAAATGGGGTCACCGAGATATGTGGGTTCAGGCTGAGCTATGCAATAAAAGAAATCTTTTGTGCGGGCAAGCCATTCGCGCATATTATTGTGAATGCCGTATTTCATTTCATCTGCTGCGACGCCATAAGCATCAATACCCAATTTACGAGCGTTGTAGATTGAACGGTAAAGGTGATACTTTTGAGTTACAATCACCATTTTTTCAACCTGAAATACATCGCGGGCACGGTACATTGACTCATAAGTTGAAAGTCCTGCGTGGTCCATAAACACATTGTCGGCAGGCACGCCGGCTTCAATGGCGCAGTCTTTCATAATATTGACCTCGTCATATTCCTCGCGTGCGTGGTCGCCCGTCATGAGAATTCTGTCGGTACAGCCCGTAAAATAGACCTCAATGCCGAAATCAAGACGTTCCTGAAGCATAGGTGAGGGCTCTGTGCCCCAAATACCTGCGCCCATAACCATTACACAATCAAAATCGTATTCGCCGACCTCGTCCATTGTGAGAACATACTCGTCAACATAAGACACCATGTATATGTTTATACCCGCAACGGCAATGCCCACGATAATACAAAGGCAAAGAAACGTTGCCATTACGCGTTTGAAGATTTTATTTTGTTTTAATTTTTTAAAAAACTTTTTTAAATTCTTCAAAAACTTTGACATCTTTATCACCGAATTATTTTGGGGCAGATTAAACTCTGGCAATCATATCTCCATATTCTGCTTTTTCGTCTGCAATGAATTTCTTAACTGCGTCAACTGAGGGCATATCCTCTGAGCAAGCGTGAGAAGCTACGAGCATTGCGGCAGATGCTGAGCCGAATTCGAGGGCGTCAATAATCTCCCAACCCTCAAACACGCCGTAAAGGAATGCAGAAGCATAACCGTCACCGCCACCGAATGACTTGAGGAGCTTTACGGGGAAGGGCTTGATTGAGAAGCTTTCGCCGTCGTTTGTATAAGCGGTGGAGCCCTCTTTACCATGCTTAATAATTACGATTTTAGCATTCTGTGAATGCCAATAAGCCGCTGACTCTTTATCTGTCATGCCGGGCTTAATGAATTTTTCTGTAAGGTCATATTCTTCACGTGAGCCGAGAATAATATCTGCCTCGCGTGCAACTGATGAATAGTAAATTGCGATTTCGTCGCTATTTTTCCAGTTGTATGCACGGTAGTCGATATCGAAAATTACGGGTACGCCGTTTTTCTTAGCTAAAGCAACTGCTTTGAGTGCCGCCTCTCTTGATGGGCTTTCTGCAAGAGCAGTACCTGAAATAAGAATTGCTTTTGCACGATTGATATAGTCTTCGTCAATATCGTCAACGTGAAGTTTAAGGTCTGCGGCTTCATTACGGTACATAACGATTGAGCTTTCTGTTTCTGACTTGATTTCTGTAAATGTGAGACCTATTTTCTCACCGTTTTCGCAACGCTTGATGTGAGAAACGTCAATTCCCTCTTTTGCGAAGTAATCTGTTACGAATGTACCGAGCTGGTCATCAGAAACTCTTGCAAAAAAACCACATTTTTTGCCAAGACGAGCAAGCCCTACTGCGATATTTGCAGGTGAACCGCCGAGGTATCTTTTAAAGGTTGTGCTCTCGTTAAGGGGGCAGTAATAATCAACAGTCATCGAAAACAACGGTATAGATCCGAGCGAGATCCGAATCGCATCTTTCATGGACTTGTGCGAAGACCATCCTGCGGCAACGAGAAGGGCGCGGTGCCTGACAGCCCGATACGGGCAGACCACCCTGTCCCGCCACAAGGCAGAGCGATCCGGCGTCCTGTGCATCGTAGGCGATCAGCCCAGATTCGGTATGGTCCGCCGCCTCATGCCAAGAGAGTGCCTCCGGCTTCAGGGCTTCGCAGAGGACCAGATCGACCGGCTGCTGGCCATCACCTCAGATGCTCAGGCGTACAAGCAGGCTGGGAACAGCGTCACCGTCAATGTGATCGAGACCATCGGCAGGAACCTCCGGGCGGTGGACGCGGAGATCCGGGGTGAAAACATATGATCGGCATCAAGGATCAGAACTTTGGGGTGGAAATCGAACTGACGGGCCTGA
>CAYWFB010000066.1:0-9030 GCA_964457415.1 uncultured Eubacteriales bacterium | reverse complement strand
ATGGGTTCTCTTTTATTTTTATTTTTTCAGTCTCACATCATTGACAAATCTACAACAATAAAAAACCTTCCTTATCAAAGGGAGGGGACCGCGGAACGCGGTGGAGGGATTCACTTCTCTCTCCGTCAACGCTAACGAACTGTCTTACTTGTTAATTTCTTTTTTATTTGTGCGTTCTACTAAATAATCAAGAGAAACATTGAAATACTCGGCTATTTTAATTAAATCTTTTACTTTAATTTCATGTTTACCGAGTTCTAATTTACTGTAGTAAGATTGCTCAATGCCTAAAATTGTTGATACTTTTATTTGTGACTCGCCTTTTTCAATTCTTAATTCTTTAATTCTTTTATACATTTTTATCACCTTGATGTTATTGTATTTTATTTTTTGCTTGACTTTAGGTAAAATTTTACCTATAATGTAAATGTTAGGTAAAATTCCGCCTAATAAGCACTTTGTTTTGGAGGTAAATATGAGAAAAGAATTAGAAGATTTATGGCAATATTATATTATTGAGGTACCAATAGCCCGTAACGAGAAAGAAAAAGAAATTCTCAAAAAATATTCTGAAGTGGAAGAGCTTTTGCGTTCAAAATTAACCGATGAGCAAAAAGAACTGCTTGAAGAATATGACAATTCGGTTTGCGAAACACACGGAATATACGAAAAATACGCATTTATCAAAGGTATTAGGTTTGCTACCCGACTTATATTTGAGGCAATGTGTGATGATTGATTTTTTTCGCCTGCTCAAAATAACATACCGACTATGTAGGGGCGATTCACGAATCGCCCGTCGTAGATTGCACTCTCACTTTTTCGGGCAGTTCGTGAACTGCCCCTACACAGTTTCGGCTTCTTAATAAATCACATATTAAATAAAATCGGCGGAGTATTTCTCTCCGCCGTAAATTATTTTATTCAGTTGCTTCGCCATTATCCGTTGAGGGCTCTTCCTGTGTTGTGCTTTCGGTGGTGCTCTCTGTCGTTGACTCGGTTGTGGATTCTGTGGTGCTTTCTTTTGTTGTACTTTCAGTTGTTGAGGGCTTTGTGGTTATAGTTGTTGCTTTGGGCTTTGTTGGAGCAGGAATGTAATTTCTTGTGGTTGAAGATGACGAGTTTTCCTCTGACTCCTCTTCTGTTGAGGACTCTTCAGTTTCGCTCTCACTTTCAGTTTCTTCTTGAGTGGTTGTTTCTCTTGTCATTTCGGTGATTTCGCCAACCTCGCCCACCTGCTCAAATTTTGGGGCGTCCGAGCAAGCCACAAGCACTACTGACAAAATCAATATCATAACAAATACTATAATTTTTTTCATAGTATCTCTCCTTTATAATTACAAATCCATTATGTTACCGTAAACTTGAACTACTTCCAATTCTTCCGATTGCAAAAGCTCTTTTGGTGTTACAAATCCGCCATCGGTGTCCAACTCAATACCGAAACATTTATAAGCATACCACACAAAATGCGCGCATTGTGTCGTAATGAGTTTCGCCTCGGTATTTCTGCCACCGATTACACCCGCCGAGAGAGCATAGGGAATTCCAATCATATTTGCTCTTACGTAATCTGCTATTTCGTTCTGCGTATTTTCGTCAATATCTTTCACTCGCAAAACTGCTACAAGAGGGAACTCGTTCCATTCCCAGACCGTGCCGAAATCGGATTTCTCAAAAACTCGCACGGCTTGTGCAGTTTCGCCCGTTTCTGCGTCCGTTACAATCGCCGCGTGACCGTGACGCCAGCCGAGAGAATGAATACTCAGCGTAATTATTATATCCCCGTTTTGCACGTTTGCAAAGTTCGGATTTAAAATGCGATTGCCCTCGTTGTCGGTCACCGCCTCGTGCTGAGCAAAAATCGCCGTGCGCACGCAGGTGAAATCCTTGTCCTTTAAATAATAGTTGCGATAATATTCAATATCACTTACACGATTTTCTTCAATAAGACCGTCAACGGCAGGCTTACCCAGTCCCGATTGCTCAAAGATTATTGCGTAATCCTCATCGGTCAAAGGTTCATTGATAATCAATTTTTCATAAACCGAAGTCCACTCCGTTGTATCAACGCTCGCGTCCTTATAGGCATACTTATCGGTAATCTCGCTTGCAACGAAATCGAAAACCGTGAACACTATACATATTATAAGTATTATCGAAATAACTTTCGTGATTTTCTTCTGTCTTTTATAATTCACGGCGAGCCTCCGTGTCGATGGCAAGAAAATCTTTTATTCTGCCCGCATTTTCATAGCCCTTGCGGTAAAGCGCCTCAATGCCATTGCGTTCGTGTTTAAGAGTTGTCACTCCGCAACAATCATCGGGCGCGAGAATGAGCGCCTTGCCCTCTTTTTCGAGTTCTTTAATAAAATCCAGCTCGGCATTGTATTTATCAATCATTGAATACATCAATTTTGCACTTTCGGGGTATTCTCTCAGCATTGCTTTGTAAAGTCCCTGGGGCGCCTTATGAGTCTTGTGATAATCTTTTGGGAGAGTAAGTGTTACAATCACCCTGTCGCAACCGTCGGCGAGTGCTTTTCTTACGGGTATCGGGTCAGAAAGTCCGCCGTCGTAAAATTTTCTGCCCCCTTTTTCAACCACGGGACATACTATTGGAATACAGCAAGAAGCCTTAAGCTCATAATAATCATCTTTGACGGTTTGGCGATAATCAAAATATTTTGTTTTTCCCGTTACCGCATCAGTTGTGACTATGTAAAAATCACAGTCGTGAGATTTCATAACATCATAATTCAACGGGTCTTCACTGTCCGTGTTCGTCAGAGTTGTGTAAATATAATCAAGACCTAAATACGACTTGTTTTTAACCCAGTTTTTTAAGCTCATATATTCAGGGCGATTGGAATAATCACGGTAAAAGCGCAGAGTTCTGCCCTTATGACCACCTAAATATGAGATAATATTGGCACTACCCGCCGAAACGCCGATATAATAAGGGATTTCTATACCCTCGTCAAGACAACGGTCAAGAACGCCCGCACCGAATACTGCACGCATACCACCACCAACATCAATATAACCGACCATAGAACTCACCTCGCTAATCAAAATTGAATATTTATTTTACCATATGTTTCTTATTATTGCAAATTTTGTGAGCAGTTAAACAAATAAAAAATGGAAATACTTTTAATGAGAACAACACATTGGAAGTGATAAAGTGTCTACTACTGATAAAGAATATGACAAAATGGCGAAAAAGGCGTCACCTAATTCGCCAAAACTTAAAAATTGTATCAAGGCATTTTTAATTGGCGGGCTTATTTGCACCTTTGGTCAGCTGCTTAACTATCTTTTTGAAAAAATGGGTCTTAATGAAGACGAGGTCAAGGCAATGGTGCCAACGGTGCTTATTGTGATTACCGCAATTCTTACGGGTATCGGCGTGTTTGATAAGATTGCAAAGCATGCGGGTGCAGGAACTATCGTTCCCATTACAGGTTTTGCAAATTCAGTTGTATCCCCCGCCCTTGAATTTAAATCAGAGGGCTATGTGCTTGGCGTGGGCGCAAACCTTTTTAAAATCGCAGGACCCGTTATTGCCTACGGCACATTCGCCGCAGTGATTTATGGGGTAATTTGTTATATATTTAAATTGTATTAAAAATTAAGGCTTACCAAGTGGCAAGCCTTTTTCTTATAACAATTTATTTACCTAATTCCTTTAAAAATCCGCTCTGATATGCCGACAAAAGCATTGTGAGTCCGTCAATCCGTTTGCGAATTGACTCACCGTCGTCAGTTTCCGAAACGCGTATTCTCTTTTCTGCCACATCAAAAACTGAGGTTGTTGACAAAATATCCTTATTGCCCGCAATAGCATTTTGAGCACCCTCAAAGGGCTCGTGAGAAATAATTCTCATACCATAAGAATTATAAACCAGAGTGTAGCCTGCGGTACCCGTTCTGTCCTGATAAGCACGGCAGAAGCCTCCATCAATAACAATCAGCCTGCCGTTTGCCTTTATAGGACTTTCACCCTTTATTCTGCGCACGGGAATATGACCGTTTATTATATGACTATGAGGGTTGTGAAGCCCGAATTCATCAAGAATTTTAAGACAGGCACTCTCGTTATGATACAAATCATAATAATGATTTCTCGGCTCATCGTGGGCAGTGGGGTCACTGATGAGCAATCTCTCAAATGTACGGATATGACTTCTGCCGAAAAGCGGTGAATGGCGACCGCACCACAAAAACCACATCAAGTCCTTACCCTGCTTTTCTTCGACGGAATTCCACGGAGCAAAATATCCGCGACGGATAATTCGCTCAATAGCGTCAAGAAGCGCCTTGCCGTGAAGCTTTTTACCCTCGATTTCAAGGTCCATAAGCGAGCCATCCTCATTCATGGGAATACACCCGTGGAACAGTAAATTGTTGTTACAGCATTTGTAAAGTCCGCCGTTTGTAAAGAGAAAATCTACGTGTCGTTGTAATTTTTCACTATGGCGGAAAGCATCTTTTAACTGCTCCATAACCTGCTCTTCTTCGGGAGTAAGTCTGTATGGGTCGGCGGGGTCGATTGTGGGAAAATCACAATCCCTCAAAGTATAGACCGCGCCGTCAATTTCTGCCGTACCATTTTCATAATCAATGTGGTTAAGCACTAAACGGTCATCCATATTAAAGCTTGGATTTCGGCGGATAATCTGTCCCTCTAATTTAAAGAGCATCACAGCAATCGCCTTGTGCATTTTTGCCACAAGCTGGGGCGAATTTGTCACATAAACCGCGGTATCACCATCACTTTTTGGCATAAAGCAAGAGATGTTTTTATCCTTGTAAACCTCGGCGGCAAAAAGTGCCAACGGACGAAGGTTTATTCCGTAACCGACCTCAATAGTGTCAAGATTTCCGTATGAAAACGCGTTGTTAAGTGCGTTTGCGATGCAAGTACGGCTGCCCGTTGCGGCACCCATCCAAAGAATATCATGATTGCCCCATTGAATGTCAACACCGTGATATGAGATTAAATCATCCATTACAATATCGGGACGTGAACCACGGTCGAAAATATCGCCGACAATGTGCAAACGGTCAACAATCAAAGTTTTTATGGTGGCGGTCAAATCTACAATAAAATTCTCCGCCTGACCCAAATCAATAATTGAAGAAAGTATGTTTTCGTGATATGCAAGGCGGTTACCGTCAGCAGTATGAGGGTCAACCATCAACTCCTCTAATATATATGCATAATCAGGGGGCAGAGCGGCGCGCACCTTACTGCGAGTATATTTTGAGGCAACAAGACGGCACACGGGCAATAGCTTTTTAAGTACCTGACGGTAATATTCTGACGGGTCGGCATATTTATCCCTTGCCTCACGAAGCTTCGCCTTGGGGTAATAAACCAAAGTAGCAAGCTCTGACAATTCGTTGGGACTGAGCCTTTCATCATAAAGAATATCAAGCTTTTCGCGGATTGAACCCGAAGCATTGTTGAGAATGTGGCGGAATGCCTCGTATTCACCGTGAATATCAGAAATAAAATGCTCTGTACCCTTTGGTAAATCAAGATTAGCGCGCAAATTTATAATCTCTGCCGCCGCCGTGCTCATGGTGGGATATTGCTTTGAAAGTGCTTCAAGATAAAGTCTGTTTTCTGCAAACTGTGTGTCAGTATACCGTTTCATAAGCCACCTCAAAATATTTGATATTTTTATTTTATCATAGGGATTTTACAAAGTAAATATGACACAAAAATCAAACATTAAAAATCATAAAAGACCAAAATATTTTGCTAATAATAAAGTGGCGGGAGCATAGCCCCCGCCCTACTATATATTATTTTTTCTTTTTTAAGCCAATCAATGCCACTCCGCTGAATGTCATTGCAATGAATGCCGCCGCTACTGTTGTATTGTAATCCGTATTCGGAATTTCAACATCTGTTACAAGATTGTCAGAGTTTTCGTCTTTGTTTGTACTATCGGTTGTGTTGTTATTTGAATTATTATCATTTTCTTTGATTTCAATCTTTGTTGTCGCCTCACCGTCCGTGAAAACAACTGAAACTGTATGCTCGCCTGCATCAAGAGTTTTAAGATAATCTGCTTTAAACTCAATTATTGTGCTACCCTCTGTTGCAGTGTAATAACTGCTGTCAACAAACTCCCCGTCAACCTTAACACCTGTAAACTTATCAAAATCACCATTAGCCTTGATTGTGAGAGCTTTTGTCTCTGAATTCACAACAGAATTCGCACCCTCGATGATGTTATACTCTACCGGTTCTTCGTAATTCACATCTAAAAATGCAATGTCTATTTTTTCTATTTCTGCAGGAACTCTGCCATTTATTACAGATTCATTCATTGAACACCAATATGAACTATATTCATAAGAAATTAAATCGTATGGATATGAACAACCGCAATCACAATTTCCACCATGCCCTGCGTAGAATTGTACGCTAGCCACTTCAGCATTTTCATCATAAATTGATGCGCTCATTTTATTTACAAAAAAACCATGATAATCACTATCACTAAAAAGCCAAGTATCATTAACTGATAATTTTACTGGATGACCGTCTCCCCACTCAGCACCTTCTTGTGAATAATATTCCTCGCTAATAAAAAACTCTGCATCTTGTTTCACAGTAACTTTACCGCCTTCTTCTAAAAAAGAGAACCGATAAGTTGGTATTCCATTTGAATCGTAAACTACGCCCACCTTTTCCGACACCTTTTCAAGCTCAAATGTCACCTCTGTTCCGGGGATTTGTACTGTTACATTCTCAACATAGTTGTATTCAATATCTGTGCCGGGGATTGTTGAAGCTACTCTGTTAAGAGTGTCTGCCGCTGTTACGGAAGTCATAACGGATAAACACATTACAACTGCCAATGCTAATGTTATAATTTTCTTTTTCATATTCATTATCCTTTCTTAACTCAAATGAGTTAAATTGATTATATATCACCATTTTTTAAAAGTCAACTCTTTTGAGTAAATAATTTGCAAAAAAATATTATAAACTATAAGTAACTCAATTCGGTTAAGAGGTGACATTATGGATATAGGAAATGCTGTAAAATTGCGTATTTGGGAGCTCTGTGACGAACACGGAATCACCGTAAACAAGCTCGCAACTATGAGTGGAATAACTCAATCCACTTTAAATAATATCGTTAGTGGCAGAAACAACAGCACAACCGTTTCCACTGTCAAAAAAATCTGTGACGGTCTAAACATATCCATAATTGAGTTCTTTTCCTCACCTCTTTTTGATAATTTAGAGCAAGAAATTAAATAAAAATACAATCACCGCACATAATATTAACGGTGATTATAATGAAAAAAGAAAACAAAAACAGAAATCCTAAGGCGGGCAGGCTCAACGAAGCCACCGAATACATCGTCGACGACCCTGAAACTCCCTACGAAATGGTGAACAAATACGGCACCTACGAAATCCAACCCACCGCCGAAACCGAAAAAGCATTCCCCACAATCGCACAGGGTATGCCCAAAAAGGGCAAAAAGCCCTCAATCAGCCGTACCCGCAACCCAAAGAAAAATTCAATATAAAAAATAAAAAATTTTAAAAAAAATGAAAAAAAGTCTTGACACCGCCTACTCCCTTTGCTATAATAACTCTTGCCGTTTGAGAGAGCGGCTCGATGTTTGCGAGAGTGGCGGAATCGGCAGACGCGCACGTTTGAGGGGCGTGTGGTAATCCCGTACGGGTTCAAGTCCCGTCTCTCGCACCAGACCTTGCTTTTTGCAAGGTCTTTTTTTATGCCCAAAAACCTAATCTTTCTCATTATTTACAAATTCAATTTGTCATTTTATTGCACATTGACGAAAATAATTCCTTGAATTGACAAAGTGTATCTTTATATGATATATTGAAATTACAAAGAAAAAGGAGGGTTATTATGGCAAAGACATTAGTTGATTTTCGTGCGGAAAAAGGATTATACCTTAAAGACGTAGCTGCTGAAACGGGCATTTCCGAAGAGGAACTCAAGGCAGTTGAAGAATCGGGCACCGTTCCGCCCCACATAGCACAAAGGCTTATTGACATCTACTATCTGCCCGACACATATTTCTCTGAAATTGTGATTTCATCAAAGGTTCAGCCAAAAAGCCCGATGAAATACTTTTTCGGGGTATCGTTCGTATATTACATTATAACATCAACACTTGTCAGCATACCGATGTATGTTAACACTTTCGGTAATATGTTGATATATTATATTAATGTTTTTCAAGGCAAAGAGCATGAGATTTCTTTTGCAGATGGTCCATTTTACAGTATTTTCAGTAGTGTGTGGACAGCCGCCGTTTCAGTTATCAGTTACATAATGCTTGCCAATTTTATTCTTAAAAGAACGCATTACACGGGTGATATTAAAAAATATCAGTTTTTACACGGTGTGATTCCCGGTGGAGCAACTGCACTTTTGTCAATGGTTACGGCTTGCATTACCACCTACAGTTATCAACTTGAAGTTGATGGCGATATAAGCTTTGCTATGCTTATAGGGCAAGTAATGAATTTTGTAATTTCCACCATTTCAATACTGATTGTTGTTTATATACACGCACTTTTATTTAAAACGGCAATCAATGAAAATACAGAAAAGAAGTTTAAAACACTCAAGACATTTGCAATTGTTGTGACGGTTTCTTCTGTGCTGGCATTTATTCTCAATATCATTTTATTTGTAATAGAAGAAGATTTTGCCGTTTTCGTTGTAATCAGAAGACTTTTCGTTTATAGTTTAGTCATTGCAGTTGCCTGGGCAGTTGCACTCACCAAGACAGACGATGAAAAGAAGAATAAACTTGTTTTCACAATTCTTCCGCTCGTTTCGATTTTGCAATCTGTAGTTTTCAGTATAATCGGTGAAATTATAGGTTAATATTTGTAGGGCGGGGGCTTGCTCCCGCCGTTGTTGTTTTATATAATACTTTATTAGAAGAACCATCCCTGTAGTATATTGTAACAACTTAAACTTTACTTTTGTAAAATAATGTGATATACTA
>CAYWFB010000065.1:0-9073 GCA_964457415.1 uncultured Eubacteriales bacterium | reverse complement strand
CATTCCTCACACTTGCAATGCAAAAGGGCTTGAGCGCTGGCATAATCAACCCCAAAAGCGATGCAATGATGAATGCGTATTATTCATATTGCGCATTGAATGGTTCAGATAACAATTTTGAAACTTACATTTCAAATAATACCGAAAGCGTAAAAGAACCCCAAAATGAAAGCACAGTTGATTTAAAAACTATCATAATCAAAGGGCTTAAAACGCAGGCAATTGAAGAAACTGAAAAAGAATTACTCACAAAATCGCCCCTTGAAATAATTGATAATATTATAATTCCCGCACTTGATGAGGTGGGTAAGGATTTTGAAAATCATATCACATTTCTGCCCGGACTTTTGATGAGTGCCTCAACCGCAAGTATGAGCTTTTATGCAATTAAAAAGTATATGGAAAAAAGTGGTTCTTCAAGTGCTAAAAAGGGCAAAATAATAATTGCAACCGTAAAGGGCGACATACACGATATCGGAAAAAATATCGTCAAGGTTCTTCTTGAAAATTACGGTTACGATGTAATCGACCTCGGCAAAGATATTGAACCTCAACAGATTGTTGACGCCGTTAAGAAATATAATGCTAAGCTTGTAGGTCTTTCAGCACTTATGACCACCACAGTTCCCGCAATGGAAGAAACAATCCGTCTTTTACGCCAAGAAACTGACGGCGTTTCGGTTATGGTGGGCGGTGCAGTTCTCACGGAAGAATATGCCCGAATGATTGGTGCAGACTATTACGGTAAAGATGCAATGTCATCTGTAAGATTTGCTGAAAAATTCTTTTTAAAATAAGGTATATTCTACCTATATTATAATTGACAAAATATTACAGTAGTAGTATCATATAGGTGAATTCACACTAATTCACTATGAATTAAATTTTTCTACGAAAAGAGATGTATATATGAAGGTTTACGCAGATAATGCTGCAACCACAAAAATTTCAAAAACGGCTCTTAACGCTATGATGCCTTGCTTTGAGGAAGTTTACGGAAATCCCTCAAGCTTGCATTCGGTTGGACAAGATGCTTTCCATGCAGTACGCGACGCAAGAAATACAATTGCAGAGTGCATTAATGCAGACCCCAATGATGTTTATTTTTCATCGGGCGGTAGCGAGAGTGATAACTGGGCAATCAAGGGTGCCGCACATTTAATGGCTAAAAAGGGCAAGAAGCATATTATCAGCTCAAAATTTGAGCACCACGCAGTTTTGCATACATTAAATGCACTTGAAAAAGAGGGCTTTGAAATCACCTTGCTTGATGTTTACGAAAACGGTATCGTAAAGGTTGAAGATGTTAAAAATGCAATCCGCCCCGATACTGCACTTGTTACAATTATGTACGCTAACAACGAAATCGGCACAGTTCAGCCAATCCGTGAAATCGGAGCAGTTTGTCGCGAAGCAGGTGTGCTTTTCCATACAGACGCTGTTCAGGCAGTGGGTCATATTCCCGTTGATGTTAAGGCGGATAATATTGATATGCTCTCACTTTCAGGTCACAAATTCCACGGACCTAAAGGTGTTGGCGCACTTTACTGCAAAAAGGGTATAAGACTTCCAAATCTTATCGAGGGCGGTGCTCAGGAGAGAAATCGCCGTGCAGGTACAGAGAATGTCCCTGCAATCGTAGGTATGGCGGCGGCTCTTAAAGAGGCTTGCGATAATATGGAAGAGAATACTAAAAAGCTTATCGCAATGCGTGAACAACTCATCGAGGGTATTCTCAAAATTGATTTGAGCCGAATTAACGGCGACCGCGAGCACAGACTCCCCGGTAATGTAAGCGCTTGCTTTGAAGGTGTAGAGGGGGAATCACTTCTTCTCTACCTTGATTTAATGGGAATCAGCGCATCTTCGGGCTCTGCTTGCACTTCAGGCTCACTTGACCCAAGCCACGTGCTTTTATCAATCGGACTTGTTCACGAGGTAGCACACGGCTCACTCCGTTTAAGCCTTTGCGAAGAGAATACTCCCGAGCAAATGGATTATATTTTAGAAAAATTACCCCCAATCATTGACAGACTTCGTGATATGTCACCTTTGTGGGAAAAGATACAAAAGGAAAGAGGTAACAAATAATGGAATATTCAGAGAAAGTAATGGAGCATTTCGTAAATCCCCATAATGTAGGCAAGCTTGACGACGCAGACGGCGTGGGTGAAGTTGGCAACGCAAAGTGCGGAGATATTATGAAAATGTATCTCAAAATTGAGAATGATATTATAACTGATGTTAAATTCAATACTTACGGTTGTGCATCTGCAATCGCAACAAGCTCAATCGCAACAGATATGATTAAGGGACAGCCTATTTCAGAGGCTCTTAAGCTCACAAATAAGGCAGTTGTTGAGGCACTTGACGGACTTCCCGCAGTAAAAATTCACTGCTCAGTTCTCGCAGAGCAAGCAATCAAAGCCGCAGTAAAAGACTACTACGACAAAAATGGTATCGAGTACGATGCTAAAGAATTTGAATTCGAAGAACACCATCATTAATCCAATTTTGCCTCCCTTGTCAAAGGGAGGGGGACCGCGTCAGCGGTGGAGGGATTCCCAATGACAGTAAAAGAAATGCAAGACAAAATCTTGCAACTTAAAAAGGAAAAAGACATCTGTATTCTTGCTCATAGCTATGTGGCACGTGAAATTCAAGAAATTGCCGATTTCACAGGCGATAGCTTTCAGTTGAGTGTGCTCGCAGAAAAAGCACCGCAGAAAACCGTTATTATGTGCGGAGTTCGTTTTATGGCAGAAACCGTAAAAATTCTCTCGCCCGAAAAAACTGTTTATATCGCAAGCCCCATCGCAGGCTGTCCAATGGCAGAGCAGATGGATAAAGACCTTATTTCTCAGGTTAAAAAGCAATATCCCGATTACACCGTTGTGGCTTATATCAATACCACATCAGACCTCAAAACAGTTTGTGATGTTTGTGTAACCTCATCGTCAGCGGTTAAAATCGTAAAGAGAATTGAAAATGACAAAATCCTCTTTATTCCTGACTGTAACCTTGGCGCATTCGTTGCCGAGCAGGTTCCCGAAAAGGAATTCAAGCTCCTGCAGGGCGGTTGTCCAATTCATGCAAGAATGAGCAAAAAGGATGTAGAGAAAGCAAAAGAATTACATCCCGACGCACTTTTCCTTGTTCACCCCGAGTGCAGACCCGAGGTGGTTGAATCAGCAGATTATATCGGCTCAACATCGGGTATTATGGACTTTGCCCGTAAGAGTGATGCAAAGGAATTCATAATCGGCACAGAAATCAGTATTGCAGAGTCACTTCAATATGAGTGCCCCGATAAAAAATTCTATCCTCTTTCAAAAGAGCTTATTTGCCCCAATATGAAGGCTACAACTCTTGTTGACCTTTACAACACCGTAATAGGTGAGGGCGGCGAAGAAATCATTATGGACGAGCAGACAATCAAGGATGCTAAAAAATGTATTGATAAAATGCTCGAGCTTGGGTGATAATATGGCAAAAGCAATTATTGCAATGAGCGGCGGCGTGGACAGTTCTGTCGCCGCTTTGCTTATGAAAAAAGAAGGCTATGAATGTGTCGGTGCTACAATGCAGTTGTATTCCGAAGGGGATTGCAGTGATGCAAAAGCAGTTGCCGATAAACTTTCTATGCCTTTTTATATTTTTCCGCTCAAAGAAGAATTCAAAGAACAAGTTATAAGCAAGTTTATTGAGTGCTACGAGCAGGGCAAAACGCCAAACCCTTGTATTGAATGTAACCGCACTCTTAAATTTGGTGCAATGATGGATAAAATGCACGAGCTTGACTGTGATTATGTGGTAACAGGTCACTATGCCCGCGTAGTATTTGAAAATGGTGAGTATAAGCTGAAAAAAGCAGTTGACGAGAGCAAGGACCAAAGTTATTTTCTTCATATGCTTACGCAAGAACAACTAAAACATATCAAATTCCCCTTGGGTGAATACACAAAGCCCAAAATCCGCGAAATCGCAGAAGAAAACGGCTTTATCAATGCACGCAAAAAAGACAGTCAGGATATTTGCTTTGTCCCTGATGGCGACTATGTGAGCTTCATAAAAGGCTATAACGGCAAAGAATATCCAAAGGGACTTTTTATTCATAAAGAGGGCAAAATTTTCGGCGAGCATAAAGGAATTGTGAATTACACCATCGGTCAGCGCAAAGGACTTGGCGTGGCTTATACAAAGCCCTTATATGTGCTCGATATTCAGCCCGATACGCAGAATGTTATTCTTGGTGATAATGAAGATTTGTTCACAGACACCGTTCTTGCTAAAAATGTGAACATAATCAGCGGAAAAAAGCTTACAGAGCCAATCCGCGTGAATGCCCGTATTCGTTACAGACACAAAGAACAGCCTGCTACCGCGTGGCAGACCGAAGACGGACTTTTGCATGTCAAATTCGACGAACCGCAAAGAGCCATTACCAAAGGTCAATCCGTAGTCCTCTATGACGGGGACACGGTCCTCGGCGGCGGAGAAATAATATAATTCGTAATTATGAATTCGTAATTCGAAATTAAATAATTGTACGGGACGATGCTCACATCGTCCCTTTCGCTTTTATATTGCAAATATATCTGTATTCTGTTACAATATATTCAAACACATAAAAAGGAAAATTTGTTATGACAACTTATTCACTTAACGGACAATGGAATATGATTCGTGTAGCAACAGGTGATGAGTATGTTGTAAATGTACCATCTGACAATTATACCCAATTGCTCGAATTGGGTGTTATTCCCGACCCATATTATAAAGATAACGAAAAAGATATTGCGTGGATTGGCAGAGAAGATTGGAATTATGAAAAAACATTCACTTTAACCGAAAGTGAACTTCAAAACCGTAAAATTTTGCTTGTCTGTAAAGCACTTGACACACTCTGCGATGTTTATGTAAATGACCAACTCATTGGTAAAGGTGAAAATGCACATCTCAAATATGAATTTGATATTAAAGGTGTGGCAAAAGTAGGGGAGAATACTCTCAAAATCCATTTTTTTGCACCCGTACCCCTTGCCGAGAAATTGCAGGCAGAAAAGCCTTTGCCCAAGAATTTCAACGGCACAGACGGTATTGCATATATCCGCAAGCCCCATTGCCATTTTGGTTGGGATTGGGGCCCTCATATTCCGCTTTCAGGCATCACAGACGATATTTCTGTAATTTGCTTTGACAACAGACTTGAAGATGTTGAAATCAAGCAAATTCATAATAATGGCAAAGTGACCCTTAAAATTAACTCTATTATTGATGGTGAGGGCGAAGTCAAGGCTAAACTCATTTACCCCGATGGTACAGAATTGCCCATTGAAAATAACGAAATTGTAATCAAAAATCCTGAATTGTGGTGGACAAAGGAATTATCGGGAAAAGAAAAGCAACCACTTTACACAGTGGTTGCAACTTTAGGTGATACCGTAATCACAAAGAAAATCGGCCTTCGTACAATCCGTCTTGACCGCAGTATAGATGAATTTGGCAGTAATTTCTGCTTCTATCTTAATGAAGTTCCAATTTTCGCTAAGGGTGCAAACTGGATTATTCCCGATTCCTTAATGGGTAGAACAACAAAAGAAACTTATGATTATTACATAAATTCAGCCCTCAAAGCCAATTTTAATATGCTTCGTATCTGGGGCGGTGCTTATTATGCACCCGACTATTTTTACGAACAATGCGACGAAAAAGGTCTTCTCTTGTGGCAGGACTTTATGTTTGCTTGTCTTATGTACCCGTTCTATGAAGACGATTTCCGTGAAAATGTGTTAAAAGAAATTGAGTATAATGTAAACCGTATCAAATCCCATCCATCACTCTGTCTTTGGGGCGGTAATAACGAGATTGAAACAATGTTCGCATATATGCCCGAGCATTTGAAAATTGTTCAGTGGTATAAAAAATTCTTCTATGAGATTTTAAAGGATTTTGTGGCAAAGCTTGACCCCGATACTCCATATATCCCAACCTCGCCAATCGGTGAAAGCTTCCGTAAAGGTGTAACAGGTGACGACCACGGTGACACTCATATGTGGACAGTATGGCACGGTCAAAAACCACTTAACTATTACAGAACAAGACCCACACGTTTTTGTAGTGAATTTGGACTTGAATCACTTCCATCAATGGACGCTGTCCGTCAGTTTGCAGAGGAAAGTGATTATCATATTACAAGTGATATTTTCAATTCGCATCAGAAGTGTAAAAACGGAAACCGCAAAATGCTCTATTATCTGCTTGAAAAGTATTATGAGCCACAAAGGTTTGAAGATTTAATCTATATGACAAATCTTATTCAGAAAGAGTGCATTCAGGATGCTACTGAGCATTGGAGAAGAAATCGCGGTCGTTGCCACGGCTCACTTTTCTGGCAGTATAACGATTGCTGGCAGGCACCTTCTTGGTCAAGTGTGGATTTTACTGGCAAATGGAAAGCGCTTCAATATGCCTCACGCCATTTCTTTGAGCCCGTTTGCGTATCAGTTGAAGAAACAAAAAAAGATTATAAAATCTATGCAATCAATGATTTAAGAGAAGAAAAGAATGTTAAAATTTCTATTACTCTCTCAACTGTTGACGGCAAAATTCTTTCTTCAAATGAGCTCACAAAAACATTAAGCCCACTTTCAAGTGAATGTGTATTTGGCGCAGATATCAAAGGCAATAAAAAAGAGATTTTCTTGTCGGTCAAAATGTTTGAAAATGATAAGCTCATATCAGAACGCACAAAAATCTTTGTGCCCGACCGTGATTTGAAGCTTAAAGCAAATACAATTCAAAAATCGGTATCATACGAAAATGGCGAAATCATAGTTAAACTCATTTCACCCGTATTCTGCCGTAGCGTAATGGTCGATATCCCGAATTTCAGCGAGCCTTTTTCCGATAACTATTTTGATTTGCTTCCAAATGAAGAAAAAATCATAACAGTTAAGGCTGATAAGGAATGTAATGTAACAGTTAAATCACTTGGTGATATTCCTGTTAAGGGCTCAAAAATCAAAACTCTTGCATACAGAGCTAAATTCTTTGTTGAGCCTGAAAATCTTGCAAATTGGTTCTATTATACAGTGAATTGATTGTTGACGGATGGTCTTAAAAATATTATAATGGTTCTTGAAAGGATTGATATTATGAAAAAATTAATTTCACTTGTTTTGGTGGCTGTACTTGTATTCTCTTTTGCAGCCTGCAATAATGATAAAAATGGTGACTCTACAACCACAACTGAGTCAACAACAGTTGAGCTTGATATTGAACAACTCAAATATAATTGGACTGATGGTGTTCTGAATTTTGAAAATGGTAAGCAGGCAACTATACCGAACACAGTAAATCAGTTCCTTGAGTCTTCCGGACTTGTTTTTGCAAATTATGATGTTATGGCGAATGTGATTTTAAAGCCCGGTGAAAGTAAGACTGTGTACTTTTCAGGTGCTAATATGTATGTTAATATTAAATGCAAAAATTTAACAACTGAAGATACAAAGCTTATTGATACAACTGTCATTGGATATAGCTTTAACAACACAAATACAGGCAATAAAGCAATTAAATTTGCAAACACTCTTACGGTTGGCATTGGCAAAGCCGATGTTGAAGAAGCTCTCGGTAGCCCCACTAAAACTGCAGGTGAAAACAGCTTGTATTTTTATAATGGCAGAAACGCACAAAGAAAAAAAGTTGAGTTGAGAATTTCCTTTAATTCTGACGGTATTGTAAATTCAGTTGCTTTTGAAATAGACGCATAAGAACTGTTGAATGATATGAATATAAAACAATCCCCCATTGCCTTTAAAAAAGACTATGGGGGATTTTATTGTCTACTTTGTCAAAGGGAGGGGCGCGGTGTAGGAATTTATTTTATTTTATTTACCTATGCAGTAATCTTCAATTGTATCAACAATTTCAACCTCAATTAATTTTCCGATTTCTGCTTCGCCGTGAATTTTAACGGGAGTGTAATTTGGCGTATAACCAAAATATTCGTCGTCACGTTGCTTGCCCTCAATGAGAACAGAAACTGTTTTGCCGATTTGCTCTTTTAAGAATTTATTTCTTATTTTTTCGGCAACCCTTGAAAGAAGTGAAACTCTCTGTGCCTTAACAGATTTCTCAATCTGACCGTCCATTCGGTCTGCAACTGTTCCGCTTCGACGCGAGTAGGGGAATATATGTATTTTTTCAAAGCCTACCTTTTCTGCAAATTGCTTTGTAATTTCAAAATCCTCATCATTTTCGTGAGGAAACCCAACCATAATGTCTGTTGTAAGAGTACAGTCCGCGAACTTTTTTCTTAATTTTTCGCATAAACTAAAATATTCGTCACTTGTGTAGTGTCTGTTCATTTTCTTGAGGATTTTATCACAACCACTCTGTAAAGAAATGTGAAACTGTGGGCAAAGCTTTTCGCATTTTGCCATTTTCTCAATCAGCTCATCAGTGATATGGTCGGGCTCAAGTGAGCCTAAACGAATTCTCTTGATTTTTTCATTTTCTGCAACTGCAAAAATTGCGTCAGCAAGGTTTAATTCAGAGCCTTTTCCGTATGCTGAAAGGTTGATACCTACAAGTACGATTTCGCGGTATCCGTTGTCCGCAAGGGCTTTAACTTCGCATTTAATATCCTCAATTGCTTTCCAACGTACTCTTCCGCGAGCCTTTGGAATAATACAGTACGAGCAAAAACGGTCACAACCATCTTCAATTTTAAGTGTGGCACGTGTGCGCTCTTCAAAATCCGTAATTCCCGTTGAAATAAGTGCCTCACCGCTTACGTGCTGGGTCAGGTGCATTACTCTGCAGTCACCCGCAAAATATTCATTCAAAGATTTTACGAGCAATTTATTATTTCTGTTACCGAGAACTATATCCGCCTCAGTGAGCTTTTCTGCCATTTCAGGAAAGGATTGTGGCATACAACCCGTCAGTACCACTGTGCTCTCGGGGTATTTCTTTTTATAATGACGAACGCATTGTCTTGTCTTGCGGTCACTTTCGCTTGTAACGGTGCATGAATTTATGACGAAAATGTCAGCGTCACTTTCGT
>CAYWFB010000064.1:0-10074 GCA_964457415.1 uncultured Eubacteriales bacterium | reverse complement strand
CAAGAGCCTTACCTGTAGCATCCTGATGAACAGCAACAAGACAAGGAACACCTTTGCCAGCCTGATACTCTGAACGAACTGTGTGACCGGGTCCCTTTGGAGCAATCATAGTAACATCAACGAATGATGGGGGAGTGATGCAACCGAAATGAACGTTGAAACCGTGGGCGAACATAAGCATATCGCCATCTTTAAGATTGGGCTCAATGTCCTTTTTATACATATCAGCCTGTAATTCGTCGTTGATAAGAATCATAATGATGTCAGCTTTTTTAGCAGCCTCGGCAGCTGTGTAAACCTCAAAGCCCTGCTTTTCAGCCTTTGCCCAAGACTTACTGCCTTCGTAAAGACCGATAATTACGTTGCAGCCTGACTCTTTAGCGTTAAGAGCGTGAGCGTGACCTTGGCTGCCGTAACCGATAACTGCGATTGTTTTGCCGTCTAATAATCCTAAATTACAATCCTGTTGATAAAACATTCTCTGCTGTGACATGATAAAAATCTCCTAAAATAAAAATAATATGTTGTTTGACATCTCGTTTGCGTTGTCATACAACATATTATATATGATAAAATTAAATTGTCAATACCTTTTTTGAAATAATTCTCGAATTTAATCTAAAGATATTTGTTCATTGAGCATTGCGTGGTGCAGGTGAATGGTAACAGCACTCTTAACACCTACAATATCTCTCTGCTGGAGGAATTTCATAATCATAATGTGGTCCTTGTAGGCTTCTTCAGCAATGTTCTCAAGATTAAAGTTCAGTTCAATGGTCTTCTGAATTGTATTTGTAAGAATGGGGAGGAACTGACCCAAAAACTCATTATGTGATGCTTTAAGAATTGCCCCGTGGAAAGCACTTTCGGACTCAATTCGTCTTTTGCCTGACGGGTCTTTTTTTATTTCGTTCTGACAGATTTCACCAAGATGCAAAATCTCTGCGATTTCCTCGTCAGTGGCACGCTTGCAGGCGAGAGCGGCGGCTTCGGGCTCAAAAATCAAACGGGTTTCGTATAAGTCACGAAGTGTAACCTTTTTCTTTAAAAAGTCATTTACCTCAATGCCCTGTGCATATTGGTCAATCTGCTCGGCAACATATGTACCCTTACCACGCTTAACCACAAGCACACCGTTTGAAATAAGTGTTCTTATAGCCTCACGAAGAGTAGTACGGCTGATGCCCAATTTCTGCGAAAGCTCATTTTCGTTGGGTAGCTTCTCGCCGTAATTATATATGTGCTCCTCAATAATCATCTTTTTGAGGATTTCAGCAGTCCTCTGTGACAAATTTTCCTTTGACATAATTTTCTCCATTCATAGAAAACATTAAAACAACTATACACCATTATTTCAAAAAATGCAAATCATAAATGAATTTAATTATTCCCCCTTGCAAAAACTCATACATAGGTATAAAATAAAAGAATATTGTAGGTCGGGGGCTCTCGGCTCCCCTGAAAGGGGAGCTGTCAACGAAGTTGACTGAGGGGTTTTCCGCCGTCAACAAATGGAGGCAAAACTTATGAACTTACGAAGCGAAAATGTATTACAGGGTGTTGAAAGAGCACCCAACAGAAGCCTTTTCTATGCAATGGGCTACACAAAAGAAGAATTAGAAAGACCATTGATTGCCGTTGTGTCTGCACACAGCGAAATCGTTCCCGGCCATGCTCATCTTGATAAAATTACAGAAGCAGTTAAAGCAGGTGTCCGTATGGCAGGTGGTACACCCGTAATGGTGCCCGCTATCGGCGTTTGCGACGGTATAGCAATGGGACACATCGGTATGAAATACTCACTTGCATCCCGTGAACTTATCGCAGACAGTGTTGAAACAATGATTATGGCTCACGGCTTTGACGGTGCAGTGCTTGTTCCCAACTGCGATAAAATTGTTCCGGGTATGATTATGGCGGCTGTTCGTCTTAATATCCCCGCAGTTGTATGCTCGGGCGGACCTATGATGTCAGGTCTTATCGACGGCGTTGAAACCTCACTTTCAAAAATGTTCGAGGCAGTTGGCTCTCGCAAGGCAAATATGATTGACGACTGCAAGCTCCTCGAATTTGAAGAAAATGTCTGCCCGGGTTGTGGCTCTTGCTCAGGTATGTACACCGCAAACTCAATGAACTGCCTTGCAGAAGCAGTTGGTATTGCACTTCCGGGCAACGGCACAATCCCCGCAGTACATAGCGGTCGTATTCAGCTTGCAAAGCACGCGGGTATGGCAATTATGAACCTTGTTGAGAAAGATATCAAGGCTCGTGATATTATCAACGAAAAGTCAATCCGCAACGCTCTTGCTTGTGATATGGCTCTCGGTTGTTCATCAAACAGCGTTCTTCATCTTCTTGCAATCGCAAACGAGGCGGGCGTTCCCGTTGATTTACAGATGTTCAACGAAATCAGCGCAAAGGTTCCAAACCTCTGCCACCTTGCTCCTGCAGGCGCAACTCATATGCACGACCTTAACAACGCAGGCGGTATTCCTGCAGTTCAGGCAGAGCTTGCAAAGAAAAATCTTCTTGATTTGTCACTTGTCACTGCAACAGGTAAAACTGTCGGCGAAAATATTGAGGGTGCATATATCAAGAATACAGACGCTATTCGCACCATTGACAATCCATACAGCGAAACAGGCGGTATCGCAATCCTTTGGGGTAATATCGCAAAAGACGGTTGTGTAGTTAAGCGTTCAGCCGTTGCACCCGAAATGCTTGTTCATTCAGGTCCCGCAAGAGTATTTAACTCAGAGGACGAAGCAATCGACGCAATTTATAACGGCAAAATTGTTGACGGTGACGTTGTTGTTATTCGTTACGAGGGTCCTGTTGGTGGCCCCGGTATGAGAGAAATGCTCAACCCCACTTCTGCCCTTGCAGGTATGAAACTTGACAAAACGGTTGCTCTGATTACTGACGGACGATTCAGCGGTGCTTCCCGCGGTGCATCTATCGGTCACGTTTCACCCGAGGCAGCTGCAGGCGGCGAAATCGGTCTTATTTATGAGGGCGATATTATCGAAATTGATATCCCTGCAAGCAAAATCAATGTTAAGGTTTCTGACGAAGAGTTCAATGAGAGAAGAAAGACTTATATAAAGCCCGAGCCCAATGTTAAAACAGGCTGGCTTGCACGTTATTCAACTCTCGTTTCATCTGCAAAAGACGGCGCAGTTATGAAAAAGGTGTTTTAATTTATGTCAAGGATAGTTAAAATCAAATCAGAGCTTAAACAGAATAAAAACAAGACATTCTTAAAAACTGCCTTGTTCGCCTTGCTCACTCTTGTATTTTTAGGCTTGGGGGCGGGTATGATTGTTGCAATTTTAACCGAAAAATCTAAAATGCATATTGTGTTTCCCATAATTCTTTTAGTAATTGCCTTGGTAATGCTTATATGCTTTTTTGTGTACCGCAAAAGATACAATATTTTACTTTCGGGTGTGCGCGGTGAAAATGATACCCTTGCAATCTTAAAAAAGCTCCCCAAGGATTTCACAATAATTACAAACCCCGTAATTCTCAACCGCGGAGTAACTCTTGAACTCGATTTCGTGGTAATAGGCAAAAACGGAGTTTTCATTATTGAAAGCAAAAACTATCGCGGAATAATCAGCGGTAAAACCTCAAGCGCAAAATGGAAACAAATCAAGCACGGCAAAAACGACAAGGTTTACGAAAAAGAAGTGGGTAATCCCGTGAAGCAAGCACACCGTCAGGGACGCAGAATGCTTGAGATGTTTGGCGATTTTGATATTAGTGCCGACATTTTCCCAATAGTTTACTTTGTTGATAATCGCTCCGAGCTTAAAATTCATGACGATGCCGAAACTGGTGTTTCAGTTTTCAATAAAGAAAAGCAGTTGCTTGATTACATAGTGAACACAAGCGGAAAGCAAACCGTAAATAATGCAGAGCTTGCAAAAATCATAAGATTTTTCAAAAAATAATAGCTGACATATTGTCCATAGTTTCATCATATTATTCATTGGTGATATTATGGACAATAATTTTTATGAATACAGACGCGAACCACGCCAACGCAAAACCGACGAAAAGCCGAAAAACATAATGACTAAAATCATAGCGGTTCAGCTTGTTTTATCTCTGCTTATTTCGGGTATTCTCTTCGTTGTTTGCCGAAACGACGGTGACTTGTCCCAAGGAATAAAAAGCTTTTACACGGGGATTTGCGAAAAGGATATGACAGTTTCGCAGATTTTGGATGTATTCAAAAACGTCACAAAATCTGCATTTGCGCCGACTGTTCAAGAGGAAGAAACAGAAGAAAATGAAACATCAGCAGGGGAAACAACTTTAATTAAAACAGGAGAAAAGGCAGACTTTTCTCCTGTTTTTTTGACTGTGAATTTTCAAAATCCAATAGATAGTAATAATATAACCTCACGCTTCGGCTACCGCATAAGTCCCATAACAAATGAGTATTCACTCCATTCGGGGCTTGACATCGCCGCACCCGAAAATACTGAAATTTACGCCTCTTATGATGGCGTTGTAGAAACCGCCAAGCACAACGAAATCAACGGCAATTATATTGTTATAAGGCATTCAGATACTCTTAAAACCACTTATAATCATTGCAACAAACTGCTTGTCCGTGAGGGGCAAACAGTCAAAAAAGGCGAAAAAATAGCCCTTGTGGGCGCAACGGGCTATGCTACGGGCAATCATCTGCATTTTGAGGTTATTCTCAACGGGAAATACATAAATCCTTTGTGGGTGCTTGATCATGAGATTTGAAATCAAAGGCGTTGAGGTTGAAATTACCTTTTTATTTGTGGCACTCATCACTTTTATGATTACCTTGAACGCCCCCGCAAACGTAATCATAACAATTCTCTCGTCAATTCTTCACGAAATAGGTCATCTTCTCACAATGTCGGCAGTCGGGAATAAACCGCAAGCGGTGCGCCTTGAAATAACGGGTATGAACATTAAAAGACAGCAAAGCATTAAAATCAGTACAAAAAACGAGCTTCTTATAGCCCTTGGAGGACCCTTTGCCAACGCAGTGATTTTTATAATCTGTTGTTTTGTAATCTGCTTTTACCCAAGTGAATTTTTAATGACCGTTGCCTGCATAAATTTAATTCTTATGACCTTTAATCTTCTGCCCGTAAAAAGACTTGACGGGGGAATGGCGCTTTATTTTTTACTTTCCCGCCGATTTGATTCCGAATTCTGCTCAAAAATCCTTAAAATCACATCTGTAATATTCATAACCTTAATTTATATCTGGGGGATTTATGTATTTATTGCTAACGGCTCCAACTTTTCGGTTATAATTATCGCAATTTTCTTAACTCTTTCAATGTTCGGTGGTAATGAATATTGAAAAATATCATATTTTATAGTAAAATGTATTGAATACAAAAAAGTGAGGTTCACTATGGTTAAAAAAGAAGTTGAAAAACTGCTGAAAAAGGTTCAGAAGCCCGCTCGTTATACGGGTGGCGAGCTTAACAGCGTTGTAAAAAATAAAGAAGATGTAAAATGCCGTTACGCATTCTGCTTCCCCGATAGCTATGAAATCGGTATGTCCCATATAGGTATGAAAATCCTTTACAGCCTTGTAAATGCCCGCGAGGATGCCTGGTGTGAACGCGTTTTTGCACCGTGGGAGGATATGGAAGCCTTAATGCGTGAAAACGGTGTCAAGCTCTATGCACTTGAGAGCGGCGACGCACTTTGCGATTTTGACTTAGTCGGCTTTACTATGCAGTATGAATTAAGCTATACCAATGTTCTCAATATGCTTGATTTGGGCGGAATTCCCGTGCTAAAAAAAGACAGAACAAGCCTTGCTCCCGTTGTAATCGCGGGCGGTCCCTGCGTCTGTAACCCCGAGCCAATCGTTGATTTCATTGACATTTTCTTACCTGGTGAGGGAGAAGAGGTCACAAACGAGCTTATAGATTTGCTCATTGAACATAAAGAAAAAGGCTCAACTCGTCTCGAATTTCTGCGTGAAGCCGCAAAAATTGAGGGAGTTTATGTGCCCGAATTCTATAATGTGGATTATAATGAGGACGGAACAATCAAATCAATTGAAAATTTTGAAACTGCACCCAAAAGAGTAAAGAAAAGAGTTATTGCAGACCTTGATAATGTCCATTATCCCAAGGATTTTGTAGTGCCCTTTATCGACGTTGTTCAGGACAGAACTGTCGGTGAGGTTTTCCGTGGTTGTATCCGCGGATGCCGTTTCTGTCAGGCGGGCTTTATCTACCGACCAATCCGCGAAAAATCCCCCGAGGTAATCAACGGTCAGTGCCGTGCAATCAGTGATGCTACGGGCTATGACGAGATTTCGCTTTGCTCACTTTCTACCAGTGACTACACAAAAATTGACAAGCTTATTCCCATGCTTTTTGATTGGGCGCTTAAAGAGAATATCAATGTTTCTCTGCCATCACTTCGAGTTGACAATTTCTCCGACGAATTGATGGAAGAACTTAAAAAGGTGCGTCGCAGTGGTCTTACATTTGCCCCCGAAGCAGGCACACAAAGACTACGCGACGCAATAAATAAAAATGTAACTGAAGAAGAGGTGCTCCGCACCGCACTCAAAGCTTTTGACGGCGGTTGGACAAGCGTTAAGCTTTACTTTATGATGGGCCTTCCCACTGAAACTCTTGACGATATCAAAGGCATTGCAGACCTTGCTCAAAAGGTTGTTGATACATTCTATCGCAACCCCAACAAAGAAAAGGGTAAGGGTGTGCAGGTCAATGTCAGCTGTGCCTCGTTTGTTCCCAAGCCATTTACACCTTTCCAATGGGAACCACAGGACACCGCTGAAATGCTCATTGAAAAGCAAAAGCATTTGCTTGCAAGCACCACAAGCCGTAAAATTGCAATCAGCTATCATCAGTCCGATACATCTGTATTAGAGGGCGTGCTTGCCCGCGGTGACAGAAGACTCGGCGAGGTTATCTATAAAGCGTGGCAAAAGGGCTGTAAATTCGATAGCTGGGACGAATACTTCGATTTCTCAAAATGGCGCGAAGCCTTTAACGAATGTGGTCTCACAACAGATTTCTATGCAAATCGCCGTCGTGAATACGATGAAATACTTCCTTGGGATATTATGGATTATGGTATCCGTAAAGAATTCCTTGTTGAAGAAAACAAAAAGGCTCATAACAGCGAAACCACACCACATTGCCGTATCAAATGTGCGGCTTGCGGTGCAAATAAACTGAACGGGGGTAAATGTGATGCCAGAAATTAAAAAGTGGACTGACGTCAGAATGTTTTATGAAAAAACAGGTATGGCAAAGTTTATCTCACATCTTGATACCGTTCGTTGTATTACCCGCGCAATGAAGCGCGCAAATGTGCCCATCTGGTACACCGAGGGCTTTAACCCCCACGCATTTTTAACCTTTGCAATGCCATTGTCTTTGGGCTTTGAAAGCTATTGCGAAACCGTTGATTTCCGCCTTACCGAAGATGTTGATTTAGGTGAACTCGCCGAAAAACTCAATAATGCTTTGCCCGTTGATATAACAGTTAAAAAGATTGCGTTGCCCCATATGTCACCCAACGATATCCGCTGGGCAGAGTATAAAATTATTTTCAACAATCCCGACGATTTGCTTTTGGCAAAAGCTCATTCAATTCTTTCTGCCGATGAAATTCTCGTTGAGAAAAAGGGTAAACAGGGCAGAAAAAAGGTTGCAAAAGAAGTCAATATCAAAGAGCATATAAGAACTTATGAACTCAGCGAAACCGATGGCAAGCTTATCCTCAAAACCGTTCTCGCCTCGGGAACAACTACCAACATCAACCCGATGCTTTTAATCGGCGCACTCACTAAAAACACCAATACCGACGAGCAAGATGTTGATATAATCAAACTTAAATCCTATACCGAAAATATGGAAATATTCAGATAGTTCTTCAGCCTCCCACTTGATGGGGAGGTGGCATTTTCGTAAGAAAATGACGGAGGGGCGTAAGCGTTGGAGGGATTCTTTGTGTCATCCTGAGCGAAGCGAAGAATCTCAACTGCGTAGGGACAATACGCTCCCTCTGTGAGGGAGCTGTCAACTAAGTTGGCTGAGGGAGTATAATCCTTGTCTGTCCGTAATTTTCAACAAAAATACATAATACAAAAAGCAGAGCTGATTAGCGTACTTGTCAGCTCTGCTTTCTTATATTATCTATTGATTTCAGGTTTTTCTGTTCGACACATAATATAATCCATACTTACATTATAAAAATCAGCTAATCTCATTAATGTGTCAGTAGGTGGGACTCTTTCTCCATTTTCAAATTTTGATAATAAGGCTTGCTCAATTCCTGTGTGAATTTGTAGGGAAATTTGAGTAAGACCTCTATCTTTTCTCAATTTTTTTAAATTGTTTTTCATAATATCACCTAATGACAGTATGTCATATTTTTTCTTGACAAATATGACATCTTGTCATATAATTTAAACAAGTCAAAATATTTGGCGAATTATGTTGAATAGGGGAGTAAATATGTTTTGCAGTAAATGTGGAAATCAAATTAATCTAGGTGAAAAATTTTGTAGCAGTTGCGGAAATATGATAGAAGTCATTGAACCACCACAACCTGAAATAGAAATACCAAAATCGCCTGTTAAAAAGAAATTACATAAAGAGAATTTGGTTAAGGTTGGTATTATCGCTATAATTACCATAGTTTTTTTCGTTTTTGGATTTCTTGCCGGGACAGCACCTGAAAGAGAAATGAAAAAAGCACTGGAAACCGATGATTATTATACTGTAATTTCTACTTATGAGAGCTTGCTTGTTGATGGTGAAGAAGAAAAAGCTAATATGATGTTAAATGATTATATTAATGATGCAATGATTTATTTCAATGAAAACTTTTCAATGTCACTTGTGGATATTTCTAACTATGGTGAAATTTATGATGAAGTTTTAGATTTTTTATATGAAAACTATGGGGATATATTCGTTAATTACTACGAAGAAGAATATTCTTTAGGCGGAATTTTAAATTCCGGTATTTATGATATTGACGCTTCTTTATACGATTTTAGAGAAATGGTTGAATCAAAAGTTAATTACTATGAGGGCTTATTCAATAAAGAATATCTTTATGGAAATGATGAAGATTATGACCGCTCAATAGTTTTAAGTCGTTTTTATGGTGTGATAGAAGAAGATGTCAATTATGAATCTGCACAAGAAAAGGTCAAGGAAGTTTATGATGAATATATTAATTACTTAATTTCAAAAGCAGATGAATATATGGCAAACGGAGACTATTCTGCAACTATCGAATTACTTAATAATGCAATTGAAGAGTTAAATGATGAGTATCCAAATGATTACATTAAGTCAAAAATTGATGATGTTTTAAGTTCCTATGCCGCACAGTATGCCACAAAAGCTGAAGAAGAGTTTAAAAATGGTGATATTAATGCCGCAATAGGTAATATTGAAGCTGCAATTTCAATTTACCCTAATGGTGAATATGAGACGAAACTTGAAGAGTATAAATTGTATTTACCATTAGCTTTATATAATAAAGAGAATTTTCTATCTTATAAATATGGTGAAGGCGGTTTTTCTTATGAAGAAAGCGTTGTTGGTAATGATAATAAGAAGTACAACAATGTTATTATAATTGATTCTTATGTTGCCAAAGACTATTGGAAAAGTGATGCTAGTGATTTGGCTTTTACTTGCGAATATAATTTAGCAGGAAAGTATGATATGGTCAGTGGACTTATGCTTATGGCAAAAGATAATCAAAACCAAAAATATAATACATATTTTAAAGCTTATGGCGATGGCAAATTGTTATATACTTCTCCGTCTTTAAAATCAGGTGATTTACCAGAGACTATTAGTTTTGATGTATCGGGAGTTCAGAAATTAAAATTAGAATTTTATATAGAAATTTCGCAATATAACTATGTATCTGCCGATATGTATATTAGTGATTTGGTAGCACAAAAAAATATTCCTACCGATACAACAAAATAAATCAACAAAGGGGCTGTAAAAAAACAGCCTGAATAAAAAAGAACTACAAGTCTATCGA
>CAYWFB010000063.1:0-10082 GCA_964457415.1 uncultured Eubacteriales bacterium | reverse complement strand
CAGAACCATCAACAGCAATCAGACGGTAACCTTTATACAATTTTTGTTGAGGGAAGGATTCTGTGAATTTATGAAACAGTGTTTCAAAAGCTTTTACAGAAATTTTGTTTCGTTGTTGAACAAAAGCGGAAACAGTTGGTAAATCTTTCCTTAAATCAAAAAAATCTAAAAGTTCGCATTTCAAATCCTTACTACTCATAGAAAGAATCGAATACATCATTTTATCAAATGGTAATTTTCTGTTTCTACAAAAATCTTTTTGCGGATTTCGGGTGAAGTTCTGAGAATTACTCGAGATTTCTCGAATTGTTTTCTTTAAAGTTCTTTTTACAATTTTAGGCGTAATATTCATTGTGCTTTCTCCTTGCTTTCGAAATGTATTTCCTATTAACAAGGGTCTCATTTATTAATCCCAATTAATAAATGAGACCGCACATTTTTATCCTTTTGTCAAGTCTTTTTTCTAAATTTCCTCAAAAAAACAGACCCAGCTCATTTCTGAACTGAGTCTGTTTCTTAACTTAATGGTATTGGGTCAGTGCCGTGTTTTTCGCTTTTATATTCTACTTTTATCTATCCCATTTATCCGCTAAAGCATTTATCTGGTCGGTGAACTTTGCCAAATCCTTATTTGCTCCGCCACGGTTATGCTCAATAACCATGAGCAAGCGCTTGCCCGCCTGCAGAAGTCGCTGGAATGCCACATTGGCTTTTTGAACAAGTGGCTTAATGCGTTTGATTTTTTCGCGGTTACCCTCGTACAAGCATTCGCCTGTGAGCAGGTCATACTCTGCTGCATTATAGGGTGCAATAGCTTTGCAACCGAGTTCATTTTTAATATCATCTGCGAAAATGTCACATACCTCGTCATTGCCGTGATTTACGAACACAGTTTCAGGTGTGGGAGTAATATTTTTAAGCCAGTCAAGCAGCATATCGTGGTCGGCGTGGCCACTGATACCATCCATCTGCTCAATATGAGCGCGGACAGAAATCTCTTCACCGAAAAGCTTAACAGTTGGTGCACCATCAAGAAGCTTGTTGCCGATTGTTCCCTCTGCCTGATAGCCTACAAAAAGAATTGTGCTGTCCTCACGCCACAAATTATGCTTTAAGTGGTGGCGGATTCGGCCTGCTTCACACATACCCGAGGCGGAAAGAATAACCTTAGGAGTTGTATCTTCATTTATCATTCGTGACTCTTCACTGGTGATTGAAAGGTTAAGTCCGTTGAAAAGAATAGGATTTTTGCCCTCATTCAAGAGTGCAAGTGTTTCTTCGTCATAATACTCAACAAGTCCGCCTGAATAAATCTCGGTTGCCTCAACTGCAAGGGGGCTATCAACCCAAACAGGAAAATTCGCGTGATTTTTAACGAGCCCATCCTCTTTGATTTTACGGATTAAATAAAGCATTTCCTGAGTTCTACCTACCGCAAAGCAGGGCACAACCACATTTCCGCCACGGTCAAAGGTGTTTTGGATAATTCTTGTCAACTGTGATACATAATCGGGGCGTTCGCCGTGTAGTCGATTGCCATATGTAGATTCAATTACCACGAAATCTGCGTTTTCAGGCTTTTGCGGGTCACGGATAAGCGGTCGGTTCACATTGCCCAAATCCCCCGAGAAAAGCAGAGTTTTTGTCACGCCTTCTTCGGTGATTGTAAGTTCAACACTTGCGGAGCCCAACAGATGGCCTGCATCGATAAAGCGAGCCTTTACACCCTCAAAAATTTCATATTCCCTATTATAATCGCAGGGGTTGAACATTTTAAGAGTTGCCGTAACATCGTCAGAGGTGTAAAGAGGGGTATAGGGTGCGTCGCCGTTTCTTTTTGCCTTTCGGTTACGCCACTCAGCTTCAAATTCCTGAATATGAGCTGAATCCATAAGCATAATTGAGCACAATTTATTTGTGGCAAGAGTGGTGTAAATTGCACCGTCAAATCCGTTTGCCGTTAAGAATGGAATTTTGCCCGAATGGTCAATATGGGCGTGAGTTAAAAATACGCAATCAATCGTATTTGGCGCCACGGGCAAATCGCAGTTCTCATAAATATCTGCCCCCTGCTCCATACCGCAATCCACTAAAATTCTTTTACCGCAGGCAGTGAGCAATGTGCATGAGCCCGTTACCTCGTGAGCTGCACCGAGAAACTGTATTTTCATTAAATCACCTCATTATTTCTTTTTATATAATTATTATATAGAATTGTAAATTCATTTTAAACTGTCAAAATTCACATAAATTGACTTTATTTTTTGACACAAAAAATCCCGAGTGTTAGCTCGGGACTTTTGTTATTTATTGCCCTGCTTATCCTGCTTGCTCTGGGGAGCAGGATTTGCGTTAGCATTTGTCCACTGATTATCTGTGGGAGTTTTAAGATTTTTTGCTTCTGCCTTATTTTTCTTTGATTTACTCATTTCATATCACCTCGCACTATTATTTTTACCCGAGATTTTTGAAAAATTACTGTTTAATTTTTCAAAGCGGTGTGATAGAATAAACCCAAGAAAATACGGCAGAATGGAGATTATTATGATTAATTTTGAGCATTCAAGAGAAATATTTTTAAAAATTTATTCCGATGAAAATCTTGCTGAAAAAATTGAAAAATACATAAAAGAACACCATAAAAAGATATGCTTTTATCTTTGGTTTTGTCATAAAAACCGTTGGGAATTATCTTTGAAACAAAATCCAATGGTGAAACTCAGTTTAGTCTATGCTTTTCTGCCGACAGTCCGGGAAAGATACCAAGAGGAATGCATAAGCGAAGAAATATTCTTCGATACAATGAGTGACATTAAAATCTGGATTGACGACCATCGCGCCCGCACGGGCGAAGACGGACTTTATGAGCTTCATTGGATTATGCACCATATGAATCTTAATATTTTCAAGCTTGGCAGACTGCAATATCAAAAGCTTTTTTGGTTTTTTAAAACGCCCTACAATAAAAATGGAGTTAAAATCAGCTTTGGCGATAAGATTATCAATATGCACATTCCCCGCGGTGAAAAATTAGATATTGAGGCATGCCGTGAATCTTTGCATATAGCAAAGGAATTTTTTGCTGAGTATTTTCCCGAATTCCCAAATGACAAATATATGTGCCACAGTTGGCTTTTGTTCCCTCACAACAAGAATTTTATGCCCGAGGGCAGTAATATTTTGAAATTTGCCAAAATGTTTGATATTGTTAAAGAAAAAGAAACTCCACAACAGACTTACCTTTGGCTTTATGGCGTAAAATTGAAAAATCCCGACCTTATGAAAAATAAAAAGAAAACGGGAAATTATGGATTTATTGAAAAATTACCCCAAAACACCTCATTGCAGAAATCCACTGTGGAATACATTAAAAACGGCGGAACATTTGGCGATGCGTTGGGAGTAATAATATTATAAAAATTTATTTTTCTTCCGGATATTTCATATTCCATTGATTGCGAAGCGCCGTCATAATATTCATTACGTCGATTGTGTAATCGAGGAACATTTTGTTTTCTTTGCCGGATACTGCTTTTTCCATATTCTCGATTTCATAGCAGAGAGCATTTTCGATGTTACCTGCTGTGATTTCTTCGGTGTGTCCGTCATCAGTGTAAGTGATTGTTGCCTTGTCGGCTCTTGGATACTCAAATATTTCGATATAAGCATTATCATAGCAGATTGTGGCGCGTTTGGGTTGTTTTGCGTGGAGTGAGAGTGTAACACTTGCCATTTGCTCTTTTTCATTTTCAATAATAATGCTTGACTGCTCGTCTGCACCTGTTTCGGCAAATTTTACTTGAGAATGAATTTTGGAATTCTTTGTATCCATAAACATTCTCACGCAAGAGAGTGCATATACGCCGATGTCGAGAAGTGCGCCACCTGCCAAATCCATATTGAAAAAGCGATTGGTCATATCATACTCTTTGAAACTGCCGAAATTCACTTGAGCAAGTCTAAATTCACCAAGCTTGCCAGACGCTATGATTTCATTTAGTTTATCGTAAATGGGCATATTGTAAATTGTCATTGCCTCGGCTAATATGAGGTTATTTTTCTCGGCAAGCTTAACGGCTTGATTGAGCTCTGCGGAATTGAGTGTAATTGCCTTTTCGCAAAGCACATGCTTGCCGTTTTTGAGAGCCTTGAGAATATATTCAATATGCTTATTGTGAGGTGTGGCGATATAGACTATATCAACATTTTTGTCTGTGAATAAGTCCTCAATATTTTCATAGATTTTTTCTACACTGTATTTTTCAGCAAAGTCGAGAGCTTTGGAATATGTACGGTTGGCTACTGAATAAATTTTACCGCCCATTTGGGTTCTTGCACGGGCAAAATCATTGGCAATACTGCCACAACCTAAAATAGCCCAATTAAATTTATTTGACATAATGCTCACCTCTTTTGCCATTATATCACAATTTACAGTTGAATAACAGTTATTATTGTGATAAAATTTTTTGGGTGATGTATTATGAATATTAAAATGGCAAAACATTCAAATCCACAATTTGCAAGAGAGAATTTTGTAAGCCTTGACGGTGAGTGGGCTTTCGGATTTCAGAAAGCAAAAATGGGTTTCAAGTTTTCAACTGACGAACAAAAAGCGATTGAAATAAGAAATAAAAATGAGTTTACATATAAAATCAATGTGCCATTCTGCGTTGAAAGTGAGCTTTCGGGAATTGGCTACACAGGATTCGTGAATGCGGTATGGTATCGCAGAAAAGTTGAAATAAATCGTGGGGCAAACCGTGTATTCTTGTGCTTTGGTGCTGCTGACCACCTGACAACTGTGCTTATTAACGGCAAGCTTGCAGGCAGGCACAAGGGTGGTTACACCTCTTTTAGCTTTGATATTACAGATTTGGCAAATGACGGCGAAAATGAGATTTTTGTGCTTTGCGAAGACGATGTTAAGAACCCATTTGTTATTCGTGGTAAACAGAGTGAATGGAAAAAGAGCCACGCCTGCGACTACACAAGAACTACGGGTATCTGGCAGAATGTTTATATTCAGTACATACCACAGAATTATGTAAAGAATTTCAAAATTTATCCTGACCACAAAAACGGTTTTGTTACTCTTAATCTTAATCTTCAGGGCAAAGAGAATTTAATCTGCGAGGCATTTTATGAGGGTAAAAGCGTTGGCAAGGCAGAAATTCAGAATGCTTGCGGTAACGAGGTTGTACAGATTAAGCTCTCGGAAATTCACCTTTGGGAAGTGGGTAACGGTCGTCTTTACGACCTTGAAATCACATTCGGTGAAGATAAAGTCACTTCGTATTTTGGGCTTCGTAATGTGCGCCTTGACGGATATAAATTCCTCATTAACGAAAAGAGCGTTTTCCAACGCCTTGTGCTTGACCAAGGATTTTATAAAAAAGGTATTTATACTGCGCCAAGTGACGATGATTTAATCAAGGATATTGAACTTTCTATGGCTTTAGGCTTTAACGGTGCGCGACTTCACCAAAAGGTATTTGACCCCAAATTCCTTTACTATGCAGACCGGATGGGTTATCTTGTATGGGGTGAATATGCAAACTGGGGACTTGATTATTCAAATCCAAAGAGTGTTGACGTATTCCTGAATGAATGGAAAGAGGCAGTTGAGCGCGACTTTAACCACCCGTCAATTATTGGTTGGTGTCCTTTCAACGAAACTTGGGACTATAAAAAGAGAAAACAATATGACCCACTCCTTGCGACAGTTTACGACTACACAAAGGCAGTTGACAGCACTCGTCCTTGCATTGACACAAGCGGTAACTTCCATGTTAAAACTGATATTTATGATTTGCACGATTACAGCTATGACGTGGAATTCTTTAAGAACAATTATGACCGTTTCATGACGGAAAATTACCTTTATGAGCACGTGCTCAATGATAATCCAGGTCGTCAGAAATACAATGGTGAGCCTGTTTTCATCAGCGAATACGGTGGAATTAAATGGGTTAGTGACCAGTCAATCAAATCATGGGGTTATGGTGAGGATGTCAAAACACCCGAGGAATTTGCACAGCGTTATGTTGGTCTTACAGATGTTATTATGAGCAACTATAAGATGTTTGGTTTCTGTTATACTCAGCTTTATGATATTGAGCAAGAACAAAACGGGCTTTATACATACGACCGTGAAAAGAAATTCGATGATGAAATTTATCAGAAAATCATTGATGTGAATACACAAATCGCAGCAATTGAAAAAGAATAAGAAAATATTTTTTTCGAGCAGTTTGAGTTTTTTCTCAAACTGCTTTTTTTATGCCCTGATATGACAAATTTTTCGGTAATAAGAGTATAGAATGAAAACAAAAGAAAGGAAGTTATTGTGATGAGTGTAAAAATTGATTTTGACGGCGAAACTCTTTACTGCCGTTTAAGCGGTGAAATTGACCACCACACCGCCCTGCCAATCCGCCTTGAAACTGATGACAGAATTGAAAACTGCCGACCAAAGCACACAATTCTTGATTTTACTGACGTGACCTTTATGGATAGCTCGGGAATTGGTCTTGTTATGGGCAGATATAAAATATTGTCAGAATTCGGCGGGACTTTGGAGGTCACAGGGCTTTCAAATAATTCCTACAAGGTTATGCGCCTTGCAGGACTTGACAGGATAGCCAACATAAGTAAGGGAGGTAAAACCAATGGTAATAAATGAATTCAGAATGACTGTTGACAGTCGTTCGGTAAATGAGAGCTTTTCACGCGCCACGGTGGCGGCATTTACTGCCCAGCTTGACCCAACGGTCGAAGAAATAAATGACATCAAAACTGCGGTCAGTGAGGCAGTCACAAACTGTATTGTACACGGATACAGAAACACCGTGGGCAAAATCTACATAAGTGTAAAAATTTATGAGGATAACAAGGTTATAGTAACAATTCGTGACCGCGGTTGCGGAATAAGTGACATAAAAAAAGCCCGCGAGCCACTTTTCACTACTCTTGGCGGTGACCGTGCGGGACTTGGTTTTTCGGTTATGGAAAGCTTTACGGACAAGCTGACAGTCCGTTCCACCTTGGGCAAGGGAACTACAGTTACCCTTTGTAAGAAAATCTGCGGGCGTGCAAAATGACACGGGACGAGTTAATTCTTAATAATTTAGGTCTTGCGGGCAGTTGTGCCTCTCGCTTTTTAGGCAAGGGAGTTGACTATGAGGATTTATACTCTGCAGGTTGCGTGGGACTTATAAAAGCAGCAGACGGCTATGACGAAAGTCTGGGATTTGCATTTTCAACCTACGCAGTGCCATCAATCTTAGGTGAAATACGAAGAATATTCCGTGACGGCGGGGCGGTAAAAATCAGCCGTTCCTTAAAAGAAAAAGCAAGAGTTCTCACCGCAGTTAAAGAAAAACTTGAAAAGGAATACGGCGTTGAACCTACCGTTTCGGAATTAGCAGAAAAAATGGGCATAAGCATTGAAGAAACCGCACAGCTACTCTGTGTTTCACAACCAGTAATTTCACTCACTGCCGAGGATGACGATGAAAAGCAGATTGACATACCCTGCGACGACGAATATATGCCAATTATTGATAAAATTTCAATTCAGCAGATTATGAGCACTCTTGACGAGCGTGACAGACGACTTATTGAGCTTCGCTTTTTTGAGGGGCTGACGCAAAGCAAAACCGCAAACATTCTCGGCATTTCACAGGTTCAGGTATCGCGAAAAGAGAAAATAATTCTTTCTGATATGCGGAAGAAACTGATAGGTTGACAAAAATTTGATATTTTCATTAAAGTATGATAGAATAGTTAGGATATAAATTCTATCATACTTTTTTTTGGTGATATTTATGAAAATAACTATAAAAATGATAGCGCTACTCTGCATTATTTCTCTGCTGTTTACCGCTTGCGGTAACGGGATTTCAACGAACACTATAAAGGCTGATGAAATCAAATATCAAGCGGCGGAATATTCGGGTGACGCACTTCATAAGGCAGAAAATGCAAGTTATAAATCCGTTTGCAAGTCGGGTCTTATTGAAATGCTTTTTGATGAAGCTGCAATGACCGTAGCAATCAAGGACACGGGCTCGGGCAATTTGTGGACTTCACTTCCGCAGAATTCGGTTGAAAAGCAAATTAACAGTTCTGCAATTGAGGTTGAGCTTTCAAACGGTAGCGACACAGTTTATGTTCTCAATTCACAGGATAATTCAGTGAATTTCGGCAACGCGGTTTCAACTGTTTCTGAAGACGGAGTTTCGGTGAAATATGCCATTTCTCTTGACGAAGAAACGGGCAAGGCTGATATTAACACTCTTGAAGATAAGCAAATCCGAGTTGATTTAACCGTTAATTATACTCTCCGCGACGGCTCATTCTATGTGAATGTAAGTATGAACACGGTTACTCTGCCAAAAGGTGTTTACCTTGAAAAAATCAGAGTATTGAATTCTTTCGGTGCATACGATAAGAGCGGTGCAGAGGATTACATATTCGTACCCGACGGTAGCGGTGCACTTATTATGACGGGCGTGGAGGACGCGGAATTCACTCCCCTCACCCTTTCGGTTTACGGCAATGACGCCGCAACAACCGAAAATGCAGAAGGCTCTGCTTGTCTTGTGGGTGCATTCGGTATGAAGCGCTCCAACGGTGCATTTCTTTGCATTATTGAAAGCGGTGATTCAATTGCCGAAATTGAGGCTGAACGCAGTACAGACACAACACTCAACCGTGTAGGTGCGACATTTAAGGTTACAGATATTTCAACCGAGCAAGGCAAAAACAATGTTAAGAAAACTCTCGGTTATCAATTCAAAAATGAGATTACTCTTTGCTACCGTTTCCTTTCAGGTCGCTCTGCTACATATTCGGGGTTGGCTTCTGCCTGCCGTGAAAATCTGATTAGAAATTCTGTTCTTTCCACAAAGACATTTACAACTGACGAAAAATATATTCCCCTTGTGCTCGGGGTTCAGGGCGGTTACATAGACAAAAAGGGCAAATACAGTACTCTTACAAGCTATGAGCAGGCACTTTCTCTTGCAACTCTTTTGAAAGCAAAGGGTGTTAACAATATTTATCTCCGCTATAACGGACTTTACAGTGAAGCCAATAACGGAAGTGATGCCGATTTCGGTGATTTCTCACGCAAGCTTGGAAGTAAAAAGGATTATGAGGCACTTTACTCATATTTGAAGAGCCAGAATTTCTCACTCTTCCTTGAAACTGATTTGCTGACCTATGGTTACAACAATTCAGGTGCAAAAGCTGTTGACGGTAGCAAGATAACAAGCGAGCACGAAAGTCAGTTCCCCTACGCTACCCAAAAACAAGGTTATCTTAAAATGAGTGGTCTTGAAAACAAAATTGAGGATATTTTAAGGGCTTCGTCCGATATAAGCTTTGACGGATATGCCCTCAATGACGCAGGGGCATACCTTTATTCTGATTATTCTGACGATTTCAATGCCCGTGTAACCTCGAAAAAGGATATTGCGGCACAGTTACCCGTACTTGCAACCTCAAAACTGCTTATGATTGACACGGGTAATATCTATTCGGTTAAAAATGCAGATGTGATTTCAAATATTGCGGTTGCTCCTGTTGCAAGAGCCGAAAGTGAGGCTTATGTGGGAATTCCCTTTATGCAGATGATGCTTCACGGAATTACCGAATACAGTGCGGTGGGTCTCAACTCTGCTGACGATATTAAAACCGCATTTTTGAAATCAATTGAATACGGTTGTCTGCCAAGTGCCGATTGGTACTGCACAAAGTTTACCGAAGAGCTTGACAGTAAATATTATTACGACAGTAATATAAACGATATGGTAAACTTTTACACAAAGGCAAATGAAGTGCTGGGTGACATTCGCGCAGAAAGAATGACCTCGCACTATAAAGAGCAGGACGGCGTTTATTGTACTGAATACGACAACAGTACAAAGGTTTATGTGAATTACACTGACAAAGATGTAACTATAAACGGTATTAAAATTCCCGCAATGGATTGTGTAAAGATATAAAACAACATAAAAGTAAGGGGCTGTAAAAAAACAGCCTGAATAAAAAAGAACTACAAGTCTATCGAAAAG
>CAYWFB010000062.1:0-10319 GCA_964457415.1 uncultured Eubacteriales bacterium | reverse complement strand
CCGATAAAGATTTGTATTTATCTATTGTGGAAAATCTTTCTATGCAGTATAATATTAGTATTGACAAGAATGAGTTGTTTTTATCGGCAGAGGCCTTTGCACTTCGTAATGGCGGAAGAAGTCCGAGAACGGCAAAACAGTTTGTTGAATATTTAGCTTCTAAATAAGGAGATAAAATTTATGAGAAATTATACGTATGATTGGGAAAATCCCGCAATCTTCAAACGCAATAAGGAAGACGGTCACGTTATCGCATTTTCTTATGATAATGAGGCTGATGCCCTTAACCGCGTAGAGCCTGCCACAAAAATGACGCTCAACGGAATGTGGAAATTCCATTGGCAGAGAGGTTTAAATGACTGTCCTACAGATTTCTACAAGGATAGCTTTAACACATCATTCTGGCGCGACATTAAGGTTCCGTCAGTATGGCAGATGGAGGATACGGGCAGTTATCCTTACTACTATGCAAGTACATATTGCCGTGCTATTAGCCGTAGCAAGAACAAAATCCCCTCAATCGACCACACAATGCAGGAAATCGGTATTTATGTGCGCGATTTCGATATGCCCGAAAGCTTTGACGGTCAGGAAATCTTCTTGCACTTCGGCGCAGCAAAATCTGCAATTGAGGTTTATCTCAATGGTGAATATGTTGGCTATTCACAGGGCTCAATGACACCCCATGAATTTGACATCACAAAATTTGCACGCAAGGGCTCAAACAGAGTTGCCGTTAAATGCTACCGTTTCTCTGACGGTGCATATCTTGAAAATCAGGATATGTGGCTTCTTTGCGGTCTTTACAGAGAGGTTTATGTTTTTGCAGAGCCCAAGAAGTGTGTTCGCGATTTCTTTATTACAACAGATTTAGATGCCGAATACAAAGACAGTAATACAGAGCTTGAAATCAAGGTTAATGATTATGCAGGCAATGGCTCGGCAACTCTTAAGGCAGAAATTATTGACGGTGACGAGAGAATTACTCTCGGCGAGGCAGAGTTTGACGGCTCGGCAACTCTTAAGTTCAATAAGCTTATTGAAAATCCGAAGAAATGGTCTGCTGAAAGTCCTTATCTTTATAAACTTCTCATCAGCATTACCGCAGACGGCAAGACTACATATAAATGTATCCGTTTTGGCTTTAAGAAAGTTGAGATTATCGGCGAGAAATTCCTTTTCAACGGTAAGCCCCTTATGCTCCGTGGTGTTAATCGTCACGACTTTGACCCCGACAACGGTTGGGCAGTTCCCACAGAGAGATACCACCAAGACCTTAACTTTATGAAGAATGCGAATATTAACTCTATTCGTACTTCTCACTACCCCGACGACCCATATTTCTATGAGCTTTGCGACGAATACGGCTTCTATGTTATGGACGAATGCGACCTTGAAACTCACGGCGTTCGCCGTAAGGGTGTTCCCGGTGACAACCCCACTTGGACTGCTGCCGTTGTTGACAGAATGGAAAGAATGGTGCTTCGCGACCGTAACCACGCTTGTGTATTTATGTGGTCACTTGGTAACGAGGCTGGCGACGGCAATAACTTTATGGAAATGAAGAAAGCCGCACTCCGTCTTGACGATACACGTCAGTTCCATTACGAAGGCGACTTTACATTCACAAAGAGCGATGTTATTTCAAGAATGTATCCTGTTGAGGCTACAATGAAGAAACTTTGCAACAAGGAGCCCATTGAAATTACTCTTTATGATAATATTGCAAATGCACTTGCCGCTGACTCAAAGCCCATTAAGAAAGAGGATTACTGCAGACCCGTTCTCCTTTGCGAATATGCACACGCAATGGAAAATAGTCTCGGTAACTTCCAGGAATATATGGATGATTTTGAGGCTCACGAGCACATGTGTGGCGGTTATATCTGGGACTTTGTTGACCAGGCAATCCGCAAAAAGACTCCCGATGGTGACCAGTGGCTTTACGGCACAGACTTTGAGCCTTATGAGCCCGGCAGATATACACATCTCCCAAACACAACTGCTATGACGGGCTCTAATACATATTTCAATGCTAACGGTATTATTGCCGCTGACCGCAAGCCCCACCCCTCATACTACGAGGTTAAAAAGGTTTACTGCGAAATCAAGGTTAAGGAAAAGGATATTACAAAGGGTGAATATACTCTTATAAATAAGAAACTCTTTACTGACCTTACAGACTTTGAGTTCAAGTGGAGCTTGCAGGCAGAGGGCGTTGAGGTACAGAGCGGTGTTGTTGACATTAACTGCGAGCCACAGTCACAGGTTGATTTTACAATCCCCTATGATTTGGCAACTCTTCCCGAAAAGGAATGCGTACTTATAATTTCTTATCTTAACAAGACTGCAAAGCCTTGGTGTGAGGCAGGCTATGAGCAGAGCTTTGACCAATTCATTGTTAAAGAGGCTCCTAAGGCAGAAGCTCCCACATCATTTGACGGCAACTTGACTTTCGTTAAGGAAAATAATGTTGTTACCGCAAGCGGTGACGGCTTCAGCATTAAGATTGACAGCGGTAAAATTACTTCTCTTAAATACAACGATAAGGAATATTTAAGAGCAGCGGTTGCACCTAACTATTTCCGTGCACTTACCGATAACGATTTCTCAAATCTTAACTTTGTTCCGTTCTTACTCCCCTTTACCCCATATCTTAACTGGCAGAGAGCCACAAAGAACGCAAAGGGAACATTGAAATCTGCTGAAAAGAATTCTCTTGGTCAGCTTGTGGTTTACATTGATTGGAGCGTTCAGTTCTTCTCAGGTGTAACATCTGTAATTGTTGTAAATCCCGACGGAACTCTTGAGGTTACACATACGGGTACACCAAAAGGACTTAACCTTACTCGTTTCGGCACACAGATGGGACTTCTTCGCGAATTCGACCAAGTTAAGTGGTACGGCAGAGGTCCACAGGAAACTTACTTTGACCGTAAGACAGGCGGTAAGATTACAATCCACAAAAAGAGTGTGGCTGACCTTGAGCACCATTATATGAGACCACAAGAAAATGCAAACCGTACTGACGTAAGATGGGTTGAGATTACAAATAAAGACGGTAAAGGTCTTCGCTTTGAGGCTATGGGTGACACACCAATTTGCTTCAGCGCTTGGCATTACACTCAGGATGAGCTCCACTATGCAAAGCATATCCACGAGCTCCCCCACCGCGACATTACAACATTTAACGTTGACCTTAACCAAATCGGTGTTGGTGGCGATATGCCCGGTGACGCACAGGTGCGCGAGAAGTATCAGTTGAAACCCAATAAGATTTATACTTATACATTCAAAATTGCACCGATTAAATAATTAAATCGCATAAAGAAAACGGACAGATTTTAAATCTATCCGTTTTTGTTTTGTCTATTTTGTTCTAAAAATTCTGTTAATCTTTTATTGCTTTCTTCTTGTGACATTAAAGAAATCAAATTTCCTTTTTCATCGAAGGCTCTACTTCTTTTTCTGTTGCGTAATGAGCATATCCCCTGACCGCTAACAATTTCATATCAAGGTATCGTTCTTTTTTTAAAGCCTTAAGAAAAAATTCTTTTAAATCGCCTTGCAAATTGAAAACCAAATACAATAAAATGTCTAGTCTTTCTTTTATGTCTTTTGTTTGAAAATATCTTTCAGTCTTTGCACCATTATCCATAAAATCACCTAATGAAAATATAACATTTCAATAAATAAAAGTCAATGAAAATCGGACTTTGCCTCGCTCTGACGAGGGAGCCGATTTCATCAAAAAATACCGCGAGCCGATAGACACGCGGTATTGCGGAAAATATGCCAAAAAGAATTATTTTACAATTGCGATTGTTTCAACTTCAACTAATACATCCTTGGGAAGCTGCTTTGCTGCTACGCAGGAGCGGGCGGGTTTTGATGTGAAGTATTCCGCATAGATTGCGTTGAACGCGGCGAAATCTTCCATATTTTTAAGGAAGCAAGTTGTCTTTACTACATTTTCAAGGTCACTGCCTGCGGCTTCAAGAAGATTTTTAATATTCTCGCAAACCTGCTTGGTCTGTCCTTCAATTGTTGTTGCCTCCACCTCACTTGTTGCGGGGTTGATTGCGATTTGTCCCGATGTGAAAACGAGATTACCTACAACCTTTGCCTGTGAATATGGTCCGATTGCGGCAGGGGCTTTATCTGTACTGATTGTTTTAATCATTTGTAACACTCCTTATACTAACTTGTAGCCTTGTGAAATAAGCTCATTTTTAATAAGCTCGATATGCTCAAAGTTTCTCGTTTCAAGCAATATGCGTAAGAAACAACCGTTGATGTCGGAATTTTCTGACGCTCTTTCGTGGTGGATTGAAATTACATTACCACCCAAATCCGCAATAATATTTGAAACACCTTTAAGCTGACCGGGCTTGTCGATAAGCTCGATTGTAAGAGAATAAGTTCTGCCCGATGTAAGAAGACCGCGTTTAATCACACGTGAAAGAATTGTAACGTCAATATTACCGCCTGAAACAAGGCAGACAACCTTTTTGCCCTTAACATCAATCTTATTGAACATTACTGCGGCAACCGAAACTGCGCCTGCGCCCTCTGCGATGAGCTTTTGCTGTTCAATAAGAGTAAGAATTGCCGCGGCGATTTCGTCGTCAGAAACTGTTACAACCTCGTCAACATACTTTTTAACATACTCAAATGTATTTGCACCCGGCTCTTTTACTGCGATACCGTCGGCAATAGTTGAAACGGAGTCAAGACGCTCAATTTTGTCGTCTTTAACAGAGTTATACATACTTGGTGCGCCTTTTGCCTGAACTCCGTACACCTTAACATTGGGGTTAAGTGCCTTTATTGCAAAAGAAACACCGCTGATAAGTCCGCCACCGCCAATGGGCACTACAACTGCGTCAACATCTTTAATCTGGTCAAGAATTTCAAGTCCGATTGTGCCCTGACCTGCAATAACATCGTCATCATCAAAGGGATGAACGAAAGTATAGCCCTTTTCATCTCTTAACTCCAATGCTTTGTTATATGCATCGTCATAAACGCCCTCAACAAGACAGATGTCCGCGCCGTAGCTCTTGGTTGCCTCAACCTTTGAGATGGGAGCGCCGTCAGGAAGACAAATCAGAGATTTAATGCCGTTCTTTGTAGCCGCCAGAGCCACACCCTGTGCGTGGTTACCCGCGGAGCAGGCTATAACGCCCCTCGCCTTTTCTTCCGCTGAAAGCTGACTTATTTTATAAGCCGCACCGCGAACCTTGAACGAACCCGTTACCTGCAAGTTTTCTGTTTTGAGATAAAGCTCGCAATCGGGGTTGATTTTAGGCGCGTGAATCATATCGGTTTTGCGGATTAAATCCTTAAGCACAAATGATGCGTGATAGATTTTGTCAAGTGTTACCATAAGTATTACTTCTTTCACTTTAAAATGCGATTTCAAATATTGTAGCACACTAAAGCAGTGAATTGCAATAGGGAAATGTAAAAAAATACGGCAGAGAGTGAATCCCTCCACCGCAAGCGGTCCCCCTCCCTTTAACAAGGGAGGAATACCCGCCCTACATTTTACCAATTAATTGTTTCGTTGTAATCGTCATAACCGTAGTTGCCTGCAGTATTTTTGAGTAATTCTGCAAGGTCAACCTTTTCGCCGTATGGGTCTTTCACGCTGATTTTCTTGAGAATCGGTTTAATTCTCTTTAAAAATCCTATGAAAACATCGCCCTCGGGGGTACTCTCGTTATAAGTCTGATTACCTCTGAAAATATTACGCACAAGCACGGTTGCATAGTCGATAAGTTTAACTTTTCTGATACTTTTATCGCACTTAATAAAGAGAAGTCTTGCAAGAGTGCCGAGTTTGATTGAACAAAGAAGTTTACCGCCTAAACGAAGTCCGAAAATCAAGCCTTTTGACTGTTTAATTCCAAACTTACGCATTGCTCGGGTGGTGTCATCACGCAAATCAAGCAAAATATTTCTAATCATTGCGTCGAATACGGAAGTGAGATATTCCTTGCAGGTCATACCCTTTGTATCATAATCAAAATCAGGTGTTGCAATGCTTTCAATCTGTGCCGAATTCTCGCCAAGAGTTACAAGTCTTATGTATGATGGGTCAGCAATAATCGAACCCGTTGTTACATCAAAGAATTTATTGCCTTTTTCAGTAACAAATTCGTTGATACTCTGGTTATGCATATGACCTGTGAAAACAAGGTGAACACCCTCATCGGCAAGGAGTGTTGCAACCGATTTATAATCATACATAAGTGCAGATTTGATGATTGAGAAAAGCGGTTGGATTGGGAGCACCGGATAGTGGCAGATTGCAAACATTGTCTGATTTTCTTCACGAGCCTTTTTAGTCTGCTCTTTAATCCACTCTGCTTGCTTTTCGGTTATGCTGAACTGACCTTTTGTTTTGATGTCGGCATTTATTGCTAAAAGTCTTACATTATCACTTAACTGTGCCACATAAGAAAGATGTTCTTTGTCAACTGCAATAGCATCAGCGAATCCAAAGTCATTATATAATTTAATAAGGTCTTCTTTTGGTGTTGGTTCGGGCATATATCTGCCGTTTTCGCCAAATGCGAATGGGTCACTCTTCCAGTCATGGTCAGCAGTAATAAGATATACTTTTTTACCCTTTGCTTTTATATCATAAAGCAATTTGATAAATTTTTCGTGACTTTTTCTTTCGCCATTCTGTGTTAAGTCACCAACGATAAGAACAGTATCTGCTAAATCAGTTTCACCTAAGTATTTGAAAACCGCATTGTTGATGCTTTCAGTTTCGGCAAAGCATTTCTGCTCATAGTGCATAAACTCTTCGTAGTCAGGACCGCTACAACCTAAATCCGTATCAAAAAAGTGGGGGTCGGTTAAAACTAAAAATTTAAAGTTATTCATAATTCCACCTTTTATTCAAAGAAAGCCTGCGTATGCAGGCTTTCAAATTATTAAAATTATTCGCTGACTACAAAACCCTCTGCTTCACGTTTAGCGGCAAGCTTTGCGAGCATATCCTGCTTTTCTTTGCCTGCAATTTTATAGAAGAACATAGGAATTGCACAGAGAAGCATGCTGATACCGGGAACAATTGATACGAGTGAGAACATTGCAAATCTTAAATTCTCAGGCATATCAAGTGCTGACATAACTGCAGTTGATGAAAGCATCTGTGCAGGGTCAAGACCGATTACCATATACATAATAACGATACCTGATGTTGCAAAGGCATTACCGATTTTGTTGATAAATCCCTGACAAGCCGCACCGAGAGCATTGTCACGGAAGCCTGTTGTAAGTTCCATGTAATCAAGGCAATCGCAAATCATTGCAAAGCAAACTGTGTTGATAACGCCAAGAGGAATACAAGAAATAATGATGAAAGGAATACAAGCATAAAGATTCATAGTAAACCAGCCAACAATTGTTGTAACGATACTTGCCACAAATCCCGCAAGACAGCTTACAATGACGAGCTTTTTGTAATCAAACTTCTTCATAAGCTTAGGCATAAAGAGCGTTGCACCGAAAAGTCCAACGATTGAGCTAATCTGGAATACGGTTTTAACTGTTGAAATACTCGATTCAATAGCAGCAATACGTTCTGCTTCAGTTGCAAGTGTTGCAAGGTCAGGACCGATGTAGAATGAGTAACGAGCAACGTGAATTGCCGCTGCTGAAACCATATAACGACCGCTTGAAAGAATACCCATTAAAAGAACGAGAACAAGTGGCTTGCATTTGAAAATACGAGCAAGCTGTGATGGTTCACCAGGCTGACGTTTACGTACAGGCATTTTAACCCTTTCCTTAACACCTGTGCAGGCGCGGGAATAGAGAATTGTACCAAGACCTACTGTCACGACTGCCATAATGAGATATTTTCTCTTTTGAACCATAAGTGGGTCCGGTGCTACTTCCTGATTTTTAACCCAAGCAGCCATAATAAGACCAATCACAAGGAAAAGAACTTCGGGAACTGCCGAACCGATTGAATTGAAAATCTTACTTACAGAGATAACAGAGCTTCTCTCTTCTGAATTGGGTGTCATAACATTGGGAAGTCCCCAGAAAGAAACGTCACCAACTGTGTAAATCATGCCCCAAGCAACATAAACGATTGCAGAGTAAACCATAAGTTCGGTTTTACCAAGATTGGGGCTTAAATACATAAGGAATGTAACAACCGCGATAGGAATAAGAGCAAAACGAATGAACGGAAGCATTTTACCACTTTTAAGGTTGCTTCTGTCAACAAGCATACCCATAAGCGGGTCGTTAATAGCATCCCACACACGTGCTAAAAGCATAAGCAAAAGCACAAACATTGGTGCCAACTGCAAAACATTAAGGTAATAGTCACTTATGTAGCTTGACATAAGGGCATAAATCATACCCTGACCTAAACCTGCAACGCAGAAAGCATTCATTTCTTTTTTCTGAACGTATTTTTTCTGTTCCATTTTTTCTCTCCTTGAGGTTAATAAAATTATAATATAATTGAACTTGCCATTATAAACTGTGCCGAATAATACAGAATATGATTTGCAAGAACATATTTTTTATTGTTTTTGCCTCCAAAATAAATGTATAAGAGCACTAAATCTGAAAGTGCAAATAAAACACCCGCAATAATAAGAACAATGTACTTAATACTCTTGAATCCGCTTACAACAAACCCATTGATTGAAAGAAGTGTTGTTGCCATAACAAATACAGTATAGACGATTATAATTGCTCTGAATTTCCCACAATTGACCTTGCCCTGTTTTTCAAGAACAATGTTGTTTATTACAAAAAATGAGCAAGTAATCGCATCCACAATAAAATGCCACCAAACATACTCATTGTATCCCAACAATATTGCAGGTACAAACAAGGAATGTGCCACCATAAAGCTACCAAAGCCTGCAAAGGTGTACATATCTGACCGGTCTTTATATATGTATTTCATATCAAGCCAGATGTCGCCCAGCATACTGAACACAAGACCAAAGATAATGAGTATTGCATACTCAAAATTATCGCGATTAAGCGAGAACGCCACCAGAGCAGTTGCGATAAAGCAAAGCGAAGCCGCAGCCTTTGTGAACATCGCTTTAATTCCGCCCTCTTTTACTCTGAGATAGAGAAAAACGGCGGTCACAGCGATTCCGATAGCCAAAACCGCATAAAACAACCAATCCATTGTTAAGCCCCCAAACAGAATATTTTAATATAATAAAATATTATACGCTTTGTCTAACAAAAATGCAATGAACACTATGACCAAAAACTAATTCTGTTTTTTGACAATTCCGTACTCATCATAGAGCCTGTAATATGGACATTGATAATTTGATGAAGTCAGAAATTTCACCATTTCGTCTTCGTCAAGATTGATGTCACAGCAGTATTCTTCTAATTCGTCATCATAATAATAATTTACACAGGTTTCACAATTTGTTTTTGCCATTTTAATCACCTTAAATATTGTAACTCAATTCCCCTTTTGATTACAAGAAAAAAATAAATAAAAAGTAACTTGAAGTGTAACGGTGTTTAGCTGTTTATTTTGATTTTTTAATTAATTTTATAATTCTCGGGCGGTTATAGCGTTGAACTATTACGAATATTATATCAACTGCGGCGGCGAGAATTGAGGTAATTATAAACACGGCGGGTTCACCGAATTCTATTGAGAAAAGAATGGGCACAAAGCTGAACATAACAATTACTTCATGGACAGCCTCTGCGTTACACATACCTAATGCAATATTATGCAATGTATTATTCTCAAGAGCAAATGCCCCTGGAGACCATGATGGAACCTTTTCTTTCCACTGTTTTACCCTCAAAAATTTATACAACCTCTTTTCAAAAGGCTTCTGTGTGAACCATTTGCTATTATAATCATATTTCTTCTTGAAAAGAGGAAACATAACCGCACCCACAATCAACCTCATTATGAAATGATAGGAAAAGGTTAAAAAGGTTATGTAGAGGATTTCAAAAACATCTGATTGAGTAAATTTGAAAGTAATGTATGCGGCTATTGTGAGAGTTGAAAATGCTACTGTTAAGATGTAGATAACTTTTTTCATAGAAATCACCAACTATTGATTTTAATAAATTTAGTTTAGCACAATAGTATTGTAAAATCAATTACACAAAATAAAAAAGCACCGCTACTGCGATGCTTCTCTATGGTGACCCGGACGGGAATCGAACCCGTGTTACCGCCGTGAAAGGGCGGTGTCTTAACCGCTTGACCACCGGGCCATATTTGGTAGCGGCAACGGGACTTGAACCTGTGACCTTCCGGGTATGAACCGGACGCT
>CAYWFB010000061.1:0-10748 GCA_964457415.1 uncultured Eubacteriales bacterium | reverse complement strand
TTCGCCATAAACTGTCCACAGGACAATATCACTATGCGAAGCATAATATCACTGCGAAGCAATATAACTCGCCGTTAGGCGAATAGAGTTGCGTGATACTCCGTTAAGAGTATCACGCTAAGGTCAGTGAGTTCTTTTTGTCGATATTTATCTTAATACGCTTTGCCCCAATAGAGCATTTTTGTTGCAGGTTTGCCACAACATACACAAGTGTCACCGAGTTTTTCCTGCATAAAAGGAATACAACGTGATGAAACGCCTGCCTGCTCTTTAAGTGCATCTTCGCACTCACGGTCACCGCACCACATAGCCTTAATAAATCCGGGCTTATTCTCTGCGATGTCAATCATTTCGTCCATATTGTGAGCCACATAGGTCATATTTGAACGACGCTCAAGAGCAGCATTGTAAAGTCCCTGATGAACTGCTTCAAGCAATTCGGGAATCTTTGTTTCTAACTCGTCAAGAGATACAAAATATTTTTCTCTTGTATCACGGCGAACAATTACGCACTGATTATTTTCAATATCACGAGGTCCTAATTCCACACGAAGCGGAACGCCCTTCATTTCATACTCAGCATATTTCCAACCGGGTGAGTTATCTGTCAAATCAATCTTTGCACGGCAGATTTTCTTAAGGTTTTCATAAACCTCGCTTGCCTTTTCCTTAACGCCTGCCTTGTGAGCAGCTACGGGAATTACAACCACCTGAATGGGAGCGATTTTGGGAGGAAGAACAAGTCCGTTATCATCACCGTGTGTCATAATAAGAGCACCGATAAGTCTTGTTGTGCAACCCCAAGAGGTCTGGAACGGGTGCTTTAACTTATTATCTCTGTCCTGATACTGAATTTCAAAAGCCTTTGCGAAGCCGTCGCCGAAATAGTGGCTTGTTGCTGACTGCAAAGCCTTACCGTCATGCATAAGTGCCTCAATAGTGTATGTATCCTCTGCACCTGCAAAGCGCTCTTTTGCAGTTTTAACGCCCTTAACAACGGGCATTGCAAGATAATTCTCACAGAAATCGGCATAAACGTTAAGCATTCTTACTGTTTCGTCAATTGCTTCTTCTGCAGTTGCGTGGATTGTATGTCCCTCCTGCCACAAGAATTCGCGTGTGCGAAGGAATGGTCTTGTAGTCTTTTCCCAGCGAACAACTGATACCCACTGATTATAAAGCTTGGGCAGGTCGCGGTAAGACTGAATTATATTAGCATAATGCTCACAGAAAAGAGTTTCTGATGTAGGTCGAACACAAAGACGCTCCTCAAGTTTTTCACTGCCGCCGTGAGTTACCCAAGCAACTTCGGGTGCAAAGCCTTCAACATGGTCCTTTTCTTTGTTGAGCAAGCTCTCGGGAATAAACATAGGCATACAAACATTTTCGTGCCCTGTTTCTTTGAACATACCATCAAGGGTTTTCTGAATATTCTCCCAAATCGCATAGCCATAAGGTCGAATAACCATACATCCTTTTACACTTGTGTATTCAACGAGCTCTGCTTTTTTTACCACGTCGGTATACCATTTGGCAAAGTCCACGTCCATTGAGGTGATTTCCTCAACCATTTTTTTCTGTTCAGCCATGGTCATAAACATCCTTTCTTAATAATAACTTAAAAAAGCACAGGGACGGTTGCAAGAGCCTCGTCCCTGCTTAATATTAAAATAATGAATTAGTAAAATTAGTTTTCTTCGATATATTTAACAATATCTCCGACTGTTTTAACATTTTCAAGGTCTTCGTCAGAGATTTCCAAATCAAATTCATCTTCCAAAGTCATAACAAGGTCTGCAAGGTCAATACTGTCAGCACCCAAGTCCTCGAGAAGAACTGCATCCAAAGTAACAACATCTTCTTCTAATTCGAGCTGTTCGCAAATAATTTCGCGGATTTTTTCAAACATCATATAACACCTCCCGTCAAGATTTCATACAAAAATATAGTAATTATTTTTAATGGATTTGTCAACACTTTTATTTCAATTTTATAAAAGTTTCTAGATTTGTAAAGTTAATTCCCTTTACATTTTTAACCAATTCATAGAAAGTTTTACAGATTTCTGCTGTTCCACCCTCTACATCACTTTCAGTATTAAATGGCATTACGGGGTCGTGAACTGAAAGGCGAAGCAAAAACCAGCCCTTACGGTTTTCGTCATTAAAAGAAACTCGAACACCCTCGTAATTATCGGGAGCTAAACGCATTTCGGGATTTTTCTCTGCGATTTCTTTTATATTTTCAATGAGAATTTCGCCGATTTCTCGAAAATTCTCTTCAGTTATGTTAAAGCGCAGTTCTTTTTCTTCAAGAGGTTTTTTAAGGGATTTAATACAATCGCCAATCTTCTTGCCCTCTTTACGAAGCTGTGCTGCTTTGATAATTATTTTTGTAATAAGATATGCGCCGTCATCAAGATAATAGTTCTCTTTAAACGCCGCGTGACCCGATGTCTCAATTGCAAGAGGTGTATTCTCGCCGTTTTCTGTACGGCGGATTGCCTCATCAATAACATTTTTATATCCACGCTTAAAGCGGATATGCTTGCCGCCGAGAGTATTTTCAATAAATTCGCGAAGACCGTCACTTGTAACGGAGTCTGTGACAATGCTTCCACCCTCATTATTTTCAAGTGCAATAACAGACGCAAGTGCTACAATTGAATTGCGGTTTATTTCGTCGCCCTTTTCGTCAACACAGGATGCACGGTCAACGTCCGTATCAAAAATAACACCTAAATCACAGTTATTCTCAACAGTTGCCTTGCGAATAAACTCCATTGCAACCTTGTTTTCAGGATTGGGAATATGATTGGGGAACATTCCGTCGGGCTCTAAAAACTGACTTGCCGAAACATCTGCACCGAGGGGAGCGAGAACCTTTTCAGCATAAAATCCGCCAACACCATTACCTGCATCAACTGCAATTTTGAAATTTTCGAGGGGCTTTTCGTAGTTTTCGGCGTTAACGCCTTTTTTAATCATATCCCGCAAAATAGCGGAATATTCGGAAATATAGTCAATTTCTGTAACTGTGCCGATTTTTTCGGCTTTTTTATTTTCTTCATTCTCGGCATTTGCGAGAATTGATTTTAACTCGTCGCCTGAAAGTCCACCGTCACGGGTGAAAAATTTCAGTCCGTTACGGTCAAAGGGATGATGGCTTGCGGTAATCTGGATTGCACCGTCACAGCCTCTTGTAACAGTTGTCATAAACATTGCGGGGGTTGAGCAATATGAGCAATAAAGCACGTTTACGCCCATATTCACGATTTCTTCGATTACTGCATCTTTAATTCTCATTGCGGAAATTCTTGAATCGTGACCAACTGAAACGGTAAGATTATCAGCGGTTTTGCACGTCTTTTCACAAAGAAAACCAATAAATGCTCCGCTAATCGCCTTAACAACCTCATCGGTCAACTGAATTTCGGGGTATTTTTCTGTTGCAACTGCAACTCCGCGGACATCTGTTCCGCTTTTAAGGTGCATAAGTTTCATTTATATCAAACCTCTTTTGTGCATTTCTTCTGCCGCTAACATTATTCCCACTTTTCCGCTGTGGAAGTTAAGTCCGCCCTGCATCCATACGGCATATGGCTCTCGAAGTGGTGCGTCTGCCGACAATTCGATTGACGAGCCCGATGTGAACGCACCTGCGGACATAATAACCTGACTGTCATAACCGGGCATATCCCAGGGCTCAGGTGTTACATAAGAATCAACGGGAGCGCCCTTTTGAAGTCCCTGACAGAACGCAATAAGATTTTGTGAATTTTCAAGGCATATTGCCTGAATAATATCGTGGCGGGCTTCACCCACTTCGGGAGTAACCTTAAAGCCAAGCTCTGTGAAAAGTGACGCCGCAAAAACTGCGGTTTTCATAGCCTCGCCAACCACGTGAGGAGAATTGAAAAGCCCCATAAATATATTACGGTTCTGACCCAGGGTTGCGCCTAATTCTGTGCCTAAACCCGGAGTTGTAAGTCTGTATCCGCAAAGCTCAACCAAATCACGTCTGCCGGCTATGTAACCTCCGCTTGGGGCAATTCCGCCACCCGCGTTTTTGATGAGTGAGCCTGCGATTAAATCAGCACCCACCTCGGTGGGTTCTTTTTTCTCGGTGAATTCGCCGTAGCAGTTGTCAACCATAACAATGGCATTTTTATTTACGCGGTGAACGATTTCACAGACCTTCCGGATTTCGTCAATTGAAATTGTGTGACGGAGTGAATATCCGCGTGAACGCTGAATATAAACCATTTTCACCTTTTCGTCTGTGGCTTGTACTTCAATTTTTTCATAATCGATTTTGTCATTCTCGGTCAAATCAATCTGTGCATAGTTTATGCCGAAGTCCGCAAGAGTTCCGTCGCCTTTATTCTTACCGTTAAGACCGATTGTGGAATGTAGCGTATCATAAGGAGTGCCCGTAACGCAGAGCATTGTATCATTTGGACGCAAGATACCGTAAAGACACACCGCCAAAGTGTGAGTGCCACTTGCCAATGCACCCGCACGGATTATTGCACTCTCTGCGCCAAAAATATCCGCAACAAGAACATCAAGCTTTTCTCTGCCTTTGTCGCTGTAACCATATCCCGTTGTGGTGTTGAAATCGGTTTCGTCAACGCGGTTTTTGATAAAGCAAGAAAGCACCTTTTGCTGATTATATTCGGCCAATTCGTCAATGCCACCGAAAACGGGTTTAGCCTTTTCAAGTGCAATATCTGATAACTTTTTGATTTTTTCGCTGATTTCAAAAAACATTTTAGATTTCCTTCGTGTATTGGTATATTTCTTTTACGGCTTCAAAACCGAGTTTTTTATAAAATTCAAGATTGTGTTCTTTCGAGGTAAGATACACATTTTCTTTAGTTGAACAATTTAGTAAGTTTTCAACTAAACGTTTCCCGTATCCTTTTTGGCGATACTGCTCTTTTGTGAAAACATCGGAGATTACGGCAAAATCATCACTGAACGAGATAAATCCACCGCTTATATCCTCACCGTTTTTAGTTATGAGCACACCCTCGCATTTATCCTTTAAGTTGAAAAACATCTTAAGCGCTACAAGGTCGGCATTTTCAGCAAAAGCCGAGCCGTCAAGAGCCTTGATTTTTGCAAAATTCTTGTAATCAATTCCTTTTTCGGAATTTACAAAATCGAGTTTTTTATGCAATAGATATTTTTTATCTATTTGTTTAAACAGTAATTTATCGGGAGAAGTAAATTCATTATTTAAAATGAAAGAAAGCTCGTCAAAATCTGCATTTTCATCGGCAAAAAGCAAGCACTTTCCATTTTCGCCTGTTGCAACAACGGCAGATATACAGTCATTTTCGTCTATCTGTACCCAAACCACACCGTCATTGAGCTTTTCTTCAAGATAAAGATTAGTATAAGCCAAAAGGATTGCAGAGTTCAATTCGCCTAAATAGTTAAAAATTGTCTTATCAAGAAATTCGACAGATTTAATCATTTGACAAATCCTCTAAAAGCACATTTACAAGCTTTTCAACGGCATCAATATCCTTGGAATTGCATACAGATGAGCCTGAATGGATATATCTGCAAGGCAATGACACGGCGATTGTCTTAATTCCGCCTACCGCTTTGTGAATTACTGAGGCATCGTTGCCCCCTGCAACAACGGTCTTTGTCTGGCGAGGAATTTCGTTTTCTTTCGCGATTTCAAAGGCTTTTTTATATAAATCCTTATCGTAAATTGTGCCTCTGTCCATAAAGGTTACAACCGCACCCTCGCCCACCTTACAAACCTTCTTGCGGTCGGGAGTGTCAGGAATATCCGATGCGGTTGTGCTCTCAACAACAATTGCATAATCGGGCTTTACTGTGTATGCACTAACGACAGCTCCGCGTGCACCAACTTCTTCCTGAACGGTGAAAACTGCGGTATAGTTAACTTTTGACTTTTTCTGTAAAAGCTCAAGTAAAACCCCACAGCCTACACGGTCGTCAAGTGCTTTTGATTTAATATACCCATTGCCGAATTCTACAAAATCCGACTTGAAATAACCAAAATCACCTAGAGAAATATATTTTTCTGCTTCTTCCTTACTTTCAAATCCAAAGTCGATTGCAACATCGGTAATTTTGGGGATTTTTTTACTCTCATCTCCGCCACATTGGTGAATTGCTTTTCCGCCTGCCACACCAACGAGACCGTTAATAGTTATTTTTTTACTAAAGAGCGCAGACTCGTCAATTCCTCCCACAGAATCAACATAAACATAGCCCTCGTCATTGATGTAGGTTACGATAAAACCTACTTCGTCCATATGAGCAAAGAGCGCAACACGGTTTGCAGGCTCTGTTTCGCCTTTTTTCTCAACAATAAGATTGCCCACAGCGTCAACGGTATAGGTGCAATCCTCGGGGAGCATATTTATAATAGTATTACGAATTGCCTTTTCGTCACCTGAAGTTCCGTTTTCAAGACAAAGCTTTTTAAGTAATTTAATATCCATACGCTCACACCCTTTCAATAAAACGTGCAATCAGCTTTGCACAGTTTTCAATATCGCGAACATCAACCGTTTCAACGGGAGTGTGCATATATCTTTGTGGGAGTGAAACAAGTGCTGATGGAATTCCACCCTTTGAGATTGTAATGTGGTCGGCATTTGTGCCCGTTCTGCCACTCATTATTTCTTTCTGATATGGAATATCATTTTCTTTTGCGAGTGAAACCAATAATTCAGAATATTCTCGGCTTAAAATTGGGGAATAACCAATCATAGCCCCGCCGTTCATTTTTCCGCATTCCTTGGAGTCCGCGTCAGGAGTTGCAGCAAAGCTCACATCAACTGCAAGAGCCAAGTCTGCATCAATATTGAATGCGGCGCAGGTAGCACCCGTTCCACCGGTTTCCTCCTGTGCAGAGCAAACAAGTGTAATTTTCTTATCTGCATTTGCATATTCAAGAGCTTTAAGGAGAACGGCAATTCCTCCGCGGTCATCAAGATAAGTAGCAGAAACACAATTTTCGCCAAGCTTTTCAAATGAATTTCTAAAGCTTACCTTGTCGCCTACTGAAAGCACTTTTTCAGCGTCTTCCTTGCTCATTCCAATGTCCGCGACGCAGGTGCCGTCAATTGAAACACGGCTCTCACCCTCTGAAAGATGGGGCGGAACAGTACAAACTACGCCATAAATATCCTCTGTGCCGTGAAGAGTTAATTCCATACCCTCTACGGTGCGCATATCAACTCCGCCAACCTTTGAAAGACGAACAAAGCCCTCCATAATTTCGGTGATAACAAAGCCGATTGTATCGAGGTGCGCGTCAAGCAAAATATGTTTTCCGCTACCCTCACGCTCAATAATTATACTGCCCGAAGCGTCTGCCGACACCTTTCCATACAGTGAAAAAAGCCCCTTTAAAGACTCAAAGGAGCTTGTTTCTTCCCCCGCAACACCCGCGGGGGAAGTCAATTTTTCTAAAAGTTCAAATGTATCCATATTAAACCTCTAAACCACCAACGGGTCTGATGATAAGCACATGGCAGGAATCTGTGCCAAATACGCTCTCCATAGCATTTTTGTAATCCTCAAGGCTTTCGTTGGGAACAAATGCCTGAATTGTACCTGCAAATCCACCGCCGTGAACCCGCCATGCACCCTTGCCCTTGAGAACACTTTCGCTCAAAGCGAGTGCCAATGAAACGGGCTGTTCAAGAGGCTTTTTGGTTGAGAATACATTCTGATTGTATTTGTATGAAGAATCTCCGCTTTCAAGTATGTATGACTTAAAGGCTTCAAAATCGCCCTTTTTAAGTGCGTCAACCTCTTTAAGAACTCTTGCGTTGTCTGCAAAGAAATGGATTGCGCGAAGCACTGCGCGGTCGCCAACTTTTTTACGGATTGCGGGGATATTCTTCTTGAATTCGTCCTCATCAACCTCACGAAGAACGTTCTTACCAAAGCAACCTGCCACACTTTCCATTTCACTACGGATTGCGGCATAGTCGTCAGTTAAGTCAGAGTGACTTCCCTTGGTGTCTACGATGCAAAGTGAATGATCTGAAGATGCAAAGTCAAATTTAACCTCGTTAACAATTGGCTCTGCGGGGTTGTTAAAGTCGATTGTAACAAATCCACCAACTGAGCAAGCCATCTGGTCCATAAGTCCGCAGGGCTTATCAAAATAAACATTTTCTGCATACTGTGCAATCTTTGCGATTGTGATTGCGTCAACCCTTCCGTCATTGTAAAGGTAATTGAGCATTGTGCCCACAAGCACCTCATAAGCCGCTGAAGATGAAAGACCTGAGCCTGAAAGCACGCTTGACATTGTGCAGGCATCAAATCCGCCAATTTCATATCCGAACTTCTTAAAGCCGGCACACATACCGCGAACAAGAGCAGGTGAATGACCCTTTTCATTCTCTTTGATTTCAAGGTCCGTGATGTCGCAAACATCCATATTATAGCCACGTGACTTTACGCGGACAATATTCTCGTCATTCTTTGCGGCAACTGCAATTGCGTCAAGGTTAATACTTGCGGCAAGAACTCTGCCGTGGTTGTGGTCAGTGTGATTACCGCCAACCTCTGTTCTGCCGGGAGAAGAGAAAAGTCGAGCGTCACGGTCCTCACCGAAAAGTGCGGCAAAATCCTCTGCAAGACTTACGTATCTTTCGTGCTGAGCTTTAACTGCCTCGTCAGTTACATAAACTCTTTTAAAGCGTGCATCATATTCGCCGTTCATTATGCTGTTTTTAAGATTCTGAATTTTTGACATCTTCATTATCTCCTTTTTTCTTTTCAAGAGTGATATTGACAATCAGGGTAACGATACCCGATAAAATTAACAGGAATATTACGGGACCCATAAAATTCCACGTGAAAGGCTGTGAAATATTACCACCCATTACGGTATAAGTCCATATTTTCGGGAAAAATCCGATTACCGAAGCCATAATAAATTTGTGAATGGGGAATTTCATTCCGCCGTAAAATTGGCTTACCGAATTTATAGGAACTCCCGGAACAATGCGGAGTGCAACAAGCACCCAAAACTGTGTTTTGCCGTGATGGCTAATAATTTTTTGTATGTTGTCATATCTTTTTAACCTTTTAAGTGCCGCACCGCCACCTATTGATTCGCCGAACCAATAAGTAATCAAAAGCACCACACAATAACCAAGTGTGTTTATAACAAGTGCCTCACCTGAGCGGAACATAACACCCGTCACCATAAAAATAAAGGGGAACGGTATCGGGACAACGGACCTTAATACATAAAGTGCGGTTATTGCAAGGGCTAAAAGCCAACGATTGTCAAGGGACTGAATAAACTCCTGCATTTTGTCAAGAGCGTGCAAAAACTCTGCCCAACCGCCCTCGGCAATCTGCGTGCTCATAACAAGGGTAATTATCGCAATTACTCCCGCCACAACAAACATTCCAACGCCTACTATATTCAATGCATTTTTTCTTGTAAGATTACGTTTTTCCATTAAGATTCACCGATTAAAAAATATCTAACTAATTAATTTTATAATAAATGTGCGCAAAGGTCAATATTTTTGTTGTTTTATTGTCTTAATTTATGTTATATTATTTATAGTATATAAGAACATCAGAACAAAGTATGCAAAGGTCGTGATTATTTTGAAAATTGTTGTGCTTGATTCATACGCCTTAAATCCCGGAGACTTGTCTTGGGATTGGCTCCACAGCCTTGGCGAATGTGAAATCTATGACCGAACTCCTGCCGATAAAATTCTTGAGAGATGTATGGGTGCGGATATTATTTTAACTAACAAAACTCCGCTGACACGGGAAACACTTGAAAAACTTGACAATTTGAAATATATTGCCCTACTTTCAACGGGATATAACATTGTTGACTGGGAATATGCAAAGGAAATGGGGGTGCCCGTTTCAAATATCCCTGCATACTCAACAAACGCGGTGGCACAGCTCACATTTTCGCTTATCCTTGAAATCACCAACGCGGTAGGGCTACATAGCGAAAGCGTTAAAAACGGCGAATGGACTGCCTGCCCCGATTTCTGTTATTGGAAAACTCCCCTCACCGAGCTTTGCGGAAAAACCTTGGGCATTGTAGGTTTTGGTCAGATTGGTCAGGCAGTTGCAGATATTGCCGAAGCATTTAAAATGAATGTCATTGCCGTTTCAGGTCACGAAACCGACCAAAGTCACCGCAAAAACTTCCATTGGGTTGATATGGAAACTCTTGCAAGCACAAGCGACATTATTTCATTCCATTGCCCCCTAACTGAAAAGACGACGGGACTTGTGAATGCCGAATTTTTGAGCAAATGCAAGGACGGAGCAATCATTATAAATACCTCACGCGGTCCCGTAGTGAACGATAAGGCTCTTGCCGATGCACTCAACAACGGTAAAATCCGTGGTGCAGGACTGGATGTGCTCACCGTCGAGCCACCAAAAGCGGATAACCCCCTGCTCAAAGCAAAAAATTGCTTTATCACGCCCCATATTGCATGGGCAGGCTTTGAAACCCGCGAAAGACTTATGAACATTCTTCGCGAAAATGTGATTGCGTATCTCGACGGCAAACCGCAGAATGTGGTGAATAAATAAGGAGTATCAAAGTCGTCAAATATAACCTCCCCGCTCAATCGCTTCGCGACAGCTCCCCCTCGAGAGTAGAGCCCAAACTAAAAAGGACATCGAAAGGTGTGATGTTCTTATCGGAGAAATTGAAAATCCTTCAACTTCGGTTAAGAA
>CAYWFB010000060.1:0-10970 GCA_964457415.1 uncultured Eubacteriales bacterium | reverse complement strand
AAGAGGCCGCGCAAGCGGTCTCGAGATTGATTTTATCAGTCCCGACTTGATAGTGTCGGAGCAGCCGCGTGCGGTCTTTCCTTCAGCGGAAAGGATTGCAATGCAAAAAACTATTATCTACAATGGCAGTGAGGTTGTTGTCAGCAAGGAAGTTGCTGAGTTTCTGGAACAGGAGCGCAAAAGAGAAAACGCCGAGCAGCGCAGTGATAGACGGCATAAAGATTTCACCGATCTTGAAACCGCTGAACTGTTAAATGCGCAAATGGTTTTCAGCGATCCGGTTCTGAATGATGTTATCCGAGAGGAAACTCTGGAACTGCTCAGGAATATAGTGAACGCCCTTGATGACGACTCACGGCAGCTTATTGAACTGCACTATTTCAAAGAATGTTCGCTGACGGCGACTGCTGAATTCTTTGGAATAACCAAACAAGCACTCTCTAAACGCCACACCAAACTGCTGAAAAAGATGCGGGAGCTTATGGAAACATAGGCTTCCGTATTCTTTTTTATGAAATTTTATTATTTTGGTTTACAAATCCGTTTTGAGTGTCCTTATATATGAGAGGACTTTTCGGAGCATAGATCCCACCGCCGTTTTTATCTGATGCCGTCCGAAAGAAATCTTAATACATTTTGAAAGGGTGGTTCAATATGAAGCACAAAAACTTTTTTATGGTTCCCAATTCAATCTTTGAGTTGGAATTAAAACCGAGAGAGCTTGCGGTCTACTGCTGCCTCTTAAAATATTGCGATGAGGATATGACCTGCTATCCTTCGCGCAGTACCATCGGCAAGGATTGCTGTGTGGATGAGAGTACAGTGGACAAGGCTCTTGCCGGACTGATCCATAAAGGATTGGTTCAAAAATCTCCGCGCTACTACGAGGACGGCGCAAGAGATTCCAATCTCTATACGGTTGCAAGTTTGCTTGAAGCCGATAGCGGATAATTTCCTTTGGGGTTGTTGGAATTCTCCGTATAAATAAGACCCACGGAATAAGACCCAGTATATTACAGCAGAAAAGAAAGAATATATGCGTCGATTATGAAAATGAAACGCCCTATTTTTCTCTGCTGTAATAGCATAAAAATCGGACGGATTTCCGTCCGATTTAGGTTGCAGGAATAAGCAAAGGTGTCGTAAACGCCTCCCTTGCGGTTCACAACGGACGGCAACGCCGACCGTTAGGGGATTTTCGGGAGTTTGCACATAGGGGTCGTAAAATACGATGTTTACGGCAATAGGCGTCGTAAATACAAAAACATCGCAATAATCCCCGTATTTCAGCGGGGTTGCGATGGTGCAATTCCCGAAATCACCCCGTATCAATTCAATTTCATATGAGGTTCGGAATTATTGTAACTCTCAGGAAAGGATGGTTATGGATAATTATTTTGAGCAAGAATTCCGAACCCCCTCCGGCAGCGAATATGACTCTTCGGTAGAACGAAGCATCCGCAGACGGCAGCATCACGAATATAACAACGGAATGCTGACCACCGGTAGCCAGTATGTCATTGGCAAAATGACATATAAGGTTCGGTCATTCTTTAATATCGAAAACTCTAAATCGAGCGAGGAAGGTCTGAAAAGACTGATGGCTCAAGAGATTGAAAAAGTTTCTTGAACTATCGCTAATTTGCTGGACTTCCAAACCGATTTGGAGTATTGTGTTGGTGCGGAAATTTATCTCCGCACCCATGCACTCTCAATCGGTTTGACAAACGAAAGGAGAAAGAATTAATGTCAAACCTATTGAATCAAAAAATAACAGCTTTATATTGCAGACTCTCTCAGGAAGATGAGAACAAAGGCGATAGCGACAGCATCATAAATCAAAAGGCGATCCTCACCAAGTATGCCGAGGATAACGGCTTTACCAACTTGCAGTTTTTCGTGGATGACGGTTATTCCGGTGTCAGATTCAACCGCCCCGGTTTTCAAAAAGTGGTTGAGCTTATGAAAGCCGGAAAGGTTGAAACCTTCATCACCAAAGACCTCTCGCGCTTCGGTAGAAATTATCTTGAGGTGGGAGGATATCTCGAGGCATTTGAAAAATGGAATGTTCGTTATATTGCCATCAATGATAATTTCGATTCGCGCTATAGCGATGGCAATGAACTGATCCCCTTCAAAAATGTGTTCAACGAGTGGTTCGCTCGTGACACAAGCAAAAAAATCCGAGCGGTACTTAAAGCAAAAGCCGAGCGCGGTGAACGGGTCGGCACACAGATACCTTACGGATACAAAAAAGACCCCGAGGTTAAAGGTCACCTGCTGATCGATGAGGAAACCGCACCCGTGGTCAAAATGATTTATGATTTGTGTGCCGCCGGTAACGGCCCGAGGATCATTGCGAGTATGCTAAGAGAAAAGAAAATATTAAAACCTTCCGCATACTCGTATCAGAAAAGCGGTAAATACGGTTGCGTTACCGATACGGAAGATATCTACGGTTGGAGCGACCGCACCGTTGCCGGTATCCTTGATAACGAGGTCTACCTTGGGCATACCATCAACTGCAAGTCAACGGTTGCGTCGTACAAGGACAAGCGCAAAATCAGCAAACCCGAAAATGAGTGGCTCAGGTTCGAGAATACCCACGATGCAATCATAGACGAAACCACTTGGGAGATCGTCCGAAAGGTACGCGCCGGAAAACGCAGGCGAAACAATATGGGTGAGATAAATAAGTACAGCGGTTTGCTATACTGCGCCGACTGCGGTTCGAAATTATACTTCGTGAGGGGCAAAAGCATTACTCCCGAAAATTATAATTTTATCTGCAGCCGTCACCGCAAGCACCTTGGTGAAGAAGTTTGTACCGCCCACCGTGTTCGAGAGGTCGTCTTGGACGAAATCGTTCTTGAAGAGATACGCAGAGTTACCTACTATGCCCGCGCAAAAACAAAAGAATTTATCGATTTTATTAACAGAAAAAGCGCTGCGGAAGCTCGAAAAGAATTAAGTGCCAAAACCGTGGAACTCGGTAAACTCGAAAAGCGCAACGGAGAAATAAATATGCTGTTCAAAAAACTGTATGAGGATAATGTCCTCGGCAGAGTCACAAACGAGCAGTTCCGTATGCTCTCTGATATTTACAATCAGGAGCAGAGAGAAATAAAGGAAACTGTTCCAAAGCTGCAGGAACGTATTGAAGAACTGAAAGCGCAAGCCACCAATGTGGAAAAGTTTCTGACAATCGTTCGAAAATACACCGACCTGCAAGAACTGAACGCAGAAATCCTCCGCACATTCGTTGCCAAGATCGTGATACACGAACGGACACAAAAATGGTCGACCTCTGCGGAACAGCAAATCGATATTTATTTCCGATACATCGGAAACCTCAGTCCCGATGCATTTGAGCAAGTGGGATAAAAAGGAAAGGACGGACAGCCGAAACTGTCCGTCCTACTCCACGACACCGCATTACGCTAAAAAATCCCTATGAGAAACAGCGTAATCGAGTGTGTTTTTTCTAACTTGTGCATTAGTTGTGTTTGTTTTGCTGAGTGCGAAAATGATTATAACTTAATCATTTTCATCATTTTTCTTTTTTCTCTTTATGAGAAGAAGTGCTGTGGCAATAACTATGGGAACCAGTGATACGGACACAGTTGTTATTACCTCTGTATCGGGAATATCAACACCCGTTACGTAATTATTGGGATTGTAGTCCTTATCATAAGTGAACGCAATCTGTTTTATTTCGCTTATTGCGCCCGAATTTGAAATTGCGCGGAATGTGTATGACCAGAAGCCCTCTTCAGTTACTGTGAGAGTATCGGACTCCATATCCACCCATTCGCCGCCATTAAGGCTATACTGATATTTTGCAATGTCTGACTCTGCCTCGGCTGAAAGCGTTACGGTTACTCCCTTCGTGAGAATTGCGCCGTTGTTGAATGACTTACCGTCTGAAACAGCTTCCATTGTAAAATCCTGAGGAGCAATATTATCAAGCATAACAATATACTCTTCGGACTCGGCACTTTCACTACCTACACCGTTAACTGCCTTGAACTTGTAGATTGCATTGATATTTTCACTTACTGTGAGAACATTACTGTTCATCTCTGTCCAGCCGTTACCGTTATCATAGTAGTAGGTTGTACCTGAATTTCCGTTTGTGCTTGAGAGTGTAAATACTACATCTGCTGATGTCCAAGCACCTATTGTGCCTGCTACATTCACTGTAAGCTCAGGTGTACCTTTTTCTACCTTTGTTGTGATTGATACAATATCACTTTCAAGGTCTGCATTTGATACTGCCTTAAACTTGTATGTATGAACACCGTCAAGTGCTACAATGCTTTCTGTTGTCATTACAGTCCATTCACCGTTATCAATACTGTACTGATATTCGTGAATGTCTGAGAATGCTTCGGCACTTGGCGTGAGAACTACATCCTTTGATGTGTATGTTCCGTCATACTCTGTGCCTTCTACTGTTGCAGTTATCTTGATATTTGCAGGATTTTCTGTATCTACTACAAATCCGTTTGAAGTGAGTGTTGATGAAACGTTGCCTGCCTTATCTACTGCTCTTGCTTCTACATAGCCCTTGAATTCTACATCAACTGTTGGCTTATCATTCTCTTCGTATGTGAGCCATTCTGTTGTTGAGGTGCCGTTTTCATCAAGAAGTCTGTATTCAATTCTGTCAAGTCCTGATGCGCCTGTATCCTCTGCGACTACAGTTATCTCAATCTCTTCATTGAAGAACAGACCGAATGTGATTGCATTGATAAATCTTGCAAAGCCACCTGTGTTCTTATGCTCCATCTCAATATCTGTTACCTCAGGAGCATTGTAGTCAAAGCTTGCTACTGTCAGTACTGTTGTTGCACTCAAGCCGTTGTTTGCTGCCACTGTTACTGTATATTCACCGTTTTCGCTTACTGTGAAGCTTTGTGTTTCGGTGATGTCTGTACCATCAACAGTTACAACCTTAATTCCTGAAATTCCTGTTGTAATTTCAACGGGAATTGTGAGGTCTTCATTAGGTGTGTGCTCGCTGTATTCAGCTTTAACAGTTGGAGCTACAGAATCCTTCATTACCTTGAATGTTTCGGCATAAACGCTTTCAACGCCTGCACCGTTTACCGTCTTAAAGGTATATGTAGCATTGATGTCGTCAGTTACCGTGAGTGTATCACCTGCTATTTCTGTCCAGCCGTTGCCGTTATCATAGTAATATGTAACGCCTGAAAGTGCATTTTCTGTTTTGAGAACAAATGATACTGCGCTTGTTGTCCACTCACTTATTGTGCCAAAGGTTGAGATTTCGGTTACGGGAGCAGTCTTTTCTATGTTAGTTACAACATATTCTGCTTCACTCTCATGACCGGCATTAGAAACAGATTTGAAGCCGTAAGTATGAGTTTCCTCTTCGCTCGCCGTGAATGTATTATCATCAAGCTTTGTCCATTCACCGCTGTCGGCTTTAACCATGTAGTATGCGATGTCGGAATTTGCTTCGCCTGTCAGTGTGAACTCAATATCTTCCTTTGTCCACTCGCCGTTGTAGTCTGTTTCTGCTTTGAGTGTGGGCTTCTCTGTATCAACAAGGATATTTGTGCTTGTTGAGATTTCTGAAACATTTCCTGCTTTGTCTGTTACTCTTACTTCAACATAACCATTAAAGTTATCTTCGAGTACGGGCTTATCATTTGCATCATATTCTTTCCAGAAGCCGTCAATACCCATTCTTGTCAAAAGATTTTCTGTATTTACTGCTCTGTACTCAATCTTCGCAATTCCTGATACGCCTGTATCATTTGCAGTTATTGTTACGGTTGTTTCGTCACCGTAAATCTTAACATCGTTTACTGTTGCATTTTCTGTTCCTGTATTGATTTCGGTTACGCTGGGTGCTTGCTTATCAATATTTGAAACTGTTACGCTGTATGATGCTTTGTTACCGTTGTTAAGAGTTACTGTGAACAAGTATGTGCCGTTTTCGCTTACTGTGTATTCATCAGCGTTAAGTGCTTCACCGTTTACTGTTATGCTTGCAATACCGCAAATACTTGTATCTGTAATATTTACTGTGAGTTCCACATCTTCATTTGTGAAGTCTGTTTCATTAGGTGTAACTTCAATTGCAGGAACAGTCTTATCTGACATTACTGTATATTCACCTGATACAAGACTTTCACTACCTACACCGTTAACTGCCTTGAACTTGTAGATTGCATTGATATTTTCACTTACTGTGAGAACATTACTGTTCATCTCTGTCCAGCCGTTACCGTTATCATAGTAGTAGGTTGTACCTGAATTTCCGTTTGTGCTTGAGAGTGTAAATACTACATCTGCTGATGTCCAAGCACCTATTGTGCCTGCTACATTCACTGTAAGCTCAGGTGTACCTTTTTCTACCTTTGTTGTGATTGATACAATATCACTTTCAAGGTCTGCATTTGATACTGCCTTAAACTTGTATGTATGAACACCGTCAAGTGCTACAATGCTTTCTGTTGTCATTACAGTCCATTCACCGTTATCAATACTGTACTGATATTCGTGAATGTCTGAGAATGCTTCGGCACTTGGCGTGAGAACTACATCCTTTGATGTGTATGTTCCGTCATACTCTGTGCCTTCTACTGTTGCAGTTATCTTGATATTTGCAGGATTTTCTGTATCTACTACAAATCCGTTTGAAGTGAGTGTTGATGAAACGTTGCCTGCCTTATCTACTGCTCTTGCTTCTACATAGCCCTTGAATTCTACATCAACTGTTGGCTTATCATTCTCTTCGTATGTGAGCCATTCTGTTGTTGAGGTGCCGTTTTCATCAAGAAGTCTGTATTCAATTCTGTCAAGTCCTGATGCGCCTGTATCCTCTGCGACTACAGTTATCTCAATCTCTTCATTGAAGAACAGACCGAATGTGATTGCATTGATAAATCTTGCAAAGCCACCTGTGTTCTTATGCTCCATCTCAATATCTGTTACCTCAGGAGCATTGTAGTCAAAGCTTGCTACTGTCAGTACTGTTGTTGCACTCAAGCCGTTGTTTGCTGCCACTGTTACTGTATATTCACCGTTTTCGCTTACTGTGAAGCTTTGTGTTTCGGTGATGTCCTCACCGTTTACTGTGATTGTTTTGATTCCTGAGATGCCTGCGCCTGCGGTTACGGTTGCAGTGCGTGTTGCATTTGTAAAGTTTGTATCATCAAGAGCTACGGAAACTGTGGGAGCAACTGTGTCAATCATTACATTGTATTCTGCGCTCTCAACACTTTCTCTGCCTGTTTCGTCAACTGCCTTGAATTTATATGTTGAAGTGCCAAGGTTATACAGAGCAAGCATATTGCTTTCCAATGCTACCCAACCGTTGCCGTTATCGTAATAATATGTTACTGCACCCAGACATTCTGTTGCAGAAAGAGTAAATACAACTGCTTTTGCTGTGTATTCGTCGGTTGTACCGCTGACATTAACATTCAAAATCGGTTTCTGCTCAACGGTAATATAATTTTTATCAACAATTACGCGATATGAGGGGCTCTGATAACTCTCAACGCCTGCACCATTAACCGCTTTGAAGCAGTATGTTGCATCAGAAGTTGTATTTACAGTTACGGTATCGCCTTCAATTTCAGTCCATGTACCGTCTGTATTATAATAATAAGTAACACCTGAAATTGTGTCAGGAGATGAGAGTGTAAAGGTTACGTCGTCATAAGTTCTGTGACCGACTGTACCGTCAACTGCAACTGAAAGAGCAGGCTTTGCGCTTTCATACTTTGTTGAAAGACTTGCAGATGCACTTTCAAGATTTGCCTTTGAAACCGCCTTGAACTCGTAATCATATTCACCAATGTCCTTGAGGATTATTGAATTTCCGTTAATTTTGAGCCATTCGCCATCTGCAACACGATAGTAATACTCATAAATGCCTGAATATGCAGTTGAACTGAGTGTAACCTCAATATTTTCACCTGTCCAGTCACCTGTATATGCTTCGCCGTTTACAGTTGCTTCAACAACGGGGGTTGTCGGAGCTGTAAGGTCAACTGTTATGCCCTCGCTCTTTACAATTTCGGACATCTTTGTGCCTGTTTCATCATAAGCACGTGCCTCAACGCTACCTTTAAAGTTAGAGTTTATAACGGGCTTGGTTGCATCGTCATAAACTGCCCATTCGCTTGTGGGGTCGCCATTTTCATCAAGGAAACGATATTCAATCTTACCGATTGAACCGTCATTACAAGAAGCTTCCATTGAAACTGCAACTTCCTCGTTGAAATATTTTCCAAAGGGTTCACTGAAATAGTTAGCAAAGCCGTTTTCACTTGAGAAATTAATATTGGTAATCTTAATTTCATATGAAATGAAGTTTTCAACCTTAAGGATTTCTGTTGTTGTAATACCGTTATTGCCTGTTATTGAGAATACATAAGTTCCGTTTTCACTGACGGTAATTTTATCCTGACCTGTGATATCAGCACCATTCATTGTTATTGATGCAAGCCCTGCATCACCTGTTGTGATATTCAAGCCAATATCATAAGGTTCAGTTGTGTAATTTGTCTTTTCGGGAGCAAACTGAATTGACGGTGCAACATTGTCAATCATTACTTTGTAGCTGTCAGACGGGTTACTTTCAACCCCTGCACCGTTGACAACCTTGAAGATATATGTTGCATTTGTATTTTCGCTGAGAAGTACTGAATTTGCATCGTCAGCCTCAATTTCTTGCCATGTGGCACCGTTATCTGTGGTGTAGTAATATGAAATACCTGAAATTGCCTCTTCCATAATAGAGAAAGTGAATTTCACATTACCTGAAGTCCATCTGCTGAAGGTACCTTCAAAATCAACACGGACAACGGGATTAATCTTATCGATTTTTACTGTTATTTCAGCAATTTCACTTTCAAGTGCTGAATATGACTCTGCCTTGAACTGATAATTTGTAGTTCCGTGAGCTGATGCAACAAGAGTATCTACACCTTCACCCAATGCAGTCCACGTATTACCGCCGTCCACACTGTAATAATACATATAAATATCGGAGAATGCGGTTGATGAAAGCTCAATGGTAACATCGGTTGATGTCCATGTGTCACTCACATAAAGTCCGTCGGCATCTGTTGCAGTAATCTGAATATCAGTTGGGTTTGTGCCGTCGATTACATAGCCCTCTGAATAATGGGTTTCTGATACATTTGTTGCCTTATCGGTAACTCTTGCCTCGATATAACCCTTGAAATCGGGGTCTTGTGAAGGCTTATTATTTTCGTCATATAATGCCCATTCGCCAATCGGGTCACCGTTTTCATCAAGATAACGGTATTCAATATAGTCAACACCTGCTACGCCGTAGTCTTCAGCAGTAATTGCTGCTTCAACTGTTTCGTTGAAGAACAGACCAAAGGTGATTGTATTGATAAACCTTGCGAAATTACCTGTGTTTTTGTGCTCCACCGTGATATCTGTAATTGCGGGAGCAGTTTTATCAATATTTTCAATTACAATACTTTCTTCTGCTTCAAGTCCGCTGACAGTTGTGATTTTTACGGTATATGTGCCGTTTTCATCCACTGTGAATTCGGTTTCGCCTGTAATATCATTACCATCAAGAGCGACACTCTTGATGCCTGAAGAACCTATTGTGCCCACATTGATAGTTACATTATAAGACTGATTTGTAACATCAGTTATTTGAGGTGTAAGTGTAAATACGGGAGTTACCTTATCAATACTTACCTTATAACCAATCGTTTCTGCACCTTCAATATTTTTGCCGTTGATTGCCTTGAAATAATATGTTTCCTCAATGTTTGTATCAACTGTAAGCGTATTGCCTGAAAGTGCTGTCCAGCCCGTATCGGTGCTTGTTTTATAATAGTATGTAATTCCGTCTATTTGATGTGTACTGTCAAGAGTAAAGGTTACATCTTCTTTTGTCCATTCGCCCGAATAATCTGCAGGCTCTGTTGTGACAGACACAACGGGAATACCGTAAATAATTACGGGGAAGGAAGCACTTGCGCTTCTGCCGGCGTGTGAATATGTTACGGTAATATTTTGTTCTTCATTTAGACGTGTCGGGTCAAAATCTGCAGTATTTACTGTGTAATCTGTAACCTCTTCACTGTCTGCGTTGAGATAATTTGCAATAACTTTAAGTCCGGCAAGGTCAAGCTCGGTTTCACCCTCAAGATATTCATAACGGGGATTTTCTGTAATCTCAATTGTGTCAACCTCCTTGGATTTTACAAGAATTGGGAAGATTGCGCGCATTTCTTTACCGGCTCTTGTAACAGTAACGATAATATACTGCTCATTGTCAAGCAGTGTTGAGTTGATTTCGCTTACAGTATAATCAGTGACCTCAACTGTCATCTGGTCCTCTGTCCAATTTGCAGCATCAGGATAATACTGTGCAAGTTCATCCTTATCGTAAGTGATTTCAACTACCATACCTGTAAGGTCAAGCTCTGTATCACCCTCAAGATATTCATATTTTGTGGGAGTCGTGATGGTTATGCTTTTTGGAGTAAGCTCAACAACATCAATATCTTTTGTAAGAGTCTGATATGATGTCGACGCTAAATTGTTTGCCATATATGTCCACAAAACTGCGGAACCTGCCTGTAAGCCTGTTACGGTTCCTGTGGAGGAGTCAACAGAAACATAACTGTTTTTTGTGTTACCTGCTGAGGTCTGTGCACTGCTCGTTGACCAAGGTGCATTACCATTGTCATCGGGAGTTCCCCAAAACTGACGGTAAACCGCCATTCTTTCGGGAGTGTATGTTGAATCATATGTATAAGGGAAATCAACAACAACTGCATCGGGACCGTTAATCTGACCACCGGTATATTGATTAAGTCCGAATCCTGCAGTTACTGTTACAGAAAATGTGTTTGAAACACCGCCGATTGTAGCGGTTATGGTTGTTGCTTGAGAGGGATTGTTGAAAATTGAATAGTTTCCGCCTGCAT
>CAYWFB010000059.1:0-10998 GCA_964457415.1 uncultured Eubacteriales bacterium | reverse complement strand
CTGTTTTTTACAGGCTGATTTCCGTCAATCCATCGTTAAAATACTCGCAAATCCATCAGGATTTGCTCCGTTTTGTGCCTTGTCTTGCCAAAAATCCTCACTATAAAAAATCTTCGACCTTAAAAACGAGATATTTTTATTGGATTTTTGGTATTGAGGGTGCAGGAAGGCTGTCGCCTTTCAAATCCGAAATGCCGAAAAGACTTAAAAATAGCCGTTTTAAAGGCAGATTCGGATTATCTCTGTCACCCTACTCTGTCAAGGAAAGTGCAATTGACTTTATCTTAACTGTTATATCATTGATTTCACGGGAAAGGCCGTGAGAGAGATTGTACTCGTTAATTTCCTCTGCGCACTTCATAATACTTTCGAGACCTGAATTCACAGACTCAAGCTTTTGTGAGAACTTAAGCTTTGACTCCATATCAAAAAGCACTGCCTCTGCCCTTTTAATGGCATCTCGCACGCCCTGACGGGTAATTCCCTCATTTTCGGCAATTTCAGAAAGAGAAAGGTCATCGTTGTAATAATAATTGAGATAATCGCGCTGTTTTACGGTGAGAGTTTCACCATATAAATCAAGCAGCATTGATATTTCAACATTATTTGCCACGATTGGCACCTCCTTCTGAAAAAACAGTCCTGTAAAGCAACTAAACTTTACAGGACGGTATTATACTAAATAATATTCAGTTTGTCAAGAAGTTTTTTAAAAATTACGGAGCGTTTATAATGTCATCCCAACTAATTGAATCATTACCGCTACCACTACCGATTTGAACATCTATTTTTGTTGTAGTAGTTGTATCATCGGGAGTTTCTGCATCTGACGAAGAATCTTCCTTATCATCTGATGAAGGCTCTTCCTTATCAGAAGTTGAAGGTTTTTCTTCCTTAGTTACATCTTCCTTAGTGTTGCCGGCAGTAGTTTTTTCTTTATCAGTTGTCTTATCATCTGTGGTTTTTTCTGATTTTTTCGTTGTAGTTTCAGTAATGAGGTCGTTAATATCATCATAGAATCCGTCTTTATCGGTTGTAATGGGAATTTCATCACCGTCAACATTAGTTATGAAGTTTTCGCCGTTTTCGTCTTCGTAAACCTCAACAACAGTACCATTTTCAAGAGTTACGGTATAGTCAACCTTATAGTCATCGTCTTTTTTACACGCTGCAAAAACCACCACAACAGCGAGAAGCAACAAAGCAATAGTAATTATTTTTTTATTCATTATGTAATCCCCCTTCGGTATTTGATTTTACATTAAATATAGAATATCACATTTAGTTTAATTTGGCAAGATATTATTTTAGCTCGGCAATGGTAACTCCTTCCTCGCCCTCACCAAAGGTGCCAACGCGGAAGGTTCTGATATTGGGGTGTTTGCGAAGATGGATATGAATACCCTTACGCAACGCCCCCGTACCCTTGCCGTGAATAATTGTAATTTCATTGAGCCCTGTACGCAGAACACTATCTATAAACTTATCCAAATCAAGAATTGCTTCTTCAACGGTTGTTCCGCGCAAATCAATACTTGAATTTGCTGAGGCAGTTGCATTTGAGCCCGTATGAACGGTGCGCGACCCGTAATTTGTCTTTTTGGGTTGTTTCTTGGCACCGATAAGGCGCAAATCAGAAATGTCAGCTTTCATTTTAATCATACCCGACTGAACCTGAACTGTCTGTTTCTTTTCGTCTATTGATATGATTTCAGCCTCGCCACCGAGTGTCTTTACAAATACTCTGTCACCGATTTTAAGGGTGCGTGGAAGAACATAATCGCCGTCGTCACCCTGCAAATTATTTGTAATTTCGTCCATTTTATCAAGCTGTTTGCCCATTGCCGCCTTGGCTTTACGAGCAATTTCCTGATGATTTTTCTCTTTTGCAAGTTGCTTTTTGAGCTGTTCAATTTCCAAAAGCAGAGAATTGCCTGCACGGCGGGCATTTTCGACAATTCTTTCCGCCTCTTTTTTAGCGCGGTCAATTTCTTTTTCACTTTGAGCCTTTGCTTTTTCAAGTGCTTTTTCGGCATTTTCTTTTTGACGAAGAATTGACTGCTTTTCGTTCTCTAATTTCTGTCGGTCATCCTCAAGTGCTTTTCGTGCAGTTTCGAGGGTATCGACCGCATCTTCAAATCGGGTATCTTCTTCTGAAATGAGGGCTTTTGCGAAATCGGTAATACTCTCATCGATACCAAGTCTTCCCGCAATTGCAAGAGCATTTGAACGACCTGGCATACCTATAAGAAGTCGGTATGTGGGCTTTAATGATGCTACATCAAATTCACAACAACCATTTTCAACACGATTAGTTTTGAGCGCATATTCCTTAAGCTCTGAATAGTGAGTTGTAGAGGCAATTTTTGCGCCCTTTTGTCTTAAATTCTCAAGAATTGCAACGGCAAGTGCCGCACCCTCGACGGGGTCTGTGCCTGCACCAAGCTCGTCAATCAATACGAGACTATGGTCATCAGCATTTTTGAGAATATCAACGATTGTGGTCATATGAGCAGAGAAGGTTGAGAGGGATTGCTCAATACTCTGCTCGTCGCCGATGTCTGCAAGTACGTTGTCAAATACTGAAATCCGGCTGTTATCGGTTACGGGAAGCATAAGACCGCACTCTGCCATTAAAGTTAAAAGTCCGATTGTCTTGATTGAAACGGTTTTACCGCCCGTATTGGCACCCGTGATGACTAAAGAATCAAAGTCAATTCCAAGTGAGATGTCAACGGGAACAACACTTCGCGGGTCAATCAATGGATGGCGGGCTTTTTTAAGTAATATTTCACCGTCGTTATTGAGAATTGGACGGCTTGCTTTCATTTTATATGCAAGGTGAGCCTTGGCGAAATGCAAGTCGAGCATTACGGCGGAGTCAAAGCTAATTTTGATTGTATCTTCAAACTCACCTGCCATCTGTGACAGCTCTGCAAGAATTCTTTCGATTTCGTCCTGCTCGCGACTTTCAAGGACTTTGATTTCATTATTTGCCTCAACCACTGCGGCAGGCTCGATAAATACGGTTGCACCGCTACCCGAGGTATCGTGCACCATACCTGCAACATCACCGCGATTTTCAGCTTTTACGGGTACAACAAATCTACCATTGCGTTGAGTTATAATTCCGTCACGAAGAACCTTTGAATAGTGCGAAGAATGAATCATACTATCTAATTGTTCTCGGATTTTATTTTCATAATGACGCTTTTTACGGCGGATTTCTTTAAGCTCGGGCGATGCGTTGTCGCTGATTTCGGTTTCGGAAATAATTGCATTTGTTATTCTTTCTTCAAGGTATTTATTGGGATAAAGAGAATTGAACAAATCGTCAAGGGCAGTCTCCATACCTGCGCACTTTTCGTGCCACACGGTAATTCCACGTATAATTTTAAGAGTAACTGCAATTTTGAGAAGCTCCCCTGCCGAAAGCGAACCACCTGCAGCGGCACGGCTCAATGCGTTGTTTACATTCTGAAGTCCGCCAAAAGACGGTGCGCCAAATTTGGCAATAAAAATATATGCCGCCTCGGTTTTATCGAGTAGCTCTGATACCTCAAAATAGTCTGTCAACGGCTTGATTTCAAGTGCTTTTTCTTTGGCGTCGGTACTTGATGCCGTATCACTGAGCATTTTGAGGATTTTATCAAGTTCAAGTGAAATACAATGTTTGTTCATAATGATTTCCTTATTGTTTGATACTATTATAAAAATCTAATGTTTTGAAGTTTCTTTGTAATTTTGAGAGAAGATATTTTTCTGTTATATATGATAAATCGGGGATTGCATAATCCTCCAGTTTAAAGGAATAGATTTTTTCAAAATCTGAAAACGCAATATGGCGCAAAGCCTTTACAAGCCCTATATCAAGCTGAAAAAGAGCAGACGATGAAATACAGTTTTCGCAATAGAGAAGTCCGTCCTCAACATCAAAATACATAGTATTTGTTTCATATTCACCACAACGCTCGCAGGCAATAAGATTGGGCATAAAGCCTGCAATGCACATAAGTCTTAGCTCTGTTATTGCTTTTACTTGTTCAATGGGCATTGTACCCTTTGAGAGAAAATGAAGAGAATTGAGGATAAGGCGCAGATATTCCTCGGCAGGCTCTTCCTCCTGAACGAGAGAAATAATCAGTTCGCTGAAATACTGTGCGAGAGAAATTTTTTCCAAATCCTCGCGAAGTCCGAAAAAGGTTTCAATGGGCTCGGCTTCGTCAATTATGTAGCTATCCCTTGATTTATAAAGGGATATTTTTGAATAGCAGAACATTCCCGTTGCGCTGTTTTTGCGGTTTTTAAAGGATTTTGCACCGCGGACAAAAGCACGTACAAGCCCGTTATGGCGTGTAAGCACCGTAACAAGCTTGTCTTTTTCACCGATATTCTGTTCTTTGAGTATCAGGCCGTCCGTATTCGTCCTCATCGTACAGTTCCTCGTCATACTGCGGATTCTTGTTTTGCAAGGATTTTTTATACATTAAATAATCCTCTACCTTACCGCTTTGTGTAAATCTGCTCCAGATTGCCATTTTATCCATACAAATTACCGCCTTTGAATAAATGTGTCGTTAGTAATTTGTGTGGATTGATTTTAAATATAAATGGTAAAAATAAAATGTATTGGTAAATTAATCTAAACCAAAATTATGAATAAGACCTTCGCGGTTACGCCAACCCTCTTTAACCTTTACCCAGCATTGAAGATTGATTTTGCAACCGAAAAACTTTTCCATATCCTGACGGGCATAGGTGGAAATCTTTTTAAGCATAGCGCCACCCTTGCCGATGATAATTCCCTTATGGCTGTCGCGCTCACAGAAAATTGTTGCCTCAACATCCATAATGCCGTCACTGCGCTCACGCATTTTTTCAATGCTTACTGCAGTACCGTGAGGGATTTCTTTATCTAAAAGTCTTAACATTTTTTCGCGGATAATCTCGCCTGCCAATACTCTTTCAGGCTGGTCGGTGAGAGTATCGTCAGGGAAGAAATGCTCTGACTCAAAGCTTAATTTTTTAAGTTCTGCCAAAAGCTCGTTGATACCACTACCTGTTTGTGCGGATACGGGTACAACTGCCTCAAAATCATAAAGAGCTGAAATTTCGGCAATACGAGAAATAAGATTTTCTTTTTCTTTTACTGTGTCAATTTTATTGATTGCAAGAATTGCAGGGTTTTTACCCTTTTTGATTTTTTCAAGCAATTCAAGCTCGGCGGGGTTGAGTTCTCCCTCGGGCTCAACAACCAAAAGGCATGCGTCAACGCCCTCAATACTGTCGCTTACTGCCTTGACCATTTTTTCGCCCAATTTTGTTTTTGGCTTATGAAAACCGGGAGTATCGGTAAAAACAAGCTGAATATTATCATCAGTTGTAAGCACACCCATAATACGTGTGCGTGTGGTCTGTGGCTTTGAAGATACAATTGCGATTTTTGTTCCTAATAATCTATTGAGGATTGAGGATTTGCCCACATTGGCTTTACCTACAATTGCTATAAATGCGGTTTTTGGTGTATTCATTGATTAACCTTTCTTTTTTGGAAACCCTTTAAAAATAAATATACTGAAAATTACTACTGAAATTGCGAAAAGAATTATGCTTACGGGATTTGCAAGGAAATATGCAAAAAGCTCTTTAAATGCTTTGGGTTGATACATAATTGCAACACCGCAAAGCACAGAAAATATTGTGAAAACAAGCACGGCACCTGCGGCACAGTCCTTGGCGATTTTTCCGTTTTCCGTATACTCACTTCCGTACAAATCCACGGAACGTTCAATGGCGGTGTTTATAAGCTCGCCACCCATTACAAGTCCGTTTGCAAGTAAAATTATTGCAAGCTGTGTGCCTGAAATTTCAAAGAAATCAAAGGCAAAGAGAAAAAAGTACATATAAATCATACATACCGTATGTATTCTCATATTACGCTCTTTCGCAAGGCACATATAAATGCCACGGAAGGCATAGCCGAAGCTTTTAATAAGTGATTTCATAACTTATTCCTCATCGAAATAGTAGCTACCATTTCGTTTTAACCCTACGCGGGTGAGAACTGCTTCTTCCTTTTCGCGCATCTGAACAGCTTCGAGTCCGCCGTTAACGTGGTCATAGCCTAAAAGATGAAGAAGTGAATGAACGGTCAAAAATCCGATTTCGCGCTGAAGAGTATGACCATATTTTTCAGCTTGCTCATAAGCATGCTCAATTGAAATGATAATATCGCCTAAAACGAGAGCGCCTGTGTCAAGGTTTGTATCATATTCTCCGTTTTCGCCCAATGGGAATGAAAGGACGTCGGTACTCTTGTCAATTCCGCGGTGCTTACGGTTCAATTCGTGGATTGTTTCGTCATCAACAAAGGTTACGCTGATTTCTGCCGGCTCTTCAAATTCTTCATTTGCAAGAACTGCTTTACAGCAACGGCGCACAAGCATTCTAACACCTGTGGGGATTTTCATCACATTCTGTTGATTGTCAATAATTACTCTTAATTTCTCGTTCATTTCTTTTGCCTCATTTCTTGCTTTTCATAAGCCTTGATTATATCCTGAACAAGACGGTGGCGCACCACATCTTTTTCTGTGAATACATTTATTGCAATATCGTCAATTCCTTTGAGAATTCGCATTGCCTCAACCAAACCCGATTTTTTACCGTCGGGCAAGTCTATCTGTGTTACGTCACCCGTTACAACGATTTTTGAGTTAAAGCCCAAGCGGGTCAAAAACATTTTCATCTGCTCGCGGGTGGTGTTTTGTGCTTCGTCAAGAATGATAAAGCTATCGTCAAGAGTACGTCCGCGCATATAGGCAAGGGGTGCTACTTCAATACTTCCCCTCTCCTGATAACGCTGAAAGCTTTCGGCACCGAGCATATCGAAAAGTGCGTCATAAAGCGGGCGAAGATAAGGGTCAACCTTTTGTTGCAAATCTCCGGGCAAAAAGCCTAATTTTTCACCTGCTTCAACTGCGGGACGAGTTAAAATAATACGGTTGACCTCTTTTGCGCGAAAGGCATTTACTGCCATTGCAACTGCGAGGTAGGTTTTACCCGTACCTGCGGGACCCGCACCGAGGGTTATTGTATTATTCTTAATGCTTTCAAGGTATTTTTTCTGACCCAATGTTTTAGGTTTGATTGGTTTACCCTTTGCGGTGATGCATACGCAATCACCAGTCATTTCAGAAAGCTTGTCCTCATTGCCCTCGTTAACGAGGGAGAGCACATAGCGGATATTCTGCTCTGAAAGGGCTTCACCGCGGTTTATGAGCATTAAAAGACCATTGATTGCTCTTGTTGCTTTTGAAACATTTTCAGCGTCACCGCTGATTTTAAGCTCAGAGCCACGGCTGACAATTTTTACATTATAATTGGACTCAATGAGCCTTATATTTTCATCAAAGCTACCGAACAAACTGACTGTTTGCTCCATTCTGTCAACATTTATTATTTGCTCAAACATTTATTTAACGACCTTAATTAAAAATTTTTAGTAAAATTTAACATATTATATCACAATTTTTATGCAATGTCATTAGTTTTTTCAACATAAATTTCCTGTAAAGTGCCGATTTCCTGCTCACATTCTGCATAAAATTCGTAAGTTTTTCCAATTTCGCTATTTTTCTCACTCAAAGATGACTTTGTAATATGACTTTTTTCGAGTAAATCCTTTACATATAGTCCGTTACTTAACAGTGCAAGCTTATTCTGCATTGCCTCGTCGGGAGTTATTTTCTCATCTGAAAATTCGGCGCCGTACTCTGTTATTATTCCCAAAGGCAACAGCATTTCATCATTTTTGAGAAAAGATTTATGCTCGGTGAAAAAATCTTCGGGAACAGATTTCCCCAAAGGAATTTGCAAGCCGAAAAAGAAAAGCTTGTTTCGGGCTTTCTCGGTATTTTGTGAATACAGAGAAAAATCCGTACAAGAAAAAGTTTTATTCTTTTTCACAAGTGCTTTCACATAACCGTCAGCGTGGATTACGCTTTCACTGCCGTCGGGGTGAGAAATGAGCCCGCTAATAAGCAAATCCCCTTTTAGCACCGCCGAGCCCGGTTTTACCTCTTCGTTACCGTGAAGCACATCTATTGAGAGGATTATGCCGTCCTCGCCTGCCACAAGATTTGTGGGAGTTTTATCGTCATAAATTTCGGGAGCATCTGTTTTTTCACGCACCTCGATTACCATTACAGAACCCTTTAAATTCACCGATGCCCAAGATAGCTTTTCAATTTCGCTCATTGCATTTTGGGCAGCAAGCTCAGTATCTACTGAAGAGATTTTTGAGCCCACGCAAACCCCGTATTTTTCAAAGGTATCGAGGAGGTAATCGTCATCAAGGGTTACGTTACCCACAAGACTTACACTCCAGACAAACTGCGAAAGTATAGTAATAAGCACAACTGACAAAGCAAAGCCGAGGAAAAGACCCGTGCGGAGTTTATTTCGTTTTAAGAAAAATATAAGTCCTTTTTTCTCGGTAACACGAAGTCGCATACCCGATTTGCGAGCGGCAGAGCGAATATTCAAATACCCCTCAATTGTGGTGCTTGCGGTGATATTGCCGTTTATGTTTCTGATATTCCACAAAGGAATTTCTTCTTTCGTACAAAGATTTATGAAACGGTCGGCAAATCCGCCCCAAGCTCTGAATTTTATGTAACCGAATAAATATCTTATAAATTCAATTATTAGCATTTTTTCACCTATGATACAAACGTAATTTCTGCGATTTTTCCGCTTATTACTGCCACACTGCCGTCATAAGATTTGATTACAAGTGTGTCGCCCAATACAGATAGTACATACTCCCCTGTATTAAGCTTAATGAGATTTTCGCCGTATTCCACAACGCCCTTACAACCGTCAATTATTATTTCGCGATTGCCAAGCATTTCAATTTTAGGCTCGCCCGATAAAGCTTCGGGCAAAGGGATTCGTGGTTTTTCGCTTGGTTTCTTCTTTTTTCGTGCCATAATTACACGCACCTGCCTTACATAGAATTATATGAATTAAGATTAAAATAATTCATTATCTCGACTTTAAATTAATATTATTTTAAGGGATGTGAATTTATGGCAACTATAAAACTTGGTCGCAATATTTTACCGCTTACGGCGGTGATTATCAGTATGTTTTGCATATTCAAAATGCCTGATGCAGTAACAAACGGCGTTACAGAGGGGCTTAAGATTTGCTTTAATGTGATTTTACCATCACTTTTTCCGTTTATGGTGGTGTCGTCATACATAGTGAAATCAGAAGCCTTGAGCTTTTTATATAAAATATTTTATCCTCTTACAAAATTCGTTTTGCATCTGCCATTATGCACCGTTCCTGCAATAATTATGGGGCTTGTGGGCGGATTCCCCGTGGGGGCAAAAATGACATTTTTATTGCTCGAAAAGGGGCAGATTACAAAAAATCAAGCACAAAGACTTTGTATGTTTTGTGTAAACGGCGGTCCTGCATTTGTTATTACCGCGGTGGGAGTTAATATGCTTGGAAGCGCCAAGGCAGGAGTAATTATTTTTGCCTCACTTTGCATTTCTTCATTGATTTTAGGCTTTGCAACATCTTTTTTTGATGATAAAAAAGATGTGAAATTTCATATTGAGAATTCTGCTCAAAGTCCACTTGCGGCACTTTCTGCATCGGTTACGGACGGCGTACAGAGTATTTTGGGAATTTGCGCGTGGGTGGTACTTTTCAGCGGGCTTACGGAATGTATAAAATCAATAGGAATGAGTGACGAGGCTTATTCGGGGCTTGTTTCTGTGCTTGAGGTCACAAAGGGGTGCACATTAATTGCGGGTGAAATGGGAATTCCCGTGCTTGCAGCGGCATTGGGCTTTAGTGGATTTTGCGTGCATTGTCAGATTTTTTCATATATAAAGATGGCGGGACTTAAATACAGTCATTTTTTCGTGGGCAGAGTGCTGTGCGCGGCACTTTCTGCGGTAATTTGCCATCTTTTGCTTTTGATTTTTCCTGTTGATATTACCACGGCGGTGATGAATCAAGATATAACCGTTTCTGCTTTTTCGGTTTCATTGCCTGCGTTTATTGCACTGACAATTATGTGTATTGTTATGATTTTTGATATTGATAGTAAAAAGAAAATGTGTTAAAATGGTATTGGTGATTAAAATGAAAAAGTTATTGAATGAAAAAGAAATATCCCCCTCCTGCTCATACTGTGAGCACGGCAAATGCTCGCCTGACGGCGAGACGGTACTTTGCAAGAAAAAAGGCGTTGTTGAAAAGGATTTTTCTTGCAGAAAATTCTCTTATGATGTATTGAAGCGTCAGCCAAGGCGACCTTTACCTTTACAAAAATATAATAAAGAAGATTTTTCATTATAACAATACATAAAAATCCCTGTAAAAGAATTAAACTTTTACGGGGATTTTTGTATATTGTAATACTTTTGATATATATCATAAATAAAATATTTCTTTTTATGGAATAAATTACATTTTTTATATTCTATAATAAATGTAGAAAGTATTTGGAGGTGTGCCCCATGTATTATGAAGGCTTTTCCAAGCGTTTAGCAGAGCTTCGTCAGGAAAAAGGCGTTTCTGCCCGTGATATGAGCTTATCTTTGGGTCAGAGCGAAAGCTACATCAATAAAATTGAAAACAACTACGCAATGCCATCAATGTCGGGATTTTTCTATATTTGTGAATATCTTAATATATCGCCCAGAGATTTCTTTAATGAAGAGGATAAATATCCCCTTTTTACAAAGGAGCTTGTAGAAAGCACTCAAAAGCTCAATGATAAGCAGATGAAAGCACTTATTGATTTTGTTAAGACGCTTTAATTTTTAATAAAACACAAAAGAAACTGCGAAGTCAAAAAGAGCGATGTCCTTAGCGGAGAATTTGAAAAATCACTCAATTCTTGTTGAGAAGAACCGGCATCGCATTTGTGAGTACAAATGCAGTTGGGCAGTAGCCCAAACCCACTAACAA
>CAYWFB010000058.1:0-11099 GCA_964457415.1 uncultured Eubacteriales bacterium | reverse complement strand
TTCTTAACCGAAGTTGAAGGATTTTCAATTTCTCCGATAAGAACATCACACCTTTGCAGGGTGGATATTTTTTATCTTATCTGCCAATCGATTTCTTTCATTCCGTTTGATTTTAAGAATTCATTGGCTTTTTTGAAATGGTTGTTGCCGAAAAATCCGTTATAGGCGGAAAGTGGGCTCGGGTGTGCCGAACAAAGCACTAAATGTGCAGGGTTTGTTATAAGCTTTGTTTTTGCTTTTGCATTTGCACCCCATAGCAAGAATACCATTGGCTCGGGGCGTTGATTTAAAAGGGCGATTATATCGTCTGTGAAGATTTCCCAACCCATTCCCTTATGGCTGTTGGGCTGACTTTCACGAACTGTCAGCACCGTGTTGAGCATAAGCACTCCTTGCTCTGCCCAATATGTAAGCTCACCGTGGTCGGGGATTGGATACCCGTACTCCGCGTGAATTTCTTTGTACATATTCTGCAATGAGGGTGGGGGATTAACTCCCTTTTTCACCGAAAAGCAAAGCCCGTGAGCCTGATTTGGCTGATGATAAGGGTCCTGACCCAAGATTACAACCTTGACATTCTGATAATCCGTATATTTCAACGCATTGAAAATGTCGTTCATATGGGGGTATATGGTCTGTGTTTTATATTCATTTGCAAGAAATTTTCTCAAATTGAGATAATATGGTTTCTCAAATTCGTCTTTTAAAAGAATATCCCAACTGTTATTAAACTGTACCATCTTTCAATCTCGCAATCATCATATTTGCCGATTTGTAAATGTCACCGCACCCCATTGTAAGCACCAAATCGCCTGACTTTGCGTTGTCGAGGACATAGTCACAAACCTCTTCCTGTGTGTTAAACCAAACAGAATTGGGGATTTTCTCTGCAAGCTGTGAGGTGTAAATATCATAAGTATTTATTTCGCGTGAGCCCATAATCTCGGTCATAACGCAACGGTCGGAGATTTTAAGCACATCAACAAACTCGTCAAAGTGCATTGCAGTTCTTGAATAGGTAAATGGCTGGAATACTGCCCAAACTGTGTTGTAGCCCATTTTCATAGCCGCGTCAAGTGTAACCTTGAGCTCTGCGGGGTGGTGAGCGTAATCATCAACAAATGTAATTCCGTTATAGGTGCCTAAATCCTCAAAACGACGACCTGCACCGCGGAATTCTTCAATTCCCTTTACACAATCTTCAAATTTTGCACCTGAATAAATCGCAGTTGCAACTGTGGCAAGAGTGTTGAGTACATTATGAATTCCGGGGACAGAAAGTGTAACTCTGCCTAATTTTTCGCTCTTATACATAATGTCAAACTGTGTGAAGGCACCCTTATGCTCACAAATATTTTCAGCATAATAGTCATTTTTACTGTCAAAACCGAATGAAATCATAGTTTTGCCCTCAATGCCATTGATTGCTTTGAGGGTATTTTCATCATCGCCGTTATAAATTACTGCACTTTTTGCAGAATTTGCGAATTTATGAAAACTTAAAATAAGATTGTCCATTGTCTTGAAATATTCAAGATGGTCCTCGTCAACATTTAAAATTACCGCAACATTGGGGCTTATGTGTAAGAATGTGTCCTGATATTCACAGCTCTCAATTACAACATTCTGTGTTTCACCAACTCTGCCGTAGCTGTCTGTAAGGGGGAGCTTTCCGCCGATTACTGCCGAAGGGTCAAGTCCCGCGCCAAGCATTGTCTGAACTGTCATTGATGTAACTGTGGTCTTGCCGTGAGTTCCGCAAATGCCGATACAATTTTCAAATTGGCGTGAGATTTCACCTAATAACTCTGCACGCTGGAATGTTGGAATACCACTCTCGAGTGCTGCTTTAAGCTCGGGATTTTCCTTTGAAATAGCGGCGGAGTAAACAATCATATCTGCACCCGCAATGTTTTCGGCACACTGACCCATCATAACGGGAATACCCATTTTGCGAATTCGGTCAACTATTGAGCTCTCATTGTTGTCAGAGCCCTGCAAGGAGTATCCGCGACTATGCAGAATTTCAGCAAGCGGACACATACCGCTACCGCCAATTCCTATAAAATGTATTCTTTTTGCAGTTTCAAGTACATTTTTAATTTCACTCATATTTATCACCAATATAAATTATAATGCAAACTTATAAAAAATTAAACCCCTAATCACCATTTTTTGCAAAAAACATACGATGTATTGTAAGGAAAGGGGGAAATGTTTTGAAAAACAGAAATATAGTAATTATCGGTGGCGACAAAAGACAAAAATACCTTAAGAATTATCTCGAAGCTGAAGGCTGTGAGGTTTCGTCATACGGACTTTTTGATTGGGATGACGATACAGAAAAGCTGAAATCTGTAATTTTACCAAATTCAATCATAGTTTTGCCCCTGCCCGCTACACGAAACGATAAAACTGTAAATATGCCCTTTTCAAAAAAAGAAACATCAATTGAAAGATTAATCTCGTTTCTGGGTAAGGATAACCTTGTTTTCGGCGGAATAATCAAGGGGGAATTACTCTCGCGACTTCGTGAAACCGAAATACCCTTTGTGGATTATTACGATAAGGAGTTTGTTGAGAAAAATGCGGTGCTCACGGCTTTCGGTACTCTTAAAATATTGCTTGAGCACATTGATTTTGCATTACCTTTAGGTAAGTTCGCCATAATAGGCTATGGCAGAGTGGCGCGTGAAACCGCCTCAATGCTTACAGCTTTATCGTGCAGTGTCAGTGTTTTTGCGCGCAATCCTTCGCAAAGAGAGGACGCGTCAATCAAGGGCTGTGAGGCTTTGCCGCTTTCAGAGCTTTCAAAGTGTGCCGACCGATTTGATATATTTATAAATACCGTTCCCGCAAGAATTATTGGTACAGATACTCTCTCGAAAATGCGAAAGGATAGCAAGATTATTGAGCTTGCCTCTGCGCCCTATGGTGTGGATTTTGATGAGGCGAGAAAACTCGGAATTGATGTTATAAAAGCCTTTGGCTTACCCGGTAAATATACTCCCAAAACCGCGGGAGAAATAATAGGAAAAAGAATTTTGCAAAGGGAGGAGTAACAAATGAGTAATGAAACTGTGGGATTTGCCCTTTGCGGTTCATTCTGCACCTTTAAAAAAGCAATCCCACAAATGCAAAAGCTCACTAATGAAGGATACCGCGTTATCCCCATTATGTCACATACTGCATACACAACGGACACCCGATTTGGGAAAAGCCGTGAATTTATAGATGAAATTGAGAATATCTGCAAAGAGAAGATAATATACACAATCAGCGGAGCAGAGCCCATAGGACCAAAAAAGCTTCTTGATATTCTCGTAATTGCGCCCTGCACGGGCAATACAATCGGTAAAATGGCAAACGGAATTACCGATACTTCGGTAACTCTTGCGGCAAAAGCACATCTTCGTAATGCTCGACCCGTAGTTATAGCTGTTTCCACCAATGACGCCTTGGGTGCCGCCGCCAAAAACATAGGACTTTTAATGAACAGTAAAAATATTTACTTTGTGCCGATGAAACAAGATGATTGCATAAATAAACCCAACTCAATCGTAGCAGATTTTGATTTGATACCCGAAACGGTTAAGTCAGTTTTAAATAATAAACAACCACAACCAATTTTATTGTAGGGGTCGGCGTCCTCGACGACCCATAAAAAAGGCAGTCCTTTTGGACTGCCTTAACTTTGCGCTTTGCATTTTGCACTTAATTTACTTCTGCTCGAAGAATACCTTAAATGCCTTGTATGCCATATAAACATCAAGCTTTGAAACGATTTCCCAAGGAGCGTGCATTGAAAGTACGGGCACACCAAGGTCGATTGTGTCAATGTCAAGGTTGGCAACATACATAGCAACTGTTCCGCCGCCGCCTGCGTCAACCTTGCCGAGCTCGCCAATCTGCCATACAACATCGTTTGCGTTGAGCATTCTGCGGATTTTACCCATATATTCGGCAGAGGCATCAGAAGTGCCGCCCTTACCGCGTGCACCTGTGTACTTTGTAATAACAACACCGTTGTTAACGAATGATGAGTTCTTTCTCTCGCTTACTTCGGGGAAGTTGGGGTCAAATGCCGCGTTAACATCAGCAGAAAGACATTCTGAAGCTGACAAAACTCTCCAAGGCTCAACATTTTCCATAACCGCAAGGTCGGAGATAAAGTATTTCATATATGATGAGTGAAGACCTGTGTTGCCGTCTGAACCTGTTTCTTCCTTATCCGCAAGAACTGTAAGGCAGGTGTATTCGGGTGCCTCAACATCAAAAATTGCCTGAGCAGCAGGGTATGCACAAACCTTGTCGTCATGACCGTAAGCACCGATAAGACTACGGTCAAAGCCAATGTCGCGTGCCTTGAATGCGGGAACAAGCTCTAATTCTGCACTTAAGAAATCACTCTCAACAATGCCGTATTTCTCGTTGAGGATTTTCATAATGTTAAGCTTAACCTTGTCAGCACCCTCGTCCTTTGAGAATGGGCGTGAGCCGATAAGAATATTAAGCTGTTCACCCTTGATGCCGTCGCTTAATGACTGCTTCATCTGGTCAGCGGCAAGGTGAGGAAGAAGGTCAGTAATAACGAATTGAGGGTCATTGTCGTCTTCACCGATGCAAACCTTAACTGATTCGCCGTTTGCCTTAACAACAACACCGTGAAGAGCAAGGGGGATTGCAGTCCATTGATACTTCTTGATTCCGCCATAGTAATGTGTCTTGAAGAAAGCAAGAGAAGAATCTTCATAAAGAGGATTGGGCTTTAAGTCAAGACGGGGTGAGTCAATGTGAGCGGCAGAGATTTTAACACCCTCTGCAATGCTCTTTTTACCGAATACGCAAAGAATAATTGCTTTGCCGCGGTTGTTGTAATAAACCTTGTCGCCTGCGTTGTATTTCTTTGTGCGGTCAAATTCTGTGTAGCCGTGAGCTTCAGCCTCTTTCACGAAGAAATCAACTGTTTCACGTTCAATTTTAGCTTCATCAAGATACTTTTTATAACCCTCGCAGAAATCGTCAGCAGCCTTTACCACTGCATCGTCAACGATTTCCATGGCGTGCTTGGGCTCATAAAAAAGCTCTTTTTTCATATCGTTTAATTCCATATATATAACTCCTTTCGGGATTTCTTACTTTATTTGTGCCACAATGGGCAAAATTTCTTTATTAAGGTCATAGGGCGGATAATTCCAGAGAATAAAATCTGCCTGACGGGTGAAAAAGCTTTCATCCTTTTGCGCGTTTATTCTTTCCATTGCCTTTTCTTCGGTGATGTTATCCCTTTTCATAATTCGCTCAAGGCGAATATCAAGGGGAGCACACACTGCAACGGTAAAATCACAAAGCTTGTCTTCACCACTTTCAAAAAGTGCGATTGCGTCAATAATTATCGCTTTGTAATCTTCTTTTTCTTTTTCGGCAATGATTTCTTTAATTTTTTCTGTCACTGCAGGGTGAGTAATTGCATTCAGCGCCTCGGTGCTATCTTTGTCTGCAAAGGCTCTTTGTGCAAGAACAGGACGAAGAATTTCGCCGTTCTCGTCTATTATATCGTCACCAAACCGATTTTTTAATTGATTTTTAACATTTTCACCGTTATTCATTACATCACGGGCAACATGGTCCGCGTCAATATGGTAACAGCCATAAGCTATAAGCTTTTGTGCCACAGTGCCCTTTCCTGCACCCGTAAGCCCTGTAATACCGATAATTTTCATTATATCACCTTTATTTTGAAACCGCAGGCTCTGATTAATCTGTTATACACCGCAAGACCCATACCTTTTGTGTCGGGACAACGGGCATAAACCTTGCCTGCTCCCATTTCGTCAAGCTCACGAAGAGCATCAAAAAGCCTTGCGCTTTGACTGGAGCCGTCATTCTCTTTGCCGTATGTAACGGTGGGGCAGGATAAAATTTTATCTTCGCCGTCAAACACCAATGCGGTAATGTTTTCTTCGCTTTCGCAAAGGGTTTTGAAATTCTCAAAATTACTTTTTATAAGTGTTATGTCGGCGCGTGGTGCATAATGCTTATATTTCATACCCGGTGAGGCGGCGGTTTTGCCTTCTTCCAATTTATTGAGCACCGCATCGTCAACCACAATTTCACCGATTAGCGCCGTCATTTCTTCAAGTGTCACTCCACCGGGACGAAGAAGCCTCGGGGGCTCTTCCGCAAAGGAAATAACTGTTGACTCAACCCCGATTTCACAGCTACCACCGTCAATAATCAGCGGAATTCTGCCGTTCATATCGTCAAAAACATATTTGGCGTTTGTGGGGCTTGGGCTACCCGAAAGATTTGCCGACGGTGCCGCAAGGGGGAGTCCGCAATTCTCAATGATTGCACGTGCGCTCTCGCTTTTCGGCATTCTGATTGCTACAGTATCAAGTCTACCCGAAACAGTATTTGAAATTCTCTTACTCTTTTTCATAATCATTGTAAGAGGACCGGGCCAGAATTTGTCCGCCAAAACCCTTACTTTTTCGGGGATTTCCTTAACCAATGGCGCCAAATCCTCAAATTTGCTTATGTGTACAATCAATGGATTATCACTGGGGCGACCCTTTGCCTCAAAAATCTTTTTAACTGCATTTTCGTCAAATGCATTCGCCGCAAGACCGTAAACAGTTTCGGTGGGAATTCCCACAACCTGACCGTTTTTTAAAAGCTCGGCAGATTTTGCGAGTGCCTTTTCATATTCAGTTGTAATGTTAAGTACTTCTGTTTTCATAATATTATTCGTTTGCCTTTAATTTCTCTGCAGTATCCGCGGTGATAAGTGCGTCGATAATCTCGTCAATGTCGCCATTCATAATCTGCTCAATTTTATAAAGCGTAAGACCAATTCTGTGGTCGCTTACTCGTCCCTGAGGGAAGTTGTATGTTCTTATTCTCTCGCTTCTGTCACCTGTACCAACCTGACTTTTGCGCTGACCTGCAATTTCTGCGTCGTGCTTTGCCTGTTCAATTTCTAAAAGTCGTGAACGAAGAACTTTAAGAGCCTTATCCTTGTTTTTATGTTGGCTTCGTTCGTCCTGGCACTCAACAACCATACCTGTGGGCAGGTGAGTAACACGGATAGCAGATGAGGTCTTGTTAACCTTTTGACCACCCGCACCGCTTGAACGGAAAACGTCAATCTGTAATTCTGCAGGGTTCAATTCAAAGTCAACATCCTCTGCCTCGGGAAGAACCGCAACAGTAACGGTTGAGGTCTGAATTCTGCCCTGACTTTCAGTTTCGGGAACACGCTGAACACGGTGAACACCGCTTTCAAACTTGAAGCGTGAGTATGCGCCGTCACCGTCAACCGAGAAAATAACTTCTTTATATCCGCCAAGCTCTGTGGGGTTTTCAGAAAGAATTTCCATTTTCCAACCGCGAGCCTCAGCATACATTGTGTACATTCTGAAAAGTGAGTTGGCAAAAAGTGCCGCTTCTTCGCCACCTGCACCGCCACGGATTTCAATAATAACGTTTTTGTCGTCATTGGGGTCGCGGGGGAGAAGAAGAATTTTAAGCTCTTCCCAAGTGATTTCAAGCTGTTCTTTTGCAGTTTCAAATTCTTCCTGCACCATTTCCTTGAAGTCTTTGTCCATTCCGCCCTCGTCAAGTAACATTTTTGACTCTTCAAAGGTGTCCTTGTAGCCCTTGTATTCGCGGAATTTCTCAATCACGGGAGTTAATTGCTTTAACTCTTTCATTAATTTTGTGTATAACTGCTGGTCGCTTACAGTTGCAGGGTCGCAAAGCTGTTCGTTAACATTTTCAAATCTCTGTTCAATTCCTAATAATTTATCAAACATTTACCTGTTCTCCATCTCTCATAACTTTTTTGATGTTTTTCTCGATTTTTACACGGGGCACCATAACCTCGCGGTTGCATTTAACACAACGCACACGAAAATCCATACCCGCGCGAAGTACAAGAAATTGCTTGCCGCCGCAGGGGTGCTCTTTTTTCATTTCAAGAATATCATTTACTTTAATATCCATAAAAATTACCTCAAAACATATTACATTATATAATACCATAAATATTATGAAAATAAAACACCTTAATTAATTCTTATTTCGCTTTTTTACACATATCAATGTACTAATTTGAAAATAAAGGTGAGATTTATGAAAAAATATTATCCCGAGGGTGTTTTATTTGAAACAAAACAGAACAAAAAATGTATTGAGTCCGTGGCAATGCTACGGGAATGCTTTTTTGAGCAAAAAATTTTAGAGGCTCGCGCAACCCTTTGCGACCACGAGCACAATCTTCATGTGAATTTGGGCGAAATTCACGGCGTAATTCCCCGCGAGGAATGTGCGGTGGGCATTGCAGACGGAAGTGTGCGTGATATTGCCATAATTTCAAGGGTCAATAAGCCCGTAGCCTTTAAAATTATTGATTTTATGGACGACGCAGGACTTCGCACCGCAATTTTAAGCCGTCGCCTTGTGCAAGAGGAGTTTATGTCGGATTACATAAAAAATCTCAAAGCGGGTGATGTGATTGACGCCCGAGTGACCCATAATGAAAGCTTTGGCTCGTTTTGTGACATCGGTTGCGGTGTATCTGCTCTTCTGCCCATCGATAGTATTTCCGTTTCACGAATACCGCACCCCGATGTGCGCTTTGCGGTGAATACAATGATTAAAGCCGTTGTGAAAAGTGTTGATGAATTGGGTCGTGTTACTCTTTCACATAAAGAATTACTGGGCACATGGGAAGAAAATGCGCAGAATTTTAAAGCGGGTCAGACCGTGGGCGGAATTGTCCGTTCAATCGAAAAATACGGAGTTTTTATTGAGCTTGCTCCCAACCTTGCGGGCTTGGCAGAGTTTACTCCCGATGTGCATGAGGGGGATATGGCAAGTGTTTATATAAAGAGCATAAATCCCGAAAAAATGAAAATCAAGCTTGCGATTGTTGATAGCTTTCCCGCAGAGTATCCCCGTCAGGATATTAAATATTACTGCACCGATGAGCATATTGACCGTTGGCAGTATTCACCCGATTGCTCCGAAAAGCTTATTGAAACTGTATTTTAATAAGTTGTTGTAAAGTGAATTCCCTTGTGATAAAATAAGTTTATAAATATTCAGTTTGGAGGATGTTTTATGAAAAAGGGAATTTTCAAAACATTATTAAGCGTAATTCTTTCTCTTTCTTTGATTTTCGTAACACTTGTTCCCACATTGGCTACTGACGGCTGTGATTGTGGCAATGCACCCGTAGTTCAGGTGCGCGGAATTGGTGAAACTCTTTATGACGAAAACGGAAATGAGATATTCTCAACCGAGAATATCATTAACGGTATTTTACCTGTAATTCCCCAATTGGCAGACTTTTTGCTGACACAAAATACGGACGCTTTGGTTAGTGCGGTGTCAACTGCGGTTGGTTCAATTTTCGGCCCCGCTATGTATGATAATGATTTAAACCGTGATAGTATCGTTACAGTTGAATGCTCAAGCGACCCCGTTGAAGACTATCTGGATTTCGAAAACATAGAGGGCAGCGAGCATACTCTTGCATATATGCTCTACGAAGAATTGGGCGACAATCATTCTTATTATTTCACCTATGACTGGACGGGAAATCCCTTTGACATTGCTGCTGACCTTAACGATTTTATTCAGGTAGTAAAAGAAAAATCAGGTCACGATAAGGTATCAATCTGTGCCGAGAGTATGGGCGGTTCAATTACCAACACATATCTTGCGGTTTACGGTTATGGTGATGTTGAAACAGTAGTAATGTCAAACTCTGCTTTCAACGGACTTGAGATGCTTGGTCAGTTGTTTACCGGTAATCCCGAAATCGACGGTGATGCACTTGCTCGTCTTATTTCACAGAGCATCCGTGGTAATGCAGAATACGGCTCACATCTTGCATATATCCCGATTTTTGAGCAGTTGGCTCTTATGGCTAACGATATTTTTGCGGAGGCAGGTGACCAGATTTACGAAGAGGTTCTTATCCCCGTATTTGGTTATATTCCCGCATTCTGGTGTTTAATTCCCGAATATAGCTACATTGAAGCAATGGACTATATGCTCGGTAACGCAGGCGACAATTTAAAGGCTTTTGTTGATGACTATTACACAACAGTAGTGAGCGTAACAGATGCAAGAGTTACTGAAATGGTTGAGAACGACGAGGTGAATTACTTCAACGTTTCAAACTATAACAGATATATTGCTCCCGTAACTCCATCTGCAAAGTGGAATAGTGACGGCGTAATTGAAACCTATAACACAAGTGGTTTTGCTACCTGTGCCGATATGGGCGAAACCCTCGGCGACGATTATGTTCAGGCAGATTATACTGACAAGAATATGATTTCACCCGATAATGTGATTGACGCATCAACCTGTCAGGCACCAATGCAGACTTGGTTTATCAAGAATTTAGGTCATATTGCATACGGCACCGATGACGGCACGGGCGATTTCTATGTATGGCTTTTAACTGCTGACGAGCAGTACACAGTTGAGAGTAATCCCGAATATCCGCAGTTTATGTATTACGATACTGAAATTCCTATGCTTATGCCTTATGAGTATGAGGACAACGGCACCGATGACGGTGAGGGTACAGTAACTCCCAATCCTGACGATACAGAAAACGATGGTGAGGGTGACGCAAATACAAATCCCGACACCGAAAACAATGAAGATAACAACGCAAACGGCGAGAATGATAACGAAGAAAACAACGGCTCACAGAATGTAGAGAATGAAGAAATTCCAAACACAAACTCTGCAGTATTTATAATCCCCGTGGTATTTATGGCAGTAATCGCTTTGAGTGTGTCAATGCTCATATTTTTCAAAAGAAAAAGAATTGAAGAATAAAATTAAATAATATTACGGTAGGGCGGGGTCTTGACCCCGCCTATTTTTTAACAAATTTCTTAAAATGTCTTGAAATAAAACCCAAATATAAATATAATTATAATAGGTTAATTTCGGAGGTTTTTCTATGAATATTTATGAGGCAATCAAATCTCTTGTGGCTTATGCCGTAAGAGAGAACTTAATCGAAAAAGAAGACGAAATCTGGGCAGTGAACAGAATTCTTGAAATTC
>CAYWFB010000057.1:0-11184 GCA_964457415.1 uncultured Eubacteriales bacterium | reverse complement strand
AATCATCTTACACTCCTGTATACAATCATACTCTTGACACAAGCCCCCGCCCTACTTTTAAACTGCGGTGGCGGTGAAGTTATGATATTTTTCGTTTTTCTCTGAGCCTTTCCAATTATGAATTTGAGCGGGGTTGGCAAAGATATCATCAAGGCGTTTGATAAATGGCACTGCCTCGCCGAAGTCAAGGGCACGGTGGTCAAAAGCAATACAGATAGGAAGCACCTGACGGATTTCAATACTCTTATTTCCGTTTCCGTCGGTTACAACTACGGGCTTATCCTGAACCGCACCCACACCGAAAGCAGTAACCTGTGGGGGAATAATTTCAAGCAGTCCAACATTGCCTCTCTGACCTCTGTAAAGTGAGCCGATATTGGAAATTGTGACTGTCCCCTGCTCGATGTCGCGTTTTGTAATTCTGTCAGTTTCGGGAATGCTCTCATATTCTTTCTTTGCTTTTCCGCTTAAAGTTTTCACCTTATACTTACCTGTTTTGGAGCCGATAAGGCGGTAAATTGCCTGCTTGATTTTTCCTTTTTTAAGTGCTGTGAGAGTGTTATCGAGTGACACCTCAAACATTGCCTCGGTCAAATCTGTCTTCTCGAAACGGCGCTGAACATCATTGATATAATCGGTCATTTCATCAAGATTTTTATTTTCAAAATTATGAAGATTGATTGTCATCATTTCGCCGTTGGGCATAATCATCGGCATTGAAATATTGATGTCCTCAAAGGTTTTGATTTCTCCGCGCACAAGCTTTCTGTTATATTCAATATGTGAATTCATAATGGGTGCGGCTTTAAGACCCTCTGCAATGACCTTGAGCATAAGTGTGTTTACTGTGATTTTATCTGCACCGCGACGGTCGAAATTCAACTTTTTATATTCGGTCATAAAATCGGTTACGTCCGGCTCGTAATTATATGTTACGTGAGGGATTGTCTCCCAGCTTTCAGTAGTCATATTAGCAACGATTTTTCTTTGAATTCCGAAATTGATTTTGTTTGTGATTTTCATAAATTTTCTCCTTGATATATAAGCTTTGTATTTTTTACAGTTTTTAGGTGCTCGGTTTTGAGCACGAGTAAAGGATACTAAAAAATACGCGGTTGCACCATAAACTTTGCTTGTCAATTATAAATTTTTTGTAAACTTTGGGTTGCAAATGGCTTGAAATCAAGGAATTTTAACCCCTCAGTCATTTTTGCAAAAAATGACAGCTCCCCTTTCAGGGGAGCCGAGAAATACATCTTTTTTAAATAAAAAGTGTTCTTATTTAATTTTGATTGTGTAGGTTTTGCCTTTTTCGGTTTGGAATTCTGCGAAGTGATTTTCACTTTCGCGCACTCCGTCAACGGTGATTTCAGATTTATCGTAATAGATTTTACATTTACCACCCATATTTGAGGTGATGTGAGCAAATGTTAATTTGCCGTCGCACCATTCAATATCAACGGTGAAATTACCACGGGCAACAAGCCCTGTAATTTTGCCTTTTTGCCAAGCGGTTGGGAGCGCGGGCAAAAGGTGGATAAATCCGCAATGACTTTGCATAAGCATTTCATTTACACCCGAGGTAAAACCGAAATTGCCGTCAATCTGGAACGGTGGATGCAAATCCCAGAAATTCGGATAAATTCCGTTTTTGAAAAGCGTGCTGATGATGCTCAATACTCTGTCACCGTCGAGGACGCGAGCCCAAGCATTGATTTTCTGACCCATTGACCAGCCGGTGCTTTTGTCTGTTCTGTCGTTCATTGAGACAATCGTGGCTTTTATAAGGTCAGGATTATCGTACCAATTCATCGCGTTGCAGGGATAGAGACCAAGCAGATGTGACATGTGGCGGTGGTGACGCTCACCGATTTCACCGAGGTGATTTTCGTGATACCATTCTTTAACCTGACCGTCGGCGCCGATTTCATAGGGCTTGAGCTTTGACTGAATATCAAGCCACTTTTCACAAAGCTCATTGTCGACATTCAAGGCTTTTGCACTATTTATTGCATTATCGTATAATTGCCAAATCAATGCCTGCTCATAGGTGTTGCCCATTGTTCGCGGACCTTGTTCGGGTGAGAAGCAAGGAACAGTTACAAGTCTGCCATCATGTTCAACAAGTAATTTGCTGAAATACTCGGCAGTTTCTTTTAACATTGGATAAATATCTTCTTTGAGTATTTCTGTATCGAGAGTATATTCATAATACTCATAAACATTGTGTAAAATCCACGGCACCGCGGCGGGTGACCAACCCCAGTTGAAATCCCAACCGGGACATGTCCAACCGAATGGTGTACATTGAGTATGGAACAAAAATCCGTTCTGCTCCCCTGCTTCACTTTTAACATTTGTATAATATTCGGCGGTGAGTCTTCCGGGGATTACCATTGACTTGATATAGCGGATTAAGGGCTTTGCACACTCGGCAAGGTTTCCGTTATAAATTGGCCAATAGTTCATTTGCAGATTCACGTTTGTATGGTAATCACTGCTCCAAATGGGGTTATTGCAACAATTCCATATACCCTGCAGATTTGAGGGTAGAATATCATCTTCGCGGGAAGAAGAAATCGCCATATATCTGCCGTATTGATATAACAACTGCTCGGCACTGCGAGGGTCAAGCTTTTCATATTTATAAAGAAGCTTATCAGCCGTGCCTTCAACCTCACCACCCAAGTCAATTGAAACTCTTGAATAAAGGGCCGAAAAATCGTCCGTATGGACTTTTCTGATTTCTTCAAAGGATTTTTGTGATGTTTTTTCGGTATTGTTTTTAACGCGATTTAAAAGCTCTTCTGCACTCTCGCCCGTTCTGTAATTAGGATAAACATCAAGATAGTCTGTATCCGCTGAAAGAACAATTGTAAATTCAGTTGCATTTTTTATATGTAAACTATCGGTTGCGGACGCAGTTTCGCCGTTTGTGAGCACCTTTGCACAAAGACTGAAGTTCATCGCGTTATCAGAAAGAGCCCCTGTGTGAATAATAGTATTGTTATTATACTGAATTTCACCTTTGTGCTCGGTTGCAAGGCTGACATTGTAATCAAGCGTTGCACCCTCACGAACAAAACGGATTACCGCGCATTCATCGGGATGAGAAACGAAGTATTCACGGGTATCTGTTACCCATTCTCCGCTTTTAAGCTTTGCGTCATAAGTAACAGTACAAATGCCCGTTGACATATCAAGTGTGCGGTTATAATTACTGTATTTTTTGATGTTGTTTGCGGTAAAATTCAATTCGCCCCAACAGAGAAATGTACCATAGCCGTCGCTGATGCCTATAAGCTTTTCGCAAAGGTCGTGGGCTTTTTTATCGTTGCCTTTCTCGAATTCTTCGCGGATTTGGGCATAGTAATCATAAGGCATTTTGCCGTCTTTATCTGGTTTATTGATATTTCCGCCACAATAGTCGGGGCGTTTGGGTGATGGACCACCCGCCCACAAGGTTTTATGATTGAGAACAAGTCGGTCATTTTTCACTTCACCGATTACGGTAAGACCTAAACTGCCGTTACCTATGGGGAGTGATGCTTGCTCCCAGATATTTTTAAAGCCTGTATAATATGGCTTTTTAAGTTTCATTTTTGAGGGCGGTGCCTCATAAAAAAGTTTGTGCAATTCCATATTATTCACCTTGCAAAATACACCCGATAAAAAGCTATCGGGTGTATATAGTTGCATTTAAAATTCTAAATACATATCGTAATGTGGAATATTCTCTTCGAGGTACTCGGGAGTACCAACAAGAATAAATCCGCATTTTTCGTAAAAGCCGACAGCGTGGGTTTGTGCGCCTACCTTGACAGTTTTTGCGCCATCTTCTTTCGCCTTACGGAGAAGCTCTTTTACGATTTTTTCGCCTAAGCCCAATCCTCTTTTATCTTTTTTAACAGCAATTCTGCCGATTTTTACGGTATTTTTGCCATAAGGGATATTGCGACCTGTGGCTACTGCTTCACCGTCATAAAAGATTACAAGGTGTGGCACCTGCAAATCAAAATCGTCGAATTCGTTTTCTTCGGGTACGCCCTGCTCACGCACGAAAATCTCAATTCGCAAATCGCGGAAGGACGGGTCAATTACACCCTCAGGGAACCATTTATATTCAAGCATATTATTCACCTCTGAATGCAAATTTAAATGTGAGAGACTTTTCTGTTTTTACCTTATATTTTTCTAAGGTATCAGGACCGCAGGTGTTTGTACCTGTACCACGGTGGAAGCCATCGATGCACACAAAGGTTGTATCAGAATGAACTAACTCTTCCTGATGCTTTGCCTTATGGCAAGCACGCTGTGTATAATCGTGAGCAGAAAAGCTGAACTTAGGCAAGCCGTAAACTGTGAAAGTATTACCCTTTTCGTTCATAAGTTTAAGGAACTTAACACCACCGCAGTTACCGTTATCCTGAGGCATTACATAAGGCTCGTGCATAGCCTCAACAGATGTTCTCCAGAGCCCAGTATATGCGTGGTCCTTTAAGTCACAAAGGTTTTCCATTTTTTCGTGTGAGCCTCTGCCGTAGAATTCAATAATATTGAACTCTTTTGGCAATTCAACTGTTACGCCGAAACGCTGAATTTCGGGGCAACCCAATAAGAACTTATTGAGTGTACACTGAACATTTACAAGTCCGTTGCCGAAAACGGTATAGATAACGTCAATGCGGAAGAACCTCTTGAAGCCCTTTTTCACAATGTATGAAGCCTCAATAAGTGCATAAGCTGAATGATTGGCGTGGCGGAATTCCTTAAGCTCGGTTTCAGCCTCATGAAGACCTATTAAATCCCAAGGTTTTTTAGGCTCGCCGTAAGTGTCATTATCAAGAGATGCGCGGACAATATTGGGCATAAAGCCTTTTTTATTGTCGGCGGGATTAAGGTTAAGATACTCGCAACCGTTTCGCACATAGCTTGTCATTTCGCCTGTTTTCTCATTGAATACGACCTTACCGCCGTCAAATTCAATATTGAGGTCATTATTTACAGTAATAATTTCGACCTCTCCTGCACCTGTATCTGCAGGGAAGAATTTTGCTTTATCAGAAAGTGTTGCCTGCTCAATTGCCATCTGTTCTTCGCCATCAAAATATTTAATATTGATATGGCAATCTTCATTGTCGGCATACTCCACATAAGGAATTTCATAAGTTTTTGTCTGCATAGGCTCAATATCAAGGGTTAATTCGCCCATCTTTTTAAGCCAACCGTTTACATACTGTTCCCAAAACACTTTGAGATATTTTGCATTCTTAAAACGGTTTGTATTTGTGAAAGAGAATACCTTTCCGCTGATATGCTTGCTTCTTACAGGGCGATAAACTGCTTTGATGACATAAGCACCCGTATGTGGAGTTTTATCGGGATAGAGCATACCGTCAACGCAGAAATTACTGTCGTGCTTTGCTTCGCCGTGGTCACCGCCGTAGGTGTATTGGAATTTATATTTATCATTTCCGTCGTGGTAAACCGCGTGGTCAGCCCATTCCCATACGCAACCGCCCATAAGGCTGTCGTATTTATAAATGCTGTCCCAATACTCTTCAACTGCGCCGGGACCAACACCCATTGCGTGAACATATTCGCACATAAAATAGGGCTTATTGTGATATTTTTCTTTACCTGAGGTTTTTGCGCCGTATTTTGCAACGTCCTCTTGTGTGGGATACATTTCAGAAATCACATCATAGGCAAAGCGCTTTGTATGAACAACGCTTTCGTAGTGAACGGGGATTTTTGTGCCCTCGTTTTTAAGATATTCATAACATTTATCCTGACAGTTATATCCCCAAGCCTCATTACCCAATGACCACATTGTGATTGAGGGGTGGTTACGGTCACGGCGGAACATACGGGAAACTCGGTCAACATAACGGAACTCCCATTTCAAATCGTGGCTAATAAGACAGTTATCGTATGGCTTTTTAATATCGCCTGCACCGTGAGTTTCGATGTCTGCCTCGTCAACGATATAGAAGCCCATAAGGTCTGCTAAAGTTAAAAGTGTGGGGTCGGGTGGGTAGTGTGAAGTTCTGATTGCATTCACGTTGAACTTCTTCATAAGCTCCATTTCTGCCTTGATTTCTTCACCCTTGAGCACATAACCGTTGTGCATATTTGTGTCGTGGTGATTAACGCCCTTGAATTTGATGGGCTTGCCGTTAAAGAGGAAAATATCCTCTTTGATTTCAATAGTTTTAAAGCCCGTTACATTCTTGACTGCGGTAACAACCTCGCCGTCTTTTTCAAGAGTAAGAATTAAATCGTAAGTATAGGGCTCTTCGGCGTTCCATTCTTTTACATTAAGATTTGTGAATTTAATTTTATTCTTTACGCGGGCATCGGTCTGTTCTTTAGCAATCAATTTATCACCGTCGAGAAGCTCGGCAGTATAGGAATAGCCCTCTTTATCGCCTTTAATATCAACTGTAAGAGTTAAATCGTAGGTGTCACCCTTTTTCTCGGTTTCAATGAAGAAATCGTAAAGATAGGTTTTATCCAATTCATAGAGAAGAACATCACGGAAGATACCATTTTCGCGGAACATATCCTGACACTCAAGATATGTGCCCGTTGACCACTTACTGACTGCGGCAACGATTTCGTTCTCGCCTGCCACAAGATAAGGAGTGAGGTCGAATTCAGCAGAATTGTGAGCGCCCTCGCTGTAGCCCACAAAATGTCCGTTTACATACAAATCAAGAGAGGAAATTACGCCAAGGAATGTGATAATATAGTTTTTATCGAGGTTCTCAATATTGATAAATCTTCTGTAAATACCAAAAGGCACATCCTGAGGCATTTCGGGATAAAGCTTGGGGTCGAATTCATAACGGGTGTTCAAGTAACAAGGCTCACGATAGCCCGTTCTCTGCCAGGTTGAAGGCACCTGCACCTTATCGAACTGAACGCGGTCGGTGTAGAATTCGTTGGGGATAAGCATATCCTTTTCGTAATATTTGAAATCCCACTCGCCGTTGAGGACTTTTACCATGGGGCTCGAGTAACGCTCGGTGAGAACATTCTGCTCACAAAGAGTCTCTTTTGAGGGATATGGGATAAAATAAGCTCTTGGAGAAAGCTTGTTAAGGTCTGCAATATCAAACTGTCTGAAATTTGCTCTGTTGATTATGTATTTCATAAAAAGACCTCCGTCTTATGTAATCAATAAAAGTCTAACATAGAATGAGGATTTTTACAACTGAAAATATTGAATTAAATATGTATATTTTCACTTTAATTCTATTGACATAAATTAAACGGAATGTTATTATATTGACAGAAAATGTATTATATGAGACAAAATAGGCGGTAAAATGAATAAAACAGTTTTAAATAACGCTTTATCACTTCTTAAAAAAACTCAAATTTTTAAAGATGCAGATATTTCTCTGCTTAAAGAGGTTTTAGAGGAATATGCTTCGGTTGCCACTTACCCCAAGGGCGAGACGGTTTTTTCGGCTGAAAATTACGCCCCTGTCCTCTGCCTTATTATTAAGGGTGAGGCAAGAGTGAGAAAAGGTGAAACCGTGATTTCACATCTTAAAGAGGGTGAAATTTTCGGCGGTGCATTCCTTTACAACCCTCATTTTAAATTCTTGAATACCGTTACTGCCCTTTCACCCTTGAAGGTTGTAATGCTTGAAAAAGATGGCGTTGACAAGCTAATTCGCCTTGACAGTACGGTATCGTTTAACTACATCACCTATCTTTCTGAAAGAGTAAGCTTTCTCAACGGCAAAATTGAGGGATACATCAAACCCTCTGTCGAAGAAAAACTGCTTTTGTATCTTCGCAAAAACTGTGATGAGAATGACGGAAAGTGTGAAATATCCGTTTCAATGACAGAGCTCTCCAGCGTTTTGCACGTAAGCCGTGCAAGTCTTTACAGAGTTATTGAAGCTCTTGAAAAACAAGGGAAAATCTGCCGTGACGGTAAAAAAATATATTTAACCGAAAGGAAATGAAGAAAATGAAAAAAGCAATTTCATTAGTTCTTGTATTTGCCCTGACACTTTGCTTTGCGGCTTGTGGCAATACAGACAAGGAAGACGACACAACCACAACAGAGGCACCCTACCAGAGTGTTACAATGAGAGTTGCAGGACTTTCAGGTCCTACAGGTATTGGTATGGCAAAGCTTATGTCAAATAAAGACAACGGCACAGCAAAAAATGATTATCAGTTCACACTTGTAAGTGACCCCAAGGAAATCAGCGCGGGTATGATTGGTAAAAACTTTGACATTGCCGCTTGCCCCATTAACTTGGCCTCTGTTCTTTACAACAAGCTTGAGGGTAATGTTCAGGTGCTTGCAATTAACACAAAGGGTGTGCTTTACATTCTTGAAAACGGCAACACAATCAATTCACTCGCTGACCTTGCAGGCAAAAAGCTTTATGCAACAGGTCAGGGCTCAACACCCGAATACATTCTCAATTATCTTCTCGAGAAGAGCGGAATTGCAGGCAAGGTAACAGTTGAATATGTTACATCACATGACGAATTGGCTACTCTTGCCGCCGCAGGTAAGGCTACAATTGCAATGCTCCCCGAGCCCAAGGTTACTGCCGCTATGATGCAGAACGCTGACCTTCGTATTGCTCTTAATCTTACAGAAGAATTCGAGAAATTAAGCGGTGAAACACTTATTCAGGGTGTTGTAATTGCAAGCAAGGATTTTGTAAATGCTAACCCAGAGGCAGTTGAGATGTTCCTCACAGAATACGAGGCTTCAATTGGCTACGCTAACAGCGATGTTGAAGGCACAGCCGCACTTTGCGAGCAGTACAAAATTATCCCCAAGGCTGCTATGGCTAAAAAGGCAATTCCCAACTGCAATATTGCATACATTGACGGTGCAGATATGAAATCAGCAGTAGCCGCAAATCTTCAGATTTTCTTTGATGCTGACAAGACATCAATCGGAGGTAAGTTGCCAGATGATGACTTCTACTACGGAGTATAAAAAGGTAACAATTAAAAAAATCGCTAAAACAGCCCTGACCATTGCTTTTTGGTTAGGGCTTTGGCAGTTGATATACACAGTAGTGGGGCTTGATGTTTTAGTGGCTTCGCCTTTGAATGTGGCAAAAAGAATTATTGAATTTTTGCCCGATGGTGAATTCTGGTTGAGTATTTTAAATTCCTTTAAGGGTGTGGCTCTCGGTTATCTTCTCGGCGTAGCAGTTGGCACGGTTATGGGAATTGCCACGGCATTTTCGAGTATTCTCAACACACTTTTCAAGCCGTTTTTGACTGCAGTTAAGACCACTCCCGTAGTATCTTTCATAATTCTTGCGCTTATATGGCTTTCAAAAATTCAGGTGCCGATATTCATAACCTTTTTAATGGTTTTGCCCGTTGTATGGGCTAATGTTTCGGGCGGAATTGCGGATACTGACAAAAGTCTTATTGAAATGGCAAATGCTTATGATTTCGGTTTTGCGAAAAAGCTGAAGCTTATTTATCTGCCGTCGGCTATCCCCTATTTTGTGACCGCCTGTAAAACTGCGGTGGGACTTGGCTGGAAAGCGGGCATTGCCGCCGAGGTGCTTTGTACTCCGCAGAATTCAATCGGCATAAATCTTCGTAATTCACAGGTTTATCTTGAAACCGTTGACCTTTTTGCATGGACGGCGATTGTAATATTATTAAGTCTTTTGCTTGAAAAGGTACTTGTTACAGTTTTTGATTTGGTGTTTAAAAAAGTTATGACAAAAGGAGGTTATTTTATTGAAAATACAGTTAAATAATCTCTGCAAGGCTTACGGTGACAAGGTGATTTTTGAGAATTGCACCCGCACACTTGATTTTGACGGAATACTCGTAATTCAAGGCAAATCAGGGCTTGGTAAGACAACGCTTATGCGAATGATTGCGGGGCTTGAAAAGGCGGACAAGGGTGAAATTATAAAATCCGCTGAAAAAGTTTCGTTTATGTTTCAAGAAGATAGATTAATCCCCTTTGTGACGGTGCTTAAAAATCTTACTGCCGTATGCGATGAAGAAAAAGCATTGAAATATTTATCTCTTATGGGGCTTGAGGATGAAAAGGATAATTCTCCCCTATCCTTAAGTGGCGGAATGAGGCGCAGAGTTGCTCTTGCCCGTGCACTTTGCTTTGAGAGTGATTTGGTAATTCTTGACGAGCCTTTCAAGGGACTTGACGAGGCTTTGAAGACTGAAATCTGCGAAATAATCAAAGAAGAAAGCAAAAGCAGAGCATTTATAATCGTAAGTCACGATAGTGAGGACGCAAAAATTTTAAATGCGGAAATAATTGAATTATAATATTGACATTTTAAATTTCATAAGATATAATAATTAGGCTGTGAAAAACAGTTATGCTGGTGTGGCGAAATCGGCAGACGCAAGGGACTTAAAATCCCTCGGTAGCAATACCGTACCGGTTCAAGTCCGGTCACCAGCACCAAACCAGAAAAATCCGAACCAAATTTTCCCGATAGGAAAAGGGTTCGGATTTTTTGTTTTTTCTGTATGATTATTCTGACAACATAAGGTTATGACTTTGGCTTCAAGGTGATAAATTGCGGGTATCACATCCTTTCATAGTTGATTTTTTAATCATATGATGCCGATTCTATGATTCATAGGGTGCAAAATTGCAATAAATACTGTATAATCATTGTCATAGGAGGCGATTTCAATGAATGAAAATAAGACAGGGGTATTTATTTCCACTCTTCGAAAAGAAAAAGAATTGACCCAAGCTCAGCTTGCAGAAAAACTTAATGTTACAGATAAAGCTATTTCTCGTTGGGAAACAGGTAAGGGAATGCCTGACTCATCTCTTTTAGTTCCACTTGCCAACATATTAGGTATAACGGTAAATGAATTGCTGACAGGTGAAAAAATACCTGAAGAAACTTTTGCTCAAAAGTCAGACGATAATTTGGTCGATTCTGTACAAGAAACTGAAAAAGTGATTTCTCAAAGAAATTTTGCAAAAAGGTTATTAGTTGTTACTGCAATTGTCTTCACTTTATCAGTATCATTGCTGACTACAGCTATATATTTAATGAGTACATCCATATATGAAGCAACTTATTTATATGATGAAGAAGGATTTCATGACGGAATATTATATGGAAATGATTCTTATGTTCGTTGGAATTACATAGCTGATATTTATTTAGAGTCAGG
>CAYWFB010000056.1:7385-11212 GCA_964457415.1 uncultured Eubacteriales bacterium | reverse complement strand
AATGATGCACAGTATGGAATAAGCGTCTGCCTTTTGCGTTGAACAGACAATCATACATATCTGTTTCTTGTTCATCTTTTTTCAAAAGCGCTGTACCGCATAGGAATTGTATCGTTAAGTAATCATTTTCTTCAAAAGATTCACAACAATGAATGTGGCACTGTACTCTCTTTTTCATACCTACAAAATAGGTCATATTGTATGAGTGCTCCAAATGAATACCATTTAAAGCACTGTCTTTTACAAAATCGGGATATGTGCCGAGATAACCTTTGGATTCCATAAGTATTTGAATATCATTGCGAACACTCATAAGAAGCTCTTTATCACACAAAGAATCCACTTTATTTGGATATTCGGCTTGCGATTCTGTTATTTTATTATAAATTTCTCTCCATAAGGGCTCACACTGTTTTTCACAAAGAATCGTAATCAATTTTTTTACAGTTTTATAAAACCCATTATCACCGGGTTTTATTGTTTCCAATTTGCCGAGCATTATTTCCGCCTTGCTATAACCATATTGGTGAGCCGATCTTTTCAGTTCCCCAAATAAAAACAACTCTTGTTCAGGAAGTTCCATCCAATATTCAAGTGCAACAATTTCCTTAATAATCGGCAACAGCTCTTTTTCTTTTGCGTTGCAATAATCTCCCGGTAACTCCGCCTTCATGCCAATTGCAAAACTAATTGTGCGCAGGAAATCCCAAGGATTTTCCCAAAAGGTCATATTATTACAGGAATTATAAATTTCAACTTCTGCTTCGGCACTTTCAAAAGTCAAAGCAAAAGGTATAGCCAATTCCTCTACAGGATCTTCTAATTCGCCATAAAAACAAAATCTGTTTTGCTCCTTTTTGAATACCATTCCAAGATTTTGAGAGTAGTACCCCTCTTTGCCCGTTGGAACTGCATCTACATTTTTAAGAGTAAGGATTCTTCTGAACGCAGGGGTATCGTCTGTGATGATTTTTATATCGCTACCAACAGCTTTTATTTCCGGCCAAAACTCTAACTCTAACAGTTTCTTGAGTGCTGATTTTGCCGCCTCATCCACCATAGAAAAATCTAATTCAAATTTGTTTTCTTTTTCTTTCGCTATTGATTTACCTAAATCAACGCACTCTTTCAAAAGCAAAAACACATCTTTGTCGCTGTTTTCTATTGAGAATATGTTTACTTCTTCCGGCAATTCATGCACCAGTTCTATGTACTGATTAGTTATCCACTTTCTTATTTTGCGTTGTTTCGTTTCAGATGCTTTAATTGGATCAGTACCAAAAACAAAAGTAGCGTGTAAATAGACACCGGCAAGCTTAGATATATGTTCACCGCTTATTTTCGATATATCAATCAATTTCAACCCACCATTCAAATTAGATTGTAATCTATTATACTACAAAAGAAGGAGCTTTTCAACATCAGTGCAAATTGAGCCCAACAAAAATCAGCGATAATCCCAGTGTTTATGCAGCTTTATAGCTCTTGGTGTTATTATAACACGAGCATCGATACGGCGTACAATACCAGTTGCTTTCATATATAAATGCTCCTTTTGCATATTTAATCGTAATAGTATTATTTGTTGCAAGTGTAAATTTATACTTCATATTTATTTTTATAAAAACAACAATGATTATTTAATTGACATTTTTTTCAAAATGTTATATTTGATTTAACAACAAATGCATTTGGTGGTGTGGGGAATACCGAAAATGCAACAAAATTTTTATAAGAGGAGATTTTTATGAAAAAGATTCTGGCGATTGTTATATCACTTGTTGTGATTTTTTCAGCGACATCTATGATTGGTTATGCTGCGACTGAAGATACTATTGACAGCTTTTCAGTTTCGGCAGTTTCATTAACAAACGACAAGGTGCCAACAGTTGAGTGGTTTTTAGCTGAAGATGGCAACTACTATCTTTTTGTTCCAACATCAGTAAGCACTGCACTTTGCAAAGTGTCATTTGTAGCTGACGGTGACGTTACTATTGATGGCGAGAGGGTAGAAAACGGCTCAACTATCTCACTTACAAACAAGTCGGTTATTAAAGTTGCTTGCGGTGCAAAAACCTATGATGTAAAAATCATTGCAGAAACAGAGCTTGCGTCAGTATTTATCACTACTGAATCAGGCGGTCTTGATGCAATTCACGCAGATAAAGAGTACAAAGAGGCAGGTTATATTCAGGTAATCGGTGAAAATGGTTTAAGTTATGAATATGATGGCGACCTTGAATACATCAAAGGCAGAGGTAACTCAACCTGGAAGATGGAGAAAAAGCCATACAATATTAAGCTTGACAAAAAAGCAGACCTTTTCGGAATGGGTAAAAGCAAAAAGTGGAGCCTTATTGCAAACCACGGTGACACTTCTCTTATAAGAAATGCTATTATCTATTCAGTGGCAGGCGAGGTGCTTGCTTACACACCCAAATACACACCGGTTGACCTTTATATCAACAATGATTATATGGGCTCATACATTCTCACTACAAGAGTAGAGGCTGACGACAACCGCGTTGAAATTGACAATCTTGATGATGCCAACGAAGACGCAAATCCCGATGTTGACATTGAATCACTCCCATTGGCGGGAACTCGTGGCCAGTATTCAGGGCTTATGGAGGGTACACAGAAATGGGTGGAAATTCCTAATGACCCTGATGACATTTCAGGCGGATATCTTATAGAAATGGAAATCGCTGACAGATATGACAGCGAAATTTCGGGCTTTGTATCAAATGACGGTCAGCCTGTGATTTTTAAAAATCCCGAATATGCAACTGAAAATGAAGTTAAATACATCAGCGGTGTTTATCAGAATTTTGAAGATGCTGTAATGTCAGACGACGGCTATAACGCAGACGGTGTTTATTATACAGACCTTTGCGATGTAGAAACATTCCAGAAATTCTATGCAATTAATGAATGGACATCAAATATGGACTGCGGTTTGACAAGTACATATCTTTACAAGCCACAGGGCGATGATAAACTTTATGCAGGTCCTGTTTGGGACTTTGATATTGCACTTGGCAACAACAGCAGTACAAGATACGGCTGTGATTATACAAATCCCGAAGAATTTACAGTATGCTTTGGCAGACAGTATAAAAACACAATTTTCGGTCAGCTTGATGTCAAAAAAGTTCCCACACTCTTCAACGCTCTTTGCCAGAAAGAAGATTTCGTAGCAGGTGTTAAAACTGTATGGGATAACGAAATTGCAGATGTCGTAAATGCAATGAATGAAACAGAGATTTCAAAATATGCAGAAAAAATCGAAGGTTCAGCAGTTGCAAATGCAATCCGTTGGAATATTTACGGCACAACAGATATTGATACAATCAAAGCAGAGTTCAAGGCAGATGTTGATTTCGTAAAAGACTTCTCAACAAAGCGTGCAGCCTTCCTTACAGACAATTTCGGCACAGTTCAAAAGCAAGCTAATGAGAGCTCAATAGACAATCTCATCAACGCTATTCTCGGCGGTTTGGGTTCAATAGACCTTAGTGGAATTATGGACATTATTTCAAGCCTTGGCGGAATGCTTGGCGGACTTATCGGTGACCTTTTCGGCGGTGAAGAAACTCCCGAAACACCTGAAGAAGAAACTGAGCCCGACGATATGTGGGCAGATTCTCCTTCAACAGAAGATAATACATCATCAGAGTCCCCAACTCCAAGCACCCCTTCAACTGACAGTTCAAGCGACAGTTTAAATAATAACTCAAATAGCAGTTCAAGTAATAATACTCCAAGTAACAACTCAAATAGCAGTTCAAGTAATAATACTCCAAGTAACAACTCAAATAGCAGTT
>CAYWFB010000056.1:0-7285 GCA_964457415.1 uncultured Eubacteriales bacterium | reverse complement strand
CAAATAGCAGTTCAAGTAATAATACTCCAAGTAACAACTCAAATAGCAGTTCAAGCAATAATAGTCAGGACACAAGCGGTACAGTTGCAGAAGCTGACGGCGGAAACTTTGGCTTCTGGTTAGCCTTTGCTGTTATAATGTTTGTGATTCTCGGACTTTTAGTGATCTTACTTTAATTTAAAATATAATAGAAACGGCAGAGAGTAAAATTTCTGCCGTTTTTATTTTTAGCAAGATTAGTGTTGTTTTTATGTGTCGTAAATGGTATTCTATAATTATAAATCAAAAGGGGATTTACTATGACATTTGAAGTTAAAAGAAATCAATTTATAAAAGATGGCAAAGAGATAAAAATCATTTCAGGCGCAGTGCATTATTTCAGAAATATGCCTGATACTTGGCGCGATATTTTCAAAAAGCTCCGTGCAATTGGTTGTAACTGCGTTGAAACTTATTGTGCGTGGAATATGCATGAAAAAAAGCCTGACGTTTATGATTTTACCAACAATCTCGATATTGCAAAATTCTTGAAAATTGCAGGGGAAGAGGGGCTTATGGCTATTGTCCGTCCCGGTCCATACATTTGCTCAGAGTGGGAGTTTGGCGGACTTCCCTGGTGGATTCAGGCTGACGAGAATATGGAAATACGTTGCTCGAATAAGGCATATATTGAGCGTTTTGATAAATATCTTGATAAGCTTTTCGATGAGGTAAGACCACTTCTCTGCACAAACGGCGGACCCGTTATTATGATGCAATGCGAAAACGAATATGGCTATTATGGTGACGATAAAGAGTACCTTGCCTATCTTCGTGACGGTTATATCAAGCGCGGAATTGATGTACCTCTTTTCACATCCGATGGTACATCGAAAGAAAATTTGCTCGATGGTAGCGTTGAGGGGTGCTTCTCAACTCTCAATTTCGGTAGCCGTGTTGAAGAGAATTTCAAGGCGCATGATGAATTGTTCCCCGATTCACCAAAGATGTGTATGGAAATGTGGAACGGTTGGTTTGATGGTTGGGGTGAAGAACATCACCATACAACATCTGCCGAAGATTACGCAAAAGTTGTTGACGATATGTTAGCTCGCGGTAGTCTTAATATGTACATGTTTATCGGTGGAACAAACTTTGGTTTCACAAGTGGCGCAAATCATTATGAGAAATTCTCACCCGATGTTACAAGCTATGACTATGACGCTATTCTCACCGAATGTGGTGATATCACACCAAAATACCACGCAGTACGAAATGTAATCAAAAAATATGTTGATGGTGAATTGCCCGAAATTCCTGCAAACCGCGAGAAAAAAGCATACGGAAAAGTGAAATTGACAGAAGTAGCAGGTCTTTTTGATAACCTTTCAAATCTTGCAGAAAAGAAACATAATGATGTTCCTCTTTGTATGGAAAAGAATGGTCAGGGATACGGTTATATTGCATACACAACAATCCTCAACCGTGATTATGTTGATACTACTCTTTCTTTTGAGAGCCTCGGTGACAGAGCACAGATTTATATAAATCGTGACCTTGTTGGTATCGTTTACATAAATGATGAAAAGTTAGAGCTTAAAATCAATGCAAGAGCAGGGGACAGACTCACAATCCTTTGTGAAAATATGGGCAGAGCAAATTTTGGCTCAAAAATGATGCGCAAAAAAGGTATCGCAGGCAGATGCTTGCTTGGTAGCATAATCCACTTTAATTGGGATGTGTATTGTCTTGAAATGGATAATCTCGACAATGTGGTTTATTCTGATAAAATCCCCGTTGAGAAATCTGCATTCTATAAAGGTAAATTCACAATTGACGATGCAAAAGATACGTTTGTAAAGCTTTCTAACTTTACAAAAGGATTTGTTACAATCAATGGTTTTAACATTGGCAGATATTGGGAGGTAGGTCCACAGGTGACGCTTTATCTTCCTGCATCGCTTTTAAATGTGGGTGAAAATGAAATCGTTGTTTTCGAAAGTGACGGAATAAAAGGTGAGCCAGAGGTTGAATTCTGTGACACCCCAATCCTTGATAAGAATTTATAATTAGAGTTACGATATAATAGTTTTTGTAACTCTTGAAAAATGTTGAAATATTGGTGACGTTGTAAAACTCCTTAAACAGAATATGTAATGACACATTTGCCCATCTGCTTTGGCAGGCGGGTAATTTTTTATATATTACAATTTTTTCACATTTTTTCAAATTTCTTGAAACACTTTTATATTTTTGTTACTCTTATGTTATGAAAGGGATTTTTAGAACATTCATTTACGAATGGAGGTATGATTATGAGAAAGGATTTGAAAAATACCGTTGTATTGGCGATGAATGGCGACAGAAATGCTTTCGGCACTCTTTATGAGGCGTATTCTGTCGATATGTACCGTTTTGCTTTAAGTATATGCAAAAATACCCACGATGCACAGGATGCAGTTCAGGAAACCGCTTTGTCCGTTTTCAAGAGCATACCGACCCTTAAAAATCCCGAAAAATTCAAATCATATCTGTTTTTATCTCTTTCAAACACCTGTAAAAAGAAAATGGCTAATAAAATTGAGCAGTCTGAATTCGTGGATACGGGCTATACCGACAGCGAAATCGAATTTTCAATTCCCGTGCGTGAGGCAATGGAAAAGTTAGACGATATTTCACGCGAAATACTTGTGATGTCCGTTGTAGGCGGATTTAAATCCCGTGAAATCGGCGAGCTGATGAATATTCCTGCCGCCACGGTTAGAACAAAACGAAAAAGAGCCTTGAATAAAATGAGAGAGGAGCTTGAATTATGAGCAAGAAAACTGAAAAAGCACTCAATGAAAAAATGAATGTGAAGCTTCCCGAAAATCTTTCAAAAGATAATATTCTTGAACAACTCGAAAATGTTCAGCAGAACGAAAAAATAGTTGAAATGCCAAAGAAAAAGAATGTAGCAAAAAGACTTGTTCCCATTGCCGCGTCATTTGCGGTGGTGTTCGGTGTTCTCACTATATTCTTCGGTGTCGGACTTGGCGAAAAGCTTAAAGCAGAAGAAAACATAGGCGACAAAACGGAAGTTATGCGTTATCAGTCTTATGATAAGATTTACGACAAGTTTGACGATTTGAGAAAAGAATACAAAAAAGAAAGTTATATTTATATGTTCAGCGATGTTTTCAACGGTGCGATTGCAAACGATGATGCCGTAGCAGAAAATATGGCAGGGGATATGAATGCGGGAGCCTCAGAGGACGCTGACTCCGCGTTGCCTGAATCATCACTCGAAGCGGATGGCTCAACAAACTCTTCAACAAGCACAACGAACAAAGCTTACGGCACAACCAACCGTCAGGAAAGCGACGTCGACGAGGGCGATATAATCAAAACCGACGGTAATTATCTTTATATTGTTAATGCAGAGAGAAATCTGATTTCGATTGTCGATGTGCAAGGCGAAGAAATGAAAGAACTTTCACAAATTAAACTTGAGGATTATGAGTTTTGTCAGGAGTTATATATAAGTCAGGACAGACTTGTTATGGTTGGCTATTCTTTTGATAAAGAAGATGAAAAAATCAGCGGAAAAGATTACGCTTTTTATGGGTACAGCTATTACAGATATATATCAGGTGACGATACTCTGGTTAAAATCTATGACATCAGTGACCGTGCCACACCAAAACAGATAACCGAATACACCCAGCAGGGCGAATATGACAATTCCCGAATGATTGGCACAAAGCTTTATTGCATAAGCACTTATTATGTTGATGTTACTGCCGACGACTACCGCGATTTGTGCATCCCCGAAACTGAAATCAACGGAGTTTGTAAAAAAATCGATGCGGATTGTATTTCGGTTGTTGAAGAAAGTGAATCGCCAACCTATGCTGTAATCACAACTCTTGATGTCCGGAACGGTACAGAGCCTGCTTGCGAGGCGGTTCTCGGCAACTGCGACGAGCTTTTTGCATCTGCAAAAGGATTGTTTTTAAGCGAAACATCTTATGATAATAAAACATACAAAGAGTTTACGAAAATCTATCGCTTTGAATACACCGACACAGGTGTAAATTATAAGTGCATGGGCAGAGTTGATGGCTATATTAACGACCGGTTCTCAATGAGCTATGACGGTGAGTATTTCCGCATTGCAACAACTCTTAATAAAACCGAGATTTTTGACGCTGACGGCGATTCTTCAACAGCTGACGATACTTCAATTTCAATGACCGCGGGCAACACAGTTAATAATCTCTATATTCTCAATAACAATATGCAGATTGTGGGTAAGGTTGAGGATTTGGCAAAGGGCGAAACAATTCAGTCCGTACGTTTTGTTGGTAATATGGCTTATGTGGTAACCTTCCGTCAGACCGACCCATTATTTGTAATTGATTTGAGTGACCCTACAAAACCTACCGTTAAAGGCGAGCTTAAAATCCCCGGATTTTCTGAATATCTTCATCCAATCGCCGACGGACTTCTTGTGGGCGTTGGTCAGGATGGTACAGAAACGGGAACAAATGGTGACTGCAAGGTATCCCTCTTTGATGTTTCAAATCCTTATGAGCCAAAAGAAATATCAATTTTAAGAGTGACCAATGGTGAGGGATATTGCTGGACCCCCGTTTCGTCAAATCACAAGGCATATATAACTCTTTCAAACAATGAGTTTGCAGTTCCGTTTTCAATTGACCGCTATGTGGCAGGTGAAGGTAGCTTTAAGGGGGATTATTATATCCGTTATAAGCTTGAAAATGGCGAGCTTTATGAGATTACCCGATATAATCTTGGTGATAACTCTAACTCTGTAATGGGTGCTACCTATGTGGAAAATATTTTCTATGTGGTGGTTGATTGCTATAATTCGGGCACTTGTGTAGTGTCTTATGACCTTGTAACCAACCAAGAGGTTGGACGGATTCAGCTCAATAAATGGGAGTGATTATTTCTATGAAAAAATCAACCCGGATTATGATTGCGGTAGTCACTGCGGCGGTTTCGTGGTTGCTGTTAAGCTTTCTGTTCTTCCCCATAAAGCTTTCTGCACCGATAGATGTGTATTTGGTAGAAACTATGACCCACATGGTGCCTCTGAAGACAATAATAACAATTGTTTTTGTTCTGTTGGCACTCTTCATTTATGAACAAAATGTTAAGAAACAAGAAAACAAATAAAATCTAAACTATCTTTGTTGACAAACATTTTTACAAGTGTTATACTAACCTTAAGATAATTCCTTAGGGGAGTAGCTGATTTTCGGTAATCAACAAACGTCTTTTTTTTAAAGGCTGGTTGCCGACCTTAATAATTGAGGTAGCGAGACCTTTGGCAGTCCCATAACTGTCAAAGGTCTTTTTTGAATATTGTATAAATTTATAGCGAAAGCGAAAAATATAAAGAGGTGTTTTTATGAAGCATTATCTTCACGAAGCCAATGAAGTTTTTGCAGAGGTAAAGAGCTCAGAAACAGGTCTTACCACTGCCGAAGCCGAAAAAAGGCTCGAAGAAAATGGGAAAAACAAGCTGGCAGAGGCAAAAAAGGATTCTCTCATCAAAAGATTTTTCAATCAGATGAAGGACCCAATGATAATCATTCTTATTATTGCTGCCGTAATTTCAGCTATTACAGAGTTTGTTGAAGCAGGTCATGCGGTTGTTCCCACAGACTCAATCATCATTCTTGTAGTAGTTGTTGTCAATGCAATTCTCGGCGTTGTGCAAGAGAGCAAGGCTGAAAAAGCAATTGAAGCGTTGCAGAAAATGTCTGCCGCAACTACACGCACTCTCCGTGACGGTAAAATCGTCAACGTAAAGAGTGAGGATTTGGTTGTCGGTGACGTTATTTTGCTTGACGCAGGTGACGCTATCCCTGCTGACTGCCGTATTTTTGAGTGTGCAAGCATGAAAATTGAAGAGGCGGCGCTCACAGGTGAGTCTGTTCCCGTAACAAAGCTTATTAATGCTCTTATGGACAAAAAAGATGAGGAAGTACCTCTCGGCGACCGTAAGAATATGGCGTATATGGGCTCAACTCTTGTTTACGGACGCGGTAAGGCAGTTGTAGTTGCAACAGGTATGGATACCGAAATGGGCAAAATTGCAAATGCAATCGCTCTTGCACAAGAGGGTAAAACTCCTCTTGAAATCAAGCTTGAGCAGCTTTCGGGAATTCTCACAAAAATTGTTCTTGCAATCTGCGTATTCATTTTTGCATACAATGTTATCACAAAATACTTTATGGGTGAGGGTGCAGAATTCTTCCCCATAGCTCTTGAGTCGTTTATTACTGCAATCGCACTTGCAGTTGCCGCTATCCCCGAGGGACTTGTGGCAGTTATGACAGTTGTTCTTTCAATGGGCGTTACAAATATGTCTAAGAAGAACGCAATTATCCGCAAAATGAATGCAGTTGAAACTCTCGGCTGTACTCAGATTATCTGCTCTGATAAGACGGGTACTCTTACACAGAACGTAATGACAGTTGTTGACCACTACGCTCCTAACGAGCAGCAGCTTGCAACTGCAATGGCACTCTGCACCAATGCAGAGGTTGACGAAAACGGCAAGGGCACAGGTGAGCCTGACGAAGTTGCTCTTATCAACTATGCGCTTTCTCTTGAGCTTCCCAAGGCAACACTTGTTGAAAAATATCCACGTGTTGGTGAAGTTCCTTTTGACTCAGGCAGAAAGATGATGTCAACTGTTCACCGTCAGGGCAAGGACTTTGTTCAGTTCACAAAGGGTGCCCCCGATGAAATACTCAAGAAATGTACTCACGCTGATATAAATGGCGAAATTCTTGAAATGAACGACGAAATCCGTGCTAAAATCATGGAAGAAAATACAAGAATGGGTAATAAGGCTCTTCGTGTATTCGCAGTTGCATATAAGACTTATGACGCTGAGCCTTCAAGCTATGATTCAGCTTCTCTCGAGTACGATATGACCTTTATCGGACTTACAGGTATGATTGACCCCATTCGTCCCGAGGTTAAGCTTGCAATTGAAGAGTGCCGTACAGCAGGTATCACACCCGTTATGATTACAGGTGACCATATCAATACTGCAAAGGCAATTGCCCGTGAGCTTGGCATTCTCACCGATGACAGTCAGGCTATGATGGGTACTGATATCGACAAGTATTCAGACGAAGAATTTGAAAAAATCGTTGACCATATCAGAGTTTACGCACGTGTTCAGCCCGAGCATAAGACAAGAATTGTTAAGGCATGGCAGGCAAAGGGCTTTGTTACTGCTATGACAGGCGACGGTGTTAACGATGCTCCCTCCATCAAG
>CAYWFB010000055.1:0-11245 GCA_964457415.1 uncultured Eubacteriales bacterium | reverse complement strand
AAGGCGTTATGGTTGACAAGGATATTTCAATTTCAAACCTTATTTACTTTATGAAAACAATGCTTTCTGAAGTATTCCAGAAAGACATCAAGGTTAGACTTCGCCCCGGATTTTTCCCATTCGTTGAGCCCGGTTTTGAGCTTGACATTTCTTGTCTTATCTGCGGTGGCGAGGGTTGCCCATCTTGTAAGCACAGCGGTTGGCTCGAGCTCTGCCCCTGCGGTATGATTCACCCCGAGGTACTTAAAGCAGGCGGAATTGACCCCGAAGAATACACAGGCTTTGCGTTCGGTCTTGGTCTTACAAGACTTGCAATGATGACATACGGCGTTAAGGATATCCGTGACCTCAATAGCGGTAGCCTTAAGGTACTTACACAGTTTACGGACGATAAATAAGGAAGGAGGGCAAAAATTATGTTTTTATCAATGAATTGGATTAGTGATTTCGTTGACCTTTCAGGTCTTGATAAATTGGATTTAATCCACCGTTTTTCACTTTCAACTGCTGAGGTTGAAAATGACATTTTCTTCAAGGGTTCTGACATCAGCGGTATTGTTGTTGCTGAAATCAAATCAGTTGAAGAGCATCCAAAATCAGAAAAATTACATCTTTTAAAGGTTGACATCGGTGAACGTGAGCTTGTTGACGTTGTCTGCGGTGCACCCAATGTTCGCGTTGGTATGAAAACTGCATTCGCAAAGGTTGGCGCTAAAATCGGCGAAATTGAAATTGCCCCCCGACCCCTTGCCGGCTTTATGTCACACGGTATGTGCTGTTCTGAAAAGGAAATCGGCATAAGCGACGACAATTCAGGCATTATGGATATTACTGACGAGGTTGCTAACGGCACAGACATCAAAGAGCTTTACGAGGTTGAGGACATCGTATTCGAGGTTGACAATAAATCTCTTACAAACCGCCCTGACCTTTGGGGTCATTACGGTATTGCCCGCGAATTCGCAGCATTGGCAGGCAGAGAATTAAAGCCTTTGGATGTTGTTGATTTAAAAAAATACGACAATCTTCCTAAAATCGATATGAAGATTGAAGATAACCTTTGCCAGCGTTATTCTTGCTTGCAGGTTGAGGATATTCACACAAATGTGAGCCCTGTTAATATGAGAATCCGCCTTTACTATTGCGGAATGCGTGCTATTAACTTCCTTGCAGACCTTACAAACTACTTAATGCTTGAAATGGGTCAGCCCATGCACGCTTTTGACTCACGCAAGGTTGAGAAAATCAGAATTAAGCGTTTCCCCGAGCCTTTCGTATTCCAGACTCTTGACGGTGTTGACCGCAACATTGACGAAAATACACTTATGATTTGCAACGGAGACACTCCCGTGGCAATCGCAGGTATTATGGGCGGTCTTGACTCTGAAATTGTTGAGGATACAACAACTCTCACACTTGAATCTGCAACATTCAATGCGGCATCAACAAGAAAATCCACTGTTCGTCTTGCACATCGTACAGACGCTTCAATGCGCTATGAAAAGTGCCTTGACCCCGAAATGACAGTTCCCGCAATCGCAAGATTTGTGAAACTTCTCACAGATACCGACAAGAACGCAAAGGTTGTTTCTTCACTTACTGATGAATATGCATTCAAGTACCCCGAAGTAACTCTCGACTTCGACAAGGCATTCATTGACAAGTACACAGGAATTGATATTCCAAATGACACAATTGTAAACACACTTCTTTCTCTTGGCTTTGGTTGTGAGAATGAGGGCGACAAGTTCACAGTTACAGTTCCAAGCTGGAGAGCAACAAAGGACGTTACAATCAAGGCTGACATTGTTGAAGAAATCACAAGAATTTACGGCTATGACAACTTTGATGTTCACACTGCCGAAACTCCCCTCTACCCTGTTCGCGAGTCTGTTGAAAAGACAGTTGAAAACAGAATCAAGGATATGCTTGTTCACCGTTATTCACTTCACGAGCTTCACTCTTATGTTTGGGCTTACACAGATGAATACAAGGCATTGGGCATTGAGGTCGAAGATAATATCAAGCTTATTGATGCAACAAACCCCAATATTGAAACAATCCGCAATTCAATTGTGCCTACACAGCTTTGCCAGGTTAAGACAAATGTGAATTTTGCACCCGATTTCGGCGTGTTTGAAATCGGCAAGGTAGTGGAAGGCTTAAAGGCTGACGGTATGTGCGATGAACACAAAAAACTTTGCGTTACACTTTTCAGCAAGACAAAGTCACTTGAAGCACTCTATGTTGAGCTTTCAACAATGCTTTCAGTTCTGGCTGACAATATCAAGCACAAGGCTTTAAGCTTTACACCCGCGCAGTCTTCTCATTCTTATGAGCACCCAAGAAACCTTAACACAATTTCATGTGACGGCGTGGCTTTAGGTGAAATCGGTGTTGTTCATCCCACAGTTTCAAAGAAAATTGACAAGAAAGCCGCAATCGTATTCGCTGAAATTGATGTTGCCGCCTTCGCAGAAATCGCAGACGCAGGTATTCACTATGCTGAACCCTCAAAATTCCCTGCAATTGATGTTGACTTGTCATTCGTGACAGAGACCTTTGCACCAATCGGCAAAGCAATCGAAAATGCAAATTGCCCGCTGATTAAAAAGGTTGAGGTTACTGACACCTACCGTGACGAAAACGGCAAATCAATTACTGTAAGACTTACATTCTCCCACCCCGAGAAAACTCTCACTCGCGACGAGGTTATGGAAGTAGCGAACGAGATTATTAACGAACTCAGCAAAGAAAATATAGTTCTCAAGTCATAATCTCGAGTGCTGAATGCTAAATGATGAGTGCTGAATGACTCTTTATTACCTTTCATTCAGCACTCCGAACTCAGCATTCAGCATTTTTTGAATTTGCTATTGTAATTTAATAAAATTAAGTATATAATATATATGATTATTATTACGGAGGTGGCGAAATGCTTGACCCTAACAAGACAATTCAATTCTCATTAAAGGATGACCGTGAAGAAGCAACACGTCAGACACTTTTGCAGGTTTATGACGCATTGGTTGAAAAGGGCTACAACCCCATCAATCAGATTGTGGGCTATATTCTTTCAGAAGACCCCACTTATATAACAACTCATAACAATGCGAGAAGTTTAATCCGCCGCCTTGACAGAGATGAGCTTTTGCAGGACCTTGTAAAAGAATATCTCAAGATTTCAAAGAATAAGTAAGAAATACGAGGTGTTTTCTATGGCAAATTCAGAAAAATTCCTCACTTATAAGGGCAAGCCGTTGGTAAGAAACGGTAAAACTCTTTACTACGGCGAAGCGTCTGAAAAATATGTTATTATGATGCAGATTTTGGCAACCAAGCCCGTTGGTGACATTGAGGTTGCTTCAAAGGTATCTGTTCAGCTTATTAACACAGACCCCGATGTGAGCGCACGTGAGAGAATTGTAAAATCGAGTGAGAAAAAAGGTCTTTATGCCGCGATGGACATTGCTGAAATTTGGCTTAATCGCGCATTGGCTAACTAAATGAATTTAGGCGGATGGAAGGAAACTTCTGTCCGCTTATCTTTTTATGAAAGGGATATGGATATGTTTCACAAAATGAATATTGCAGGGCTTGAGCGTCATTTACCCCTCTGCCCTCTTAACGAAGAACTTCAGATTGCAGGCTTTGTTATTTTCGGTGACCCCGAGCTTACAACAGCTTGCGCAAAGGAATTGCTCTCAGAGGCTCCTGAATATGACTACATAATCACCGCAGAGGCAAAGGGAATTCCCCTCGCTCACGAAATGGCAAGACTTGCGGGAAATCAGAAGTATTTTGTTGCACGCAAAAAGCCAAAGCTTTATATGACAGGTGTTTTTGAATCAACAGTTAATTCAATCACTACCGAAGGCGAGCAGAAGCTTTATCTTGACACGGCAGATGCCGAAATTATGAAAGGCAAGAAAATTCTTATTGTTGATGATGTTGTGTCTCTTGGTCAGTCTCTTGCGGCAGTTGAAAAGCTGGTGAGTGACGCAGGCGGAATCATCTGTGGTAAAATGTTCATTTTAGCCGAGGGCGATGCGGCTAAACGCGATGACATTATTTATCTTGAAGAATTACCATTGTTTAAGAAAGACGGAAGTATATTATAAGTGCAAAATGCAAAACGAACGCCTGCCAAGTTAAAACTTGACAGGCGTTTTACACTTTGTATTTATTTTACCAGTTTCTGATTATTTCGGGATTTTCAAAAATTTCGTTAATCTTTTTGAGGAACGGAACAACATCACCGAAACCGCCTATTCTGTGGTCAAACATAATGTTTATAGGCAATATTTTCTTTGTGGCAATATCCACAACGCCCTCTTCATTTTTAAAGGCGAAATCTCTGTCCTGAACAGAGCCGATTGCCATAATAAAGCTTTGTGGATAAAGAAGCGGTGCGTATGTAACATTGCCGGGAAGCCCTGCACTGATAGAGCCTAAATTTGTAAGACAAACTGTTCCCTCGTTAAGCTCATAGGGCTGAAGTGATTTTTCGGGGTCGCGGGTTGCGTGCTTGAAAAGTCCTGAAATTTTTGCAACCTTATATTTACCTATATAGCCCGAAGCCGCCATAGATATAGCCGTACCGATTTTACCCTTGAGCACAAAGCCCACAATTCTTTGGGCAATCACATCAAAAAGCACACTGTCAACATCGGTGGTTTTAAGCACGGTGAGAAGTCTGTTCATCTCTTCGTAAATCTCTTTGAGGTTCTTCTCTTCAAGATGACGAAGCTTTACGGGGAAGGTTTCGCCCGACTCCATAAATATGGGCACGGCAACATCAATATGCTTTTTCACGATAAGTCTGCCGCAAGAGGACTTCTCTTTATATTCAAGATGTGAATTAAGTCTTGGGGCAACCTTTAAGCCCTCGGCAAGCACACGAAGCATTAAGGTATTGAAAGAAAGAGGATAATCCACCTCTGCTTTGAGCTTTTTGAATTCTGCCCAGAATTTTGTGATATCTGCCTCATAATTGTATCCGCCTGCGGGAATTCCCGTAGCATTTGTGAGAACATTACCCGCAGCTCTGCCTTTCAGGTTAAAATATTCAATGGTGTCACCCTCTTCGGGCTTGCAAAGTGCGGTGTCGATAAATTTTTTCATGTCCATAATAAAATCCTCCGTAATTCATGGGGTTTGGTGGAGATGGAGAGATTCGAACTCTTGACCTTTCGGATGCGAACCGAATGCTCTACCAACTGAGCTACATCCCCGTATATTATGTATTTTAACATTTGAACGCTATTTTGACAAGTATATTTTGAAAATAGCCTTCCCCCACCGAGGGGAAGGTGGCAAAACGAAGTTTTGACGGATGGGGGGATTTTATTTGATACCCCCCTCAGTCGCTTCGCGACAGCTCCCCCTCAAGGGTGGAGCCTATTAACATCCAAATTCTTCAATTTGACTTTTAGTCCGTTTAAGAGTATCATATATTACAGTGATATTTTAGTGAGGTGTACAATGAAAGAATATTTTAAGAGAATTACCACCACCCCGAAAAAATGGGAATTGATTTTTTGGTGGGTTTTGAGAGCTACTATGATTGTGGCGATGATTGACTCCGCATTCGGTCTTGGTATTGTGAGAGATGAGCCCGATATTCAGCAGGTTTTACAGACGGGTGCAAATTTGCTTGGTATGTTCGCGTGGGAAATCTTCATGCTCTTCCCCAAAAACACCTGGCCGCGCTTTTGCCCTACATATTTGCAGAGCTTTATGATACCGTTTTTGTGGTGTGCATCCTTCGGCGGTGCATATCTTAACTGGTATTACAGCATAAATTCGTGGGATATAATCTTACACACACTTGTGGGCGGATTTGGCGTAATCGGCGGTTACGAGCTTGTTACCTGTATGCAGAAACGCGATAAAAAGGTTTGTGACGTCAAGGTTGTATTGCTTTGTACCTTGGGCTTTGCGTTCTTTGCAGGCAACTGCTGGGAACTTTTTGAATTCACTTTCGACCAGATTGCAGGCGGTGACTCTCAGCATTGGTCAAAGTCACTTGCAGAAGAAGCGGCAATTCTTTACAACAACCCGCACCTTGCAAGTCCCAATATAATCCCCGAGCTTGACCCCATGAGATATGCACTTATCGACACAATGGAAGATATTATCTGCAACTCTGTTGGCTCGGTGCTTTTCTACATAGGCTTAAGAATTAAACCCTATAACCATTCGGGAAAGAATGATGTAAATAAGTTGGTTGAAAATGAGAATTTAAAGGAAACAGCAGAAAGTAAATAAGATAAAAATTGGTCCCCTCTGACGAGGGGGCTGTCGTTTTCGCTTGCGAAAATGGCTGGGGAGAGATTTGTTTTTTCTCTCCCTCCGTCTTTTGCTTCGCAAAATCCACCTCCCTCGTAAGAGGGAGACTTTTTTTATTCAAACTTCAATTCGCCGTTATCATCGCAAGAGCAAACATAACTTTTACCCTTTTCGATAGTTTTGTCGAGGATTTTTTCAGATAAAACATCTTCGATTTTTGTCTGAATTGTACGCTTTAAGGGACGGGCGCCATAGACCTTATCAAAGCCTGATTTTGCCACGAAATTAATTACACTTTCATCAAAATTCATTGTGATTTCAAGGCTATTCATTCGTTTTTCAAGCCCTGCAAGAAGATTTTTCGCAATCTGCCTTATATCCTCTTCTGTAAGGCGGTTGAAAACAATAATATCGTCAACGCGGTTTAAAAATTCGGGACGGAAGGTGTTTTTGAGCTCACCCATAACTGCCTCTTTAATTCTTTCTGCCGATGATGAATTACTGTTTTCAGTAAAACCGAATGAGGTCTTTTCTTCGGTAATCATACGCGCGCCCACATTTGAGGTCATTATGATTACACAGTTTTTGAAATCTACCCTGCGACCTTGGGAATCCGTGAGAATTCCGTCATCAAGGATTTGCAAAAGCATATTGAACACATCGGGGTGAGCCTTTTCAATCTCGTCAAAAAGCACCACGGAATAAGGCTTTCTGCGGATTTTTTCGGTGAGCTGACCACCCTCGTCAAAGCCCACATAGCCGGGTGGCGAGCCAATCAGCTTTGAAACCGTGTGTTTTTCCATAAACTCGGACATATCAAGCCTTATCATTGCGTTTTCGTCACCGAACATTGCCTCGCTGAGTGCCTTTGTAAGCTCGGTTTTGCCCACACCCGTAGGTCCGCTGAAAATGAACGAGCCGATGGGTCGCTTGGGGTCTTTAAGCCCTGCACGACCGCGACGGATTGCCCTTGCGATTGCCGAAACCGCCATATCCTGACCCACAATTCGTTTGTGGAGTTCATCTTCCATTCGCAGTAATCTTTCGCTTTCTTGTTCGGTCATCTGCGTTACGGGTACACCCGTCCAGCTTGACACGATTTCGGCAATTTCTGTTTCTGTTACGGCTAAATCACGGTTACTATCTGCCGACTGCCATTTTGCTTTTTCGGTATTGTATTTCTGTTGAAGCTCTTTTTCTTCGTCTCTGAGAGCCGCTGCACGCTCGAAATTCTGTTGATTGACCGCCATTTCTTTTTCTGCCGAGAGCTGTTGAATTCTCGCTTCAAGCTCTTTGATTTCGGGCGGAGCGGTATATGACTTGAGCCTTGCCTTTGAGGCGGCTTCGTCAATCAAATCGATTGCCTTGTCGGGCAAAAAGCGGTCACCGATATAACGAGTTGAGAGTGTAACGGCGCTCTTGATTGCCTCATCGGTAATTTTCACCTTGTGGTGAGCCTCATATTTATCGCGGATACCTTTGAGGATTTCGATTGCATCTTCTTCACTTGGCTCGCCCACTGTTACGGGCTGAAAACGGCGTTCAAGAGCCGCGTCCTTTTCAATGTTTTTGCGGTATTCATCAACGGTAGTAGCTCCGATTACCTGCAAATCTCCGCGGGCAAGTGAGGGCTTTAAGATATTCGCCGCGTCAACTGCGCCCTCGGCACTTCCCGTACCAATGAGGGTATGAACCTCATCAATAAAAAGAATAATATCAGTTGAATTCTTAACCTCGTCAATAATTCCTTTAATGCGCTCTTCAAAATCACCGCGGTATTTCGTGCCTGCCACCATACCCGTTAAATCAAGGGACACAATGCGTTTATCGGCAAGCAATTCGGGCACCTGACCCTTGGCAATACGAAGTGCCAGACCCTCTGCGATTGCGGTTTTGCCCACACCGGGCTCACCGATTAAGCAGGGGTTGTTTTTTGTACGACGGCTTAAAATCTGAATTACGCGCTGTATTTCGTCTTCTCTGCCGATTACAGGGTCGATTTTATTATCTTTGGCAAGAGCGGTCAAATCACGGCTGAATTTTGCCAATACACTCTTTTCATTCTTGCCGTTTTCCTTGGCGGATTTCGTGTTATTACCCCTATTTCCGCTAACGGCATTTGCTAATTCCTTTAAAAGTGATTGGGGGCTTACCCCTGCAAGATTTAAAAGCTCACATGCAAAGCCGTTACCCTCACGGCAGATTGAAATAAGCAAATGCTCGGTGCCTGCAAGGCTCTGCTTCATAGAGTTGCTCATTACAATTGCACCCTCAATAATGTGCTTACTGCGGGGTGTGAAATCCGACGGTTGTAATTCTGTGGGCATTCCTGCGCCCACCTGCGAGCGCAAAAGCTCATATAATTTTTTATAGGTAATTCCCTTTGCGGTGAGAATTTTGCCCGCAACGGAATCTGTGTTGTCTGCAAGTCCCAATAAAATATGCTCACTGCCGATATAGGTATGACCCAAATCCTCGGCAACCTCAACTGCCTTGTTAAGCGCCATATTTGCTTTTTCTGTAAAGCCTGTGAAATTGTACATAGTATCACCTCATTTATTAAAATCGGGATTAAAACGGCGGGAGCAAGCCCCCCGCCCTACATTTTGCACTTTGCGTTTTGCATTATGCGTTTAATTTACTTCTTACCTCTTTCGCTCTTATTGCGTCGCGTTCCTGCGTGGGAAGACGCTGACCCGCGCGGGCGTTGATTGTGGCAGGTTGCATTGACACCATAAGCTCATTGACGGTTTCAATGGGCAGATTTATTTTGCCGGTCACTGAGCCCAGACGCACAAGGGATAAGTTCTCCATAAGCTCTTTTGTATTTAATAGTCTTGCCCATTTGAGTATACCGTATGCTCTGAAAATTTTATCTTCTGTATTCATATCCTTAAGCATTTCTTCACGGGTAGCACGCTCCTGAGCGCAAAGCTGAAGTGTGATTGATTTTAAGTTTTTGATTGCGAATTCTTCAGAGATACCGAGGGTAATCTGATTGCTGAGCTGATACATATCACCCGTAGCCGTTGTGCCCTCACCGAAAGCACCGCGGAAAGTAAGTCCGAGCTTTGACACGGTATTAATAAGCTTGTGGATTTGTCCGCTTAATGTGAGCGCGGGTAGATGGAGCATAACGGACGCTCTCATGCCCGTGCCGAGATTTGTGGGACATTGAGTGAGGTAACCAATTCGCTCGTCAAAGGCGAAATTGAATTTTTCGCCGAGTGTGTTATCAATTTCGTCTGCTACCGCATAAGCCTCGTCAAGCGCAAAGCCTGACTTCATAACCTGAACTCTGATATGGTCCTCCTCGCAAAGCATAATGCTTATATCCTCTTCGGGTGAGAGCATAAGAGCTCTGCCATCGGCATCGGATGCGAATTCGGGGCTGATAATGTGACGCTCTGCCATTGAGGCGGCTTCAAAGCGGGCAAGGGTTTTCATTTCTTTGAAATCGAGCCCGAATTTGTTATCAGCTTCAACCGCTTCCTTAATCAACATATTCAACTCGGTACGGCTTTTAGTATTCAATTTGTTGGGGAATGGATATTCCGCGATATTTCTTGCAAGTCTTATGCGCGTGCTTACAACAATGTCACTCTGCTCGCCTGCGCCGATATACCATTTACTCATTTTTGCCGCCCTCCTTGATTGCATTTATTCTGTCGCGGAGCTCTGCCGCTCTTTCAAAATTCTGACTGTCAATTGCCTCTTTAAGCTCGGTTTCAAGACGGATTAAGCTATCCTGCGGGCTTGTATTTTCTGCCTGACGGATATTGGGCACCTTGCCCTCGTGACGTGTTTTACCGTGAATTCTCTGTAAAGAGGGTAAAAGCTTATCATAAAAGGTAGTGTAGCAATCGGCACAACCAATTTTTCCGCTGTTTACAATATCATTAAAGGTATTTCCGCACTTTTCACAACGGATTGTTCTTGCAGTGAGAGTGCTTTTGGCAGGCTCGCCGAAGAATGAGCCAAGCAAATCGCTGAAAGTATTACCAAATCCGCCGAAAACATCCGTATAACCGAGGGCGCGGGCACAGTCGGTGCAAAGATGAGCCTCTGCCGCCTCACCGTTTACAATTCTTTTAACATGGGTTGTGGCGTCGTATTTGCCACAGTTCTGACATAACATAATTAACACTCCTTACAAAAATTAAAGTATATTAAGTATCATCTGTTTAAATATTGATGCACGGAGAATATCGCCGTATTCTCGCGGAATATCACGATAAGCGTTACCCGTAAGGGCTGACAAAAGTATTTTAGCCGTTTTTTCGTCCACAATATCACGCTCATAAAGATTTTTTATGTGAGCACGGGCAGAATTTTCGTCAAGGCTCTGCCCTATTGAATTCACAAGATGCATCTTTAATGAATTTCTGTCATAAGTGGCTCGGGTAATTCTTATATATCCACCACCACCGCGACGGCTTTCTACAATGTAGCCGTGCTCGGGTGTGAAGCGTGACGAAATAACATAGTTTATCTGACTTGGCACGCAACCGATTTTTTGTGCCAGCTCATTTCGTTGAATTTCGGTGTAGCCGTCACTTTCAAGCATATCGGAAATCATTGTTGCGATTATGTTGCTGATGTTCAAGGGGAATCCTCCTTACTCTCTATCGGCTCCCCTTGTCAGGGGAGCTGTCTGCGAAGCAGACTGAGGGGTAGTAATTGTCTCTCCCTCCGTCTCACTTCGTTCGACACCTCCCTCGTCAGAGGGAGGCAAAGTGGATATCATTCATATTTTTGACTTTGACTTTCTTTGACCTTTACATTTATTATTATAGACCTTATTTTCACTTTGTCAAGGTCAAAAAAGGTCAAATTTTAAAAATTAACAATTTTTTCATAATTGGGATATAAAAACAGCGGGAGCTAATAAGTGTTATCCTTAACGGAGAATTTGAAAATCCTTCAACTTCCGTCGAGAACCAGCATCGCGTTT
>CAYWFB010000054.1:0-11321 GCA_964457415.1 uncultured Eubacteriales bacterium | reverse complement strand
CAGAAATGAGCATCATACCCCATCCTCAAACAACCCCTCAGGGCAGAAATGCCCGGAAAAAAGGACAGCTCCGCAACTGTCCTTTTTTCTTTTATTGGTAACCATTGATTGCAAGCTTATGCACAATTCTCAACGGCTATTTTTCCGCCATAGCTCGCCCAAAACACTCACCAAGACACAAAGTATTGCTTCCGTTTTTGAACGGCTCTGACGAAAAACTATCTCGCTGATAATTGCACATCGATTTTATCAATGGTTACTTTTGTACATTTTTTATAAAATGTATAAATATTACAGCTTTGCCAACAATATTGGCAGAGGTGTTTTAATTGAAAAGAATAAGAAATCAAGAAAAGTACAAAAAAATCATTTATTCTGCAGCGGCATTGGGTATTTGTGCCGCAACATTATTCTCATTCTGGATGGCTAACAAGGATAATAACGGCGTTCTGCCCGACGAAAGCTCTACCATTTCCACTACGCAGACCACCACCGAAGAAGCTCCCGTCAACAACCCCGTCAATGACATTCCCGACGAGCGTTATAATACCGAAACCACCACAAAGGGAACGGTGAGCGTTTATTTTTCATATCCTCTTGGCAACAAGATTGCAAAGGAATACTCAAAGGGCGAGATTGTTAAGAACAAAACTACAGATGACTGGCGGACCCACAACGGAGTTGATATAAACGGCAGTAAAGGTGACCAGGTCAATGCCATTTGTGACGGCGAAGTCACCGCAGTGCGTGACGATGCACTTTGGGGTACGGTTGTCACCATTACCCACGGCAATGGAATTACTGCTGACTATTGCGGGCTTGCAAAAGACAGCACCGTTCAACCGGGTGACACAGTGAAAATTAATCAAAAAATCGGTGTATTGGGCGAAACGCCTCTCGAAAGCGCCGACGGGGTTCATCTTCATCTTGAAATCCACCGCGACGGAGTTACGGTTTCACCCTCTGATTATCTTGACAAAAGAATAGAGCTCTAAAGATTTATATTGCCAATCACCGCGGAATATGGTAAAATTTCTGCGGTGATATTATGTCTTGGATTTATGTTTTTGATTTGGAAGAAAGAAAAGAATGGACCTGGTGGGCGCTTGAGGGCGCACCCGAGGAGCACTGCAAAAAGCCCGAAAGCCGTGCAGCAGCCGTGGCATTGCACCACATGGGCGTTGAGGGCTTGACCTATGAACCCAACGGCAAGCCTGTTGCAAAAAATTGTTATGTGAGCATTTCTCACAGCGGTGACCACGTGGCAGTTTGCAGAAATGACGACGTCCCCGTTGGAATTGACATTGAAAAAATGACCGAGCGCGATTTTAGTAAGATTGCTAATCGCTTTTTTCGTGGAAAAGAGCTTGAATTGTTTAACGAAACCCCCACCGCAGAAGTTTTTTATGAAATCTGGACTAAAAAAGAGGCATACAGCAAAATTCTCGGCACAGGTGTTGGGGAGGTTGTTAAGGGCTTTGACGTTTTCAGCCTTGCCAATTACGAATTCCAGACCGATTATGTCGGTGAATACGCAGTAAGTATTTGTGCAAAAATAAGATAAAGAAAAGAGGTTTGAGCCTCTCTTTTTATTTGTTTAATATATAATTCACTATCGCCTGTGCCGTACATTCGGGCAAGTCTATTTCAACGGTTGGTTCAAGCATATTTTCAAGATAATGGGCGTCGGAATTGCGAAGATGCTTCATACCTTTCAACAATTCGTGCTTTTCTTCATATTGAGGAATGAATGCTTTGTGGGTGAATTCTGCAACCTTAAAATTCATTTCGGGATACATAAATCCCAAAACTGACAAAACCGAATACGACGAGCGGTCAAGGTGTGCAGGGAAAACTGCACCGTTAAATCTTGAAACCTCTGCCACCACATCGTCAATGCTTATTCCCGACGCGGTGGTGAGCAAAATTTCTTCTTCACCCAAAACATTATCAAGATGGTCCATTATAAGCTGTTCCCCGAAAATTTCGGGTTTATTTTTTATAGGTGGCATGGTGGATTTAACATAATCCGAAAAATCCAACGCTTTTTCAAGGGTTGGGAACAAGCAAACAGCATGAATTTCTTCCGATGTGCAAAGCTCCATTCCGGGCACAACAGTAATTCCCGCCTCCTCGCCCGCTTTTGTTGCGGCGGGGCAGTTAAGGCAGGTGTTGTGGTCGGTGAGGGCGATTATGTCATACCCCAGAAGCTTTGCCATATTCACAAGGTTATATGGGGTCATATCATTATCGCCACAAGGGGACAAGCACGAATGCAGGTGAAAATCATACTTTAATTTCATAAGATTTCACCAAGCTTGTTTGCCATTGTGTATGAATTTTCTTCCGTTGCAAGAATTGTTACTCCCTGCATTTCAGCGCGCGCTTTTGCATCGTCATCAAGGGTTGCGTTTTCGGTGAGCACAATGCATGCACAATCGGCAAGCACCGCCACGGCAATGGCATTTATGTTGCCCATAACCGTAAACCAGCAGTCACCGCTCTGTGCTCTGCCCATAACCCAACTTAAAAGGTCACCGCAATAACCGCCTGTGATTTCACGGTCAAGGTCACCTTCAACGAGCATATTAAGTTCTAATTTTTCTGTTAATTCTTTTATTATCATTTTTCTTCCTCTGTAGTTCGTGAGCGGAAGGGCTTTGGAATAAAATTCTCTGCGCCTTCTTTATTTTTTAAAGCAAAAATACAGTCATTTATATCTGCCTTGCCTATTACAATATCCTCTGCAAAGCAATGGCAAGAGGGAGAACCGCACATTCCGCAGTCAAGCCCGGGAAGAGTTTTTTCAAGCTCTTTGATTTCACTCATTTTCTGCATTGCTTCAAAAACATTGTCAGCCAATTTCCAAGGAGATGCCTCAAGGGGCTTTTCCCAATACATTTCCCGAGGAATTGACTCATATTCAAGGTGATTACAGGACACGGGCATATATTTACGAAGTCGCTGAAGCCTTGCTTTTGCAACAAATGGGTTTTCAACTGTCAAAGGTCCACCTACGCAACCGCCCGAGCAGGCATTAAGCTCAATAAATTCAAGGTCGTTGAGCTTTTCATCCTCTAACTCTTCAAGCACCTTGATAACATTTTCAATGCCATCAGCCGCAAGATAGCGTTCTCGGAGTATTGCGGCGGATTCACCGCCCGAAGATGCCCAACCGACACCGATAATTCCCGAATCCTTCAGTTCTTCAAGCTCGATAATCTTATCCATCTGCTGAACAAGCACTTGATAAATATCCTTAATAGCAAGCACTCCGTTTATATTTGAGCCACCGTTACAGATTGGTTGCTTGATTGAAGAAATCTTCGCGGTGCAAGGCGTAATAAAGAATACACCGATTTCTTCATCAGAAAGTCCCGTTTCTTTTTTGGCCTTAATTCGTGCAAGGCGTGCCGACTCTTCCATAGGGGCGTTCAAATCAAGCACATTCTCAATAAGATTGGGAAAACGCACTCTTATAAGTCGCACTACCGCGGGGCAGGCAGAAGAAATTACGGGTTTTTTCGTCTTGTTCATAGAAAGAATAAGACGTGTCGCCTCGCTGACCAATTCTGCGCCCTTTGACACCTCGAAAACATCGTCAAATCCCATTCTTTTAAGACCCGTCAACACATAATCAGGGTCGTCAAGATTATTGAACTGACCGTAAAGCGAGGGAGCGGGCAATGCAATTCTGTATTTGTATTCGAGAATTTCATTAAGCGAATATTTCTCGGCATATTTTGCGTGATACGGGCAAATTCTTATACATTCACCACAGTCAACGCAACGCTCTGAAATTATATACGCTTTTCCGTTGCGAACCCTGATAGCATTTGTAGGGCAACGCTTTAAACAGCTTACACAGCCCTTACATTTGCTCTCGTCAAGTCGCACAGAATGGAAATAAGTTTCACTCATAATTATCACTCTAATTAGTAAATACTTTTAGATACATAGTAGTTCCTACGCCGACGGTTGAATCAATTTTCATTTCGTCGGTGTATTTTTTTATGTTGGGAAGTCCCATACCTGCGCCGAAGCCCAATGAACGCACATTATCGGGGGCGGTTGAATAGCCCTCTTTCATAGCGAGAGCAACATCGGGAATACCGGGGCCTTTATCTGTGAGCACCATATTCACACATTCTGGTGAAATTTCAACATCAATTTCGCCGCCGCCTGCGTGAATTACAAGGTTGATTTCTGCCTCGTAAAGTGCGATTACAACCTTTCTCACGATTTCAGGGCTGAAGCCCAAATCCTTTAATGTCTTTTTTACGGAGCCCGAAGCCTCGCCTGCACGGGTGAAATCATCACCGGGCACTGTAAAATGGAGTTTTAAACTACTCATTTCATTGCGCCTCCTCGAAGGCCTTTTTCATAAAGCTTGCCGCAAGCAGAGAACATTGCCTCATCTGTTGAAAGAAGAACAATGTCGCGGTCACGGGCGAGTTCTACTATTCCCTCGTCGGGATTTTTACCGCGGACAAACACGATGCACTGCATATCCATCATTTCAGCAGTTCTTACAACCTGGGGATTCATAAGACCCGAAAGGAGTACCGCCTGCTCTTTGACATAAGCGAGAACATCGCTCATCATATCACTGCCGCAGGCTGTGAACACGTCACGGTCCATAAACTCCTCACCGCAGATTACCTTTGCATTAAGAATTTCTTTGATTTCATAAACTTTCATATTTGTACCTCCGCAAAAAGCAAAGCAATTATATAGATATTTTATTATACACCAATGACATTTTTTTGACAATGCTATTGTTTACCGAATTATATGTATTATATTTGTGAAAAAGGATAAAAAAACGGTGCATCCGAAGATACACCGTTTGGTTTTTATTCAGTTCAAATTAATACTTGAAATTTGAATATTCAGCAGAAATCTTTGCTGCACCTGTACCTGTGAAACCAATGCTGAGGTCAAGTGATGCACTGAAGTTGTATGAAAGAGTCATATTTGTGAGCTGACCATTTTCAATTGTAGCAACAATAGCAATGCTTGTGTAATTTGCTGTTGAGCTATCCTTAACAGAAATTGCATCTGTAAGGCTTGCAATTGAAGTGTTTACTTCTTCAACTGTAATATAGTCGTTTGTTGCCTTATCCATAGCAGAGCCTACATTGGGGCTAGCTGTATTCTTAACCTGAATCATGTACTTGTTGCCATCAACCTTCCAGCTTGCAACATCTGCCTCTGTAAGAGTCATAGCCTTAAGGAGATACTTTTCAGACATTCCCTCGGGAGCTGCGCCGTTTACTACATCAGCTTCCTTATCGCCGATTCCAAGGAATCCACCTACAACTGAGTTAAGTGTTGCATTGGGGTCAACTGCTGTGATAATACCGTTAACCATTGATGTTGCAAGTGAGCTACCAAGGTCGATATCCTCTGTGAAAGTACCTGTTCTCTTCCAATGATAAGAAGCCTTTACAGCCTTAGCTGTTGCTTCGTTAACTGCCTTGATTGCATCAGCCTTTGTCATCTGAGCTGACTGCTGAGTGTTACCACCATTATTTGTTGAACCACTGTTGTTTGTTGCACCGCTGTTATCAGTTGTGCCACTGTTGTCTGTTGTACCGCTGTTATCAGTTGTGCCACTGTTGTCTGTTGTACCGCTGTTATCAACTGTGCCGCCAAACATATCGCCGTCACCTTCGTTGTTTACTGCGTTATCATTGTCAACAACTGCATTTGAATTTGCAGTTGCTTCATCGATAGCCTTCTGCGCTGCATTTTCACCCATTGCTACAACACCGAATGTAAGTGCTGCTGCGAGAACGATTGCCCAGAACTTTGTCCAGTTCTGTGAGCTCTTTGCTTTTTTCATTGCTTTAATTTCAGCCTGTTCGGGCGTTAAAGTTTTCTTTGCCATTGTTTAAACTCCTTTCACTCTTTCGGAAAAACAATTAATATTTGAAGTTAGAATATTCAGCGGTTCCTCTACCTGCACCTGAACCTGAAGCACCGATACTGAGGTCAAGGGTTGCGCTGAAATTATATGAAACTGTCATATTTGTAAGCTTACCATCTTCAATTACTGCTACAATAGCAATGCTTGAATAATTAAGCTGTGAGCTATCCTTAGCTGAAATTGCCTCTGTAAGGCTTGCAATTGAAGTGTTTACTTCTTCAACTGTAATATAGTCGTTTGTTGCCTTGTCTAAAGCAGAGCCAGCTTGTGGATTCTGAGTATTTTGAATCTGAATCTTATATGTATTGCCTTCTACCTTGTAGCTTGCAATATCGTCAGCTGTAATTGACATTGCCTTAATAAGATATTTTTCTTTCATACCTTCGGGAGCTGTGCCATTAGCAACATCTGCTTCTTTGGTACCAATATCAAGGAAACCGCCAACAACTGTGTTCAAGTTAGCGTTAGGGTCTACAGTTGTAATGATACCGTCAACAATACCTGTTGCCCACGAAGGATCTAAAGCGATATCCTTTGTGTATTCTGCAACTCTTTTCCAGTGGTAAGAAGCCTTTGCGGCCTTTGCTGTTGCATCGTTAAGTGCCTTTGCTGCATCTGCTTTTGAAACAGAAGGTGTCTGCTGACCGCCTGAGGGTGTTGAGCTTTCGCCACCTGAGGGTGTTGAGCTTTCGCCGCCTGAGGGTGTTGAGCTTTCGCCGCCTGAGGGTGTTGAGCTTTCGCCGCCTGAGGGTGTTGAGCTTTCGCCGCCCTCAAACATTGAACCGCCTTCAGTTGACTCGCCACCTGACTGTGTGCCACTCTGAACAGAGGTTGTACCTGCGGGTGCAGTTGCGGGTGTGAAAGCAATTGTAGCAAGTGAATAAGCCATTGCGATTGCAAGGAAAAATGCTAATGCTTTTGTAAATGTTCCAAAGAAGAGCTTTCTTTTTGCGGATTTTTTCTCCATCTTAGCCTGAACTTCTTCGGGTGTTAAAACCTTTTTTGCCATTTTAGGTTCCCCTTTCAATGTTATATGTAACATATACACACTTAATTTACACCAAAATCATTAAAATGTCAATGAATTTTTATCCATTTTTCAAAATCTTTTGATAAATTGCACTTATTGGCAGACCCACAACATTAAAGTAATCTCCCTCAATGCCTCTTATGAATTTTGAGGCAAGTCCCTGAATACCGTAAGCCCCTGCTTTATCGTACGGCTCGGTGGTGTTTATATAGGTATATATCTCTTCGTCGGATAACGGGTAAAATTCAACCTTTGTTTCTTCGGCAAAGGTTATGGAAATACCGTTACCGATTGCACAGACACCCGTAAACACCGAGTGAACTCTGCCCGAAAGACTTTTAAGCATATTAAACGCATCGTCGCGGTCGCGAGGCTTACCGAGGATTTCACCGTCAAGCACCACAACGGTATCCGCACCGAGCACAGTTTCGTCCTCTGCCCTTTTTACCGCCATAGCCTTGCGCGCCGCAAGAAAAACTACTGCATCCTCGGGATTTGTTCCCGCGGGAATTGTTTCGTCGGCATCAGCAACACGAACAGTAAAATCTATACCTGCGTTTTTGAGTATTTCACTTCGTCTGGGCGACTTTGACGCAAGAACCAAATTCATATTTTGCCCTCACTTTTCAACTGATTGATTTTGAGAATCATCGTCTGTGTTTTACTGTCGGGCAATTCACCGTTCATTACCATTTCAACGGCTTTATGAAGAGGAATTTTATAAACCTCTAAAAATTCATCTTCATCGGGATTTTGTTCGCCGAATTCCAAATCGGTTGCAAGATACATATGAATAATCTCACCGCAATAGCCCGGTGTGGGATAAAGCTTACCGAGAGAAATATATTTATTTGCAACCGCACCCGTTTCTTCTTTTAATTCACGCTTGCCCGCTTCAAATGGGTCTTCACCCTTTTCAAGCTTGCCCGCGGGGAGCTCGGTCACGATTTCCATATAGGGATATCTGAACTGCTTTACAAAATAAAGATTGTAATCATTGTCAAGCGGTGCAACGCATACACCACCGTTGTGCTCAACAATTTCGCGCTTTGCAACCGTTCCGTTGGGCAGAAGTGCGTCATCAACACGCATATTTACGATTTTGCCCTTGAATTTATATTCAAAACTTATTTGCTTTTCGGTCAAATCCATAATTCACACTCCGTATTTTTTAATGAGTTCTTTGTAATGTCTGCCCTTTTCCTCAAAGTTTTTATACTCGTTGTAGCTTGAAGCAGCGGGTGACAAAATGCAAACTCCGTCATTTTTTGTGTTTGAATAAGCAGATTTTACTGCTTCTTCAAGATTTTCGGCTTTAATAAGTATTTTATTTGTGCCGTTGGCGGTCATCATATCAATAATTTTATGTCCCGTGGTTTTTGTGCCGATAATAACACTCAAATTACTGTTTTCAAGGTCAACTGCGAAATCCGTGTAGTCAATTCCGCGGTCTTTTCCGCCAATTATGAGCGTGTTCGCCTTAATTGCGTTCACCGCACACATTACCGCGTGAGGAATTGTAGCAATACAGTCGTTATAGAATGTAACGCCCTTGAATTTACCCACATTTTCCATCCTGTGCTCAATACCCTCAAAATCGTCAATGGCTTTTTTTGCACTTTCTGCAGTTACGCCGAATTTTGATGCGGCAGTGAAAGCATAAAGCACATCGTGGCGGTTATGCTCGCCCGCAAGGTGAATATTTTCGATTTCAAAGGGCAATTCCGCATCTTTTTCGACTGCGATTGCCTTGGATTTTACTGTGCTCAAATCAAGATAAGGCTCAACACCCTGAGTGCCATTATATATAAAGGTATTATTTTCATTTTGATGACGAACAATATTGAGTTTGGCGTTCACATAGCCCGTCATTCCGCCCTTGTAGTGCTCAAGGTGTTCCTCATAAATGTTTGTAAGAATTGAAACATCGGGTGATCTTCTTGTAAATTCAAGCTGATGTGAGGATAATTCAATAACCGCGATTTTATTCTCAGTCATTTCTTCGATATAGTCGAACACAGGAAGCCCCATATTACCCATTAATTCGCAATCCACACCGCCTGCACAGAGCATTTTATATGTAAGAGTTGAGGTCGTTGTTTTACCCTTTGAGCCCGTTACGCCGATTTTCTTGCAGGGTGCATATTTCATAAATAAATCTGTCTGGCAAGTCACATAGGTGCCGTCGGGAATATCCGCATTTACAAATGAAATTCCGGGACTTTTCATAACCACATCGAATTTGCCGATGTACGAAAGATAATCTTCACCGCAGTAATACTCAACATAATTATCGTCGATTTTCTGTTCCCTGCCGTCGCCGATGGCAAGCATCTTTTCGGGCAGATACTTTCTTATGTAATTATATGTGCTTCTTCCCTCTCTGCCGAAGCCGAGAATGAGCACGCTTTTATCCTTTAAAAATTCAATTACCGGAGGTAACATAACCAATACATCTCCTTTAAATTTGCATACATATTCATTATACATTTGGCATATTAAAAAATCAACAGAAAAAGAACGAACAAGAATACAAAAAGGGACATTTTACAGTCCCTTTTAAAGCATCTGTTCGTTTTTGTTATTTATATACCTTTGCAATTTCCTCTGCTATTCGTTCAATTACCGAAACACATACAGAATTACCCGCTTGTTTATACAATCTTGCATCACTCATATCTGTTGGCAATTTGAAATTTTTAGAAAACCCTTGAGCATTAAAACACTCGTGTGGAGTCATTTTCCTTATACCGTGTTTTGTTTTTATTATACAAACATTGTGACCGCCCTCGCCTTGATTAGCAGTTAATGTAGGAATAAGACCACTCATATTCTTTCTAACATATTTTCTTCGCCATTGATAAACGGCTCTCTCGTCATCAATGCCTGCAACTAATTTTTGATAAATATCTCCTTTATATTTGCCTTCTGCATAATAGTATTTCTCGTCAACTTTCTCATTAAAATCTATGACATCATCTAACTGTTTTGTTAACATAATAGGCATTGGAAAAACAAAATCTTTATACATTTTTTCATCCCTGAACGCAACAATATAAATTCGTTCTCTATTTTGTGGTACATTTCCATATTCACACGCATTCAAAACAGCGTGTTTAACAAAATACCCAGCTTCGTTTAACTCTTCCAATATAACTCTAAATGTGTGTCCATTATCGTGACTAACCAAGTTTTTTACATTTTCCAAAAAAATGATTTGAGGTTTTTTATCCTTAAAGATACGCACTAATTCAAAAAAGAGCGTCCCCCTACCCTTTTCATCCTCAAAACCTTTTCTATAACCTGCTATGCTAAATGCCTGACATGGAAATCCTGCTAACATCACATCGAAATCAGGAACTTCCGACGTTTTGACCTTGTTTATATCTCTGCAATCAACTTTAATATTGAAATTTTTTTCATAGGTTTTTGCAGGGTAAACATCAAATTCATTGGCATAAACAGTCTTAAAAAAACCTGTGTTCTCAAAACCCTTGTCTATTCCACCAACACCTGCAAAAAAAGATGCACAAGTTAACATAACTAACCTCCAATAAATTGCGGCGCGCCGCAAACACATGGTCAAAAGTAGAGAGATAAAAACTCTCTACCTTTCTCATGTGTTTATCTGTTATCTTTAATAATTTTACATTTTCTGATATCAAAAACAATATCAGGTTCAAGGTTTTTAGCATCAACAAAAAGTTCTTGCAAACTAACATGTGGTCGTCTGCCTTGCTCTTTTTGCTCTTGAATTGTTTCTTTTTTATTCGCTGGATATTTACCAAATTCTTCTGAATTTATATTCAAATCATAAATATACAAAAGATTTTCTTCCAAGTTAAAACGCAAAAAAACTAAATCATCAAAAACGCATTTAGGACCAAAAGAAGATAAATCGCCTTCAAATCTAGAAGTCGCCTTAAATTCAATCTTTTTATTAGTTTTTGGGTCAGTTGCATCGCCAACTTCTTTGCCTCTATTCCACAACAAATCCAAGCAATAGCAACCCATTGGTTCGCTAATTGCATCTGGCATATTTATGCCACGATGACTATTGTTTGAAATATAAGTATTCAAATCTTTCCACTTGAAATAAGCATTACAAGTTTCGTCAATTCTAACATCGTCAATAGCGATACGACCGAATTCATTATAAATTGGCATATATTTGACCTTTGAGAGTTTTTATCCCATAAAAATTTTAGCACATTTATGAGTAATAATCAATAAAATATTTAGAACATTTAAATAATTTGTCAAAAAACTTGCGAATGAAAATATATTAAAAAACTTATTAAAACTGTAGATTTGTCAATGATGTGAGACTGAAAAAATAAAAATAAAAGAGAACCCATT
>CAYWFB010000053.1:0-11376 GCA_964457415.1 uncultured Eubacteriales bacterium | reverse complement strand
GCAATACTTTGTGTATTAACGAGTATTTTGGACGAGTTATGACGGAAAAGTAGCCACTGAGAATTGTGCTTCAATTCAATCAGTGGGTACACTTTAGAAGCCAAGACCGGGAATATTCATTCCGCCTGTGATTTTGCCCATTTCTCTTTCCATAGTTTCGTCTGCTTTTCTCATTGCCTCGTTAACTGCTGCTACAAGCAAATCCTCAAGCATTTCAACATCTTCAGGGTCAACAACGTCGGGCTGAATTTTAACGGATACAACCTGATGCTTGCCGTTAACCGTAACGTCGATTGCTCCGCCGCCTGCGGATGCTGAATACTCTGCCTCTTCACATTCTTTCTGAACGCGAGCCATATCGTCCTGCATCTGCTGAAGACGCTTCATCATATTTGCCTGACCGCCCTGATTGGGAATTCTTGCTTTCATTTTTATTCCTCCTCGATATTCACACCTAAGCCTCGCGCCTTTGACATAAGGTCGGAAAGGGGATTTTTCGGTGCTTCTTCTTGCTTATTGTTATAAACTGCGAGAGTGTAATTTCTGCCTGTTACGGCATAAACTGCTTCTTTTATAATTCTTGAATAATCGCCTGTTTTGAGATAAAGCTCAAGTACGGGTGACCCCTTTATGAGCAGATATTTATCATCGTGAATAAATGCACTTGAACCTGAGAGCATTGCAATAAGACTACGGTTGCTTGCAAAGATTTTTTCAAGCACTTCGGGCCACTTGCTGAAAGGAACCGTTCCGCTTGCCTGTTTGATTACCTTTTCTTCTTCCTTTTCAGGAGGTGGGGGAGGTAATGGAATTTCCTCTTTTTCGGGCTGAGGTTCGGTAACTTTTTCGACTACGGGCTCGGGCTTGACTTCAGGCTTGGGTTCTGCCTTGGCCTCTGCTTTTACAGGTGCAGATGCCTCTGCACGAACTTGTATTTTGCCTGATGCAACTGCACTTTCAAGTTCGTTAAGTCGGCGTAAAACCGCATTCATATCACTGTCAAGCGATGGTGTGCAAAGTCTTATAATGCAAAGCTCGGCAGATGTTCTTCTGTTTGCACCTTGCTTCATTGTGGCGGCAGAGGCGGTGAGAATGTCTATGCAAGCCATAATTGTTGCAAGTGTGGTCTTTTCACTCTGCTGACGGATAATATCAATCTCGCCCTGCGAGCAGATAATCATATTTTGGAAATTCTTGACCGCCTTTGAAACCATAAGATTTCTGAAATGGCTTGTAAGCTCAGTAATAAGACGTTCCATATCGCAGGAATCGTTATAAAGTCGGTTTACGATTTCAAGTGCCTTTGCGGCATCTTTTTGAATTATGCAATCGCAAAGCTCGAAAATATATTCGCGACCTGCAAGTCCTGCACTCGAAGCGACTGCGGCGGAGTCAATAACACCGTCATAAGATGAGCAACGGTCAAGAAGTGAAAGAGCATCACGCATTGCACCGTCTGCAATTCGGGCGATGAGCATTGCGCCGTCGTCGGCAAGCTTAAGATTTTCTTTAACTGCAACCTCATTAAGTCTGCCTGCAATATCCTCGGGGGGGATTCGCTTGAAGTCAAAACGCTGACAACGTGAAAGAATGGTTGAGGGCAATTTGTGAACCTCGGTAGTTGCCAGAATAAAGATTACGTGTGCGGGGGGCTCTTCAAGAGTTTTAAGAAGTGCGTTGAACGCACCGATTGAGAGCATGTGAACCTCGTCAATGATGTAAACGCGGTATTTTGCGTTTGCGGGGGTGAAGTTAGCCTCTTCACGCAAATCGCGGATGTTGTCAACGCCGTTGTTTGATGCGGCGTCGATTTCGATAATATCAAGAATTGAGCCGTTGTCAATTCCACGGCAGATTTCACATTCGTTACATGGGTTGCCGTTTTGTGAATTCAAGCAGTTAACTGCCTTTGCAAGAATTTTTGCACAGGAGGTTTTACCTGTTCCGCGGGAGCCTGTGAAAAGATAAGCGTGACTTGTTTTGCCGGTTTTTACTGCATTTTCAAGTGTTTTTGTGATATGCTCCTGACCCACAACATCGGTAAATGCGGCAGGACGGTATTTTCTGTAAAACGCGCGGTACATAATTCTCCTCCTATCAAAAAAGCTTTAACTCAGTCATGTGTCGTGCAGGCAATCTGTGGCGCCCGATGCTATCCGCTTAATGCTGCTCGGTTCCCCGCCTGACATGGTTCACAGCGCCTCGCCGCACAGGACCCACACGGCACACGACTGAATCAAAGCTTTAAATTTATTTAGTCAAATTATTATACTATATATATACAGTAATTTCAAGAGGAAAATCTACACTATTTTTGTTGTAGTTCAAAAGATTTTGTGATAGAATAAATTTAAATAACTACTAATATTTAGCTATGGAGGACTAAGAGGATGTTTAATATTATCCCCCAGCCCATCAGCATACTTATAAACCGAGATAAAAAAGGCTTTACTCTTCACGCGGGGACAATTATTTCTCCCTTTGATTTCTGTGAGGATTTTATAGCTTTTGCCCGAAATGTTTTTAATAAAAAGGTTCGCATTCACGAGGATACGGGCGAAGAACGTTCGATAATTCTCACGCTTGATAATAATATAGAGCATGGTGAGGGCTACACTCTGAAGTGCGAAAATCGTCGGGTGTATATAAACGCTAAAACCGAAACGGGACTTTTTTATGGCTTGCAGACCCTCAAGCAAATGCTTATTCAGACCAAGGGCAAAATTCCTTATACCGAAATTACTGATGAGCCCCGTTTTTCTCACCGCGGATTTAGGCTTGATTTAACTAAAAATGCTTATACGGTTGGAGAGATTAAGAGAATTGCTGATTTGATGGCTCTTCACAAGCTGAATATATTGAGTTTGTGTGACGCTGACAATTATTATACACAAGAGGATATAGAAGAAATTGTCGCATACTGTCAGTCAAGAAAAATTGAAGCTGTTTTTGGCGGTGAAATCAGTAAAAACCCGTTGATAAATTCAAATGAAATTCCGTATAGATTTGATTATCCTTATGGTATGAATACGCTTAAAAAGGTGTGCAATGACGAAAATGCTGAGGATATGTTGGGGCTTGAAGCTTATTTATGTACGGATTATATTCCCGATATGAAACGGCTTGAATTTCTCACATTTCCGCGTTTAGGTGCTATGGCTGAAAATGCATGGGCAGAAAAGGATTATCCATCGTTTACAACATTTTTGCACAAGGCGGAGGATTATTGCAAATTGCTTGATGCTTATGAAGTGGATTTCGCACCGATAAAAAAGGCGTGCCCGTCATTCATATACAAGCACGCATCATCACTTTGGTTTAAGTGTAAAACTATAAAAAACAGGTAAAGTCTTAAAAATTAACTACGATGGGGATTGTAGTCAGTTTTTATCTATTTATAATATTGAGGTGTTATACAATGAAAAAGTATGTTCTTGCTCTCGACCAGGGAACAACAAGCTCACGCGCAATTCTTTTTGACAAAAAGGGTAACATCTGCTTTAAGGCTCAGCACGAGTTTACACAGATTTATCCCCATACAGGCTGGGTTGAGCACAATCCTATGGAAATTCTCTTTTCACAGTTGCAGTCCGTTATGGAAGTAATGGCAGAAAGCAAAGCAACTGCCGAAGATATTTCAGCAATCGGTATTACAAATCAACGTGAAACTACAATTGTGTGGGATAAATCAACAGGCAAGCCTATTTATAATGCGATTGTATGGCAGTGTCGCAGAACTGCAAATATGTGTGAAGAAATCAAGGCAGATGCAGAACTTACACAGTATATCAAGGACCATACGGGCTTGGTAGTTGATGCTTACTTCTCTGCAACAAAAATCAAGTGGATTCTTGAAAATGTTGAGGGTGCAAAGGAATTGGCTCAAAAAGGTCAGCTCCTTTTCGGTACGGTTGAAACCTGGCTTATCTGGAATTTAACAGGTGGAGCGGTACATATCACTGACTATTCAAACGCTTCACGTACAATGCTTTTTGATGTTGATAAGCTTTGCTGGGACGAATATCTCTGCGAAAAGCTCGGTATTCCTATGAATATGCTCCCCGAGGCAGTGCCTTCAAGTAAGGTTTATGGTACTGTCGGCAAGAATGTTATGGGTATTGAGGATTTGGCGGGTGTGCCGATTTCGGGCGCAATCGGTGACCAGCCCGCAGCGCTTTTTGGTCAGGGTTGTTTTGAGAGCGGTCAGGCAAAAAACACATACGGCACAGGTTGTTTCTTGCTTATGAACACAGGCGACAAGAGAGTAAAATCTGACAACAATCTTGTTACGGGTGTTGCATGGGGCATCGGCGATAAGGTAACTTATGCAATTGAGGGCTCAGCATTCAACGCAGGTTCAGTTATTAAATGGCTTCGTGACGATTTACAGCTTATTCCCTCTGCACGCCGTTGTGATGAATTGGCAGAAAGTGTTCCCAATTCAAACGGAGTTTATTTTGTGCCTGCATTCACAGGACTTGGCGCTCCTTATTGGGATATGTACGCCCGTGGCACAATTGTTGGTCTTACCCGCGGAGCAAGTGCGGCACATATTTGCCGTAGCGTGCTTGAGGCAATTGCATATCAGATGACCGATTTGCTTGAGGCTATGAAGCAGGATTCTGATATTGAACTTTCAGAGCTCCGCGTTGACGGTGGTGCATCAGTAAGCGATATTATGATGCAAATTCAGGCGGATATGATTAGAACCAATGTTAACCGACCCAAGATGGTTGAAACAACTGCAATCGGCGCGGCTTACCTTGCAGGTCTTGCAACGGGCTTCTGGGAGAGCACCGATGAAATTGCAAAAATCCGTCAGGTAGATAAGATTTTTGAGCCCAAGATGGATATTGAAAAGCGCGAAAAGAGATACCGTGGCTGGCTTCGTGCAGTTGAACGCTCAAGAGATTGGGTTGAGCATTAAAACAAACTAAAAGGCGGGGTCTCTTGGCTCCTCTGAAAGGGGAGCTGTCATTTTTGAAGAAAATGACTGAGGGGTTTCCCGCCGTAAATTGTATATAGAGGCGAACACTATGGACTACGCAAAAGAAAGCTTGAAGCTTCATTATGAATGGCAGGGTAAAATTGAAATAAAAACAAGAGCAAAGGCAAATGATAAACAGTCTTTGTCTTTGGCTTACACTCCCGGTGTTGCCGAGCCGTGCCTTGAAATTCAAAAGGATATAAATAAATCCTACGAACTGACAAGACGTTGGAATACTGTTGCCGTTGTGACTGACGGAACGGCGGTTTTGGGCCTTGGTGACATAGGCGCCGAGGCGGGAATGCCCGTTATGGAGGGTAAATGCGTGCTCTTCAAGGAATTCGGCGGAGTTGACGCAATTCCTCTTTGCGTTCGTTCAAAGGAAGTTGACGAAATTGTTAATTGTATATCACTTCTCGCAGGTTCTTTTGGCGGAATAAACCTTGAGGATATTTCTGCTCCCCGTTGCTTTGAAATCGAGAGAAAATTAAAAGAAAAATGTGATATTCCCATTTTCCACGACGACCAGCACGGCACTGCCGTAGTAGTTGGTGCGGCAGTCACAAATGCACTTCGTCTTGTGAATAAAAGGATTGAAGATTGTACAGTTGTATTCAGCGGTGCAGGTGCGGCGGGTATTGCAATTGCCAAGCTTATTCATAAGCTTGGTGCAGGCAACATTATTATGTGCGACAAAATGGGTGTTCTTTGTGAGGGTGAAGCTTGGATGAACCCTGCACAAGCAGAAATGGCGAAAATCACAAATAAAAATCATATTAAAGGCACTTTGGCAGACGCAATGAAAGGTGCGGATATATTTATCGGAGTTTCTGCGCCGAATATAGTCACCGAGGATATGGTGGGCTCAATGGCTGAAAATGCGATTGTATTTCCTATGGCAAATCCCGTGCCTGAAATTATGCCCGCTCAGGCGAAAAACGCGGGTGCAAGAGTTGTGGGAACGGGCAGAAGTGATTACCCGAACCAGATTAACAATGTGCTTGCGTTTCCTGGAATTTTCCGCGGTGCTCTTGATTGCAGAGCAAGTGATATTAACGAAGAAATGAAAATCGCGGCGGCAAGAGCAATTGCCTCATTGGTGGCAGATGAAGAATTGAATGAGGATTACATATTGCCCAAAGCTTTTGACGAAAGAGTGGGCACAACCGTTGCAAAGGCGGTCGCAGACGCGGCAAGAAAAACAGGTGTTGCGAGAATCTAATAATGCCTCCTTTGTTAAAGGGAGGGGGACCGCGTCGGCGGTGGAGGGATTCTTTTCTTAATATAAAACCCAAAACCCCACCGAGATTTCTCGGTGGGGTTCCTTTTTCATCCGTCCGAAAACGGAATATAACCTATATAAGACTTGTGTATAATATCATAAAATCTACGCTCTGTCAAGTGCGTAGATATTATTTGTCTTGCATTCTGCGCCAATGGAAGAGATATTGCTGAGCAATACCCTCGCTACCTTTAGTACATTCAGGAAGACCGTTGGGGTACATTTCTGCCATTATACGCTTTACCCATACATCAACGGGGAACGCTTCAAGCTTGTGGAAGCCGTAAAGCAGAGTACATTCGGCAACCTTCGCACCGACGCCTTTGATTTTTTGCAATTCTTCTCTGCCGAATTCAATGGGTTCTGCGTTGATTTTTTCAAAATTTACTTCACCGTTAGCGACCTTTTGCGCCGCGTCAATAATGTATTTTGCTCTGAAGCCTGCGCGCAGGGGAGCTAAATCTTCAACAGTGAGATTTGATAATTTTTCAGCAGACGGAAAACTCTTTTTGCCCTCGTCACCCTCGCCGAAAGTGTCACAAAGTCGTTCAACAATACCTTTAATTCGCGGAATATTGTTGTTTTGTGAAATAATGAATGAGCAAAGTGCCTCCCACGGTTCCTGACGAAGAATTCGTATTCCCGAATACTCGCTGACGGCAGATTTTAAGTATTTATCGTCGTATGATGCGATAATTTTTTCGTAGTCGCAGTCAAAATCGAAATAGTTTTTCCAGATGTTATCAAAATCCTCTGCAGAGCAATCAAGAATAAGTCGGTTTTCAATCTGCTCTACGGTGAGTGCCTTACCGTAAGCCACGCCGTGCCATTTTCCGTCTTTTTCAGCCCAACGGAAAGCCTGACCGCAATCAAGACAAAGCGCAAGATTAAAAACGGGAGGACAGGTTATTTCAAATGTATTTTTCAAGCAAAATCACCTCGCAAAATAGCCAAAAATTTCTTAATATTCTATCTAAAAATGCTAATGACAAAATGCACAAAAATTTTAGATAATTTTAAAGTAGACAATGTTCCAGAATGTATAAATTGTAAAGACTTTATAACATTTAGTATTTGATATTTTTTTAACAACCTTTTTCAAATTCTGTCGAAAACTGTTAAAAAACGTTAAAATCCTATGGTTTTAGCGGAAGTTATAAACATTTTCAACAGAGTTTTCAACAATTTAGTTGAAAAGTTGATTATACGAATTGTATATTTTTTGCTGTAATAATTTTTGGTAAAAATCCCATATTGACAAATTTTTCTTGTAAATTTGTATATTTGAAATAGTATAAAACTAACCATAAGAACCAAAAATAACAATGAATAAAAATGATTATAACAAAACTTTGAGAGGTTCTTAAAATGGTTAAAGGTGTAAATCGTCAAGTGCTTGAAATTCACGAAACTGGATGCGAATATTTTGAGAAAGCACTGTTTTTTGTAAAGCCCGAATACAGTAGCGAAAACGATAGTAAATTAAAGGGGAGTGCGCTAAAAAGCATCCGCAAATCTGCCACTGTGCCCAAAACCCGCAAGCAAAAAATGAAAAGCCGCCTTTTTTTCTTTGCAGAAATGGCGGCTTCGGCAGGGCTTGGGGCAATTCTGACCGCGATGATTATAAAATAATCAAATCCTTAGGTGCGCTGGTAAGATTACGGCAACCGTCGGCAGTGATATAAGCCATATCTTCAATTCTTACGCCGAATTTACCGGGGATATAAATACCCGGTTCAACAGTTACTACGTTACCTGTCTGCAATTCACCGTCCGAGATAGGTGAAAGATTGGGGAATTCATGGATTTCAACACCTACACCGTGACCGGTTGAATGAGTAAAGTATTCACCATAGCCCGCATTTTTTATAACAGAACGGGTGAATTCGTCGCCGTCCTTTAAAGAAATTCCTGCTTTGATTTTTTCAAGACAGTTGTTCTGCGCATTGAGAACTGTGTTGTAAATCTCTTTCATTTCGTCGGTGGCAAAGCCTATCGCAATAGTACGGGTCATATCACTGTGATAACCACCCACAACTGTACCAAAATCCATAGTTACAAAATCACCGTTTTCGATTTTCTTGTCACTTGGCACGCCGTGAGGCATTGAAGAATTTGCACCGCTTACCACGATTGTTTCAAATGAAAGAGCCTCACCGCCATGGCTTAGCATATAGAAATCAAGCTCAAGGGCAACCTGTTTTTCGGTAACGCCAACCTTGATGAAGTCAAGAATGTGATTAAAAGCATCTTCAGCAATTCTTTGGGCTTTTACAATCTGCTCAACCTCTGCTTCAGTTTTAACTGAACGAAGAGTATTTATAATAGTATCAAGAGTACTGTCAGTTGAAACGCTGATTTTTTTAAGAACACCCTTGAGTGCGTTGTATGTAGCAACTGTCATTCTTGTGGACTCCACAAGCAGATGCTTACAACCCATTTCGTCGAGAATTCCCGAAATCTGCGGATAAGTTTTACCCAAAAGCTTAACCTCGCAGGTGGTAATCTGCTTTTCTGCGGCTTCAATGTATCTGCCGTCGGTTATGAATACCGCGCGGGTAGGGGATACAAGCAAAAATCCGTCGGAGGAGTCAAAGCCTGTAAAATATTTTCTGTTTTCGGGTGAAGTTATAAGGGCGGCGTAATCGTTGCTCTTTTCTGCTAAGCATTTTTGTAAATTATTCATCATAAACACCATATCCGTGAAATTTCTCAAATTCTTTAAGAACGGGAGCCTCTTTGGCTCTGCGTTTCTCATAATATTTTGCAAATCGGGTTTCGCCCTCAAGTGGTTCAACGCGTACCGGGATAGCACCGCATCTGTTTGCCGCCTTTATATCTGCAAAAAGCTGGTCGCCGACCATTGCCATTTCGTGTATTTCCACACCCATCAGCTTTGCGCCTTTACGAAGCTTGTGTGCAAAGGGCTTTCTTGCAAAGCAGAGATAGGTAAGTCCCAAACGTTCTGCAATTCTGCGTGGACGTGGCGGGATTGCGTTTGAGATTATCATAACCTTAATTCCTGCAGATTGTACCATTTTGAGCCAATCTTCAAGCCCTGATATGCAGTTCTCTTTGCCGTCGTTGCAGATTGTATTGTCAATGTCAAGGGCAACCGCCTTTGCACCCATTTTATGTAAATCATCAACTGTTATGTCGAGAACACTTTTAAATCTGTATTTTGGCATTGGTGAAACCATATAAAAACTCCTTAAAGTAAAAAAATAGCGGGCGCCCTTTGGGAACGCCCACTTTCTTTTTCATACGCCAAAAAAGCCTAAGCTAAAACTTATTTAAACTTACGCTTACGGGCAGCCTCAGACTTCTTCTTTCTCTTAACAGAAGGCTTTTCATAATGCTCTCTTTTGCGTACTTCCTGAATTACGCCGTCACGAGAAGTCTGTCTCTTAAATCTTCTGAGAGCACTTTCCAAGGACTCGTTTTCTTTAACTTTTACCTGACTCATTAAAAATCCCTCCCTTTACATTGGGATACATTGTGTATTATACAACACCGAAAGTCAACTGTCAACAGTTTTTTGGTATATTTTCCGTAATGCTACGTTGTGCCGTCTCGAAATATCCGCATATTCCTTCGACGCCACGCCTTGCCTTACAAAAAATATGCTCAAAAAGTGATTTGTTATTAAGGTAAAAAAAGCGTTTCAATTTCTTCTTTGGTCATTTCGCTGTAATTTGTTTCGCAAAAGCAAAAATCATTGCAATTCCTTATTTTAAGCGGAATATTAGCTAATTTCGATTTTTCAAGGGCAGAGGATAGTGCCTTTTGAGACTTCACAAAAAGCAGATGTCTGTGAGCAGGCTTGTCAAGAATGATTTTCACAAGATATTTTTTCAAATTTATTGTGGATTTTTTATCACGCACCAAAATTATGGTTTTGTGCGCCTTGCGTTTAGGTAAAAGCGAGTCAAAGTCTTCTGCAAATTCCGCCACGGAAGAATAATAAATCTGATTATGTTTAAGATGCTTTTTCCAATTGATTGGATTTCGTTTTGAAATATAAAGGTCTTTTTCGTGAATATCCAACAAAAAGTCAATGTCAACAACAAAGCACACGGGACCCTGCTTGTTCTGGCGTGTGAAATATCCGTGCAAATCACAGATATAAAAAGAAATTTTATTCCATACACCTGCTCGTTTCTCTGGCTCGGTGTTAACGGGCTCGGTCAAAGGAAGCTTTCTGTAATTCAACTGATGGTTCGAGAGAAGCTCGCCTTGTTCAAGCATTGTGCAGGAACTTTTCACAGAATTCGCACAGTATAAATATTTAATTCCCTTGCTTTTCAAAAAAGCGTGCAATTCATTAGGTGATATAGCAATCATTGAAAAAGACTCCTTTTGCGTAAAAATTCCCTAAAATTTTAAGTCGAAATAGAAATGGACTTTGTTACAACATCCTTAAAAAAGCAAAATCGTCGAGAATGTTACCACTCACGACGAATAAATCCTTGGCTCTGATACTTACAAAAAGCGCCTACAAGTGCTCAATTGCAAACCATACGGTGAGCAAGAACAATCGGTCGAAATAAAATATTACTATAAGAGAGCTCAAGCGGATTTTATTAAATTTGCATACCAATTCAATTAGGTATCATACTAATTATATCTAATTGAATTCGATATGTCAAGTATAAATTATAGTCTGCCTCGACACAAAAGAGGACTGTGTATAGTACAATTAGATAAAAGGCGGTGATTGTATGGAGCAAAGAGAATTTAGCCTAAGATTAGCTAAATTGCGTGAGAATAAAGGCGTTTCAGCAAGAGATATGAGTTTGTCAATCGGTCAATGCGAGAGTTATATTAACGGCGTTGAAAACGGTGCAAATTTTCCATCAATGACTGTGTTCTTTTATATTTGCGAATATCTAAATATCACACCTGAAGAATTCTTTGCTACTGAAAATAAAAATCCGCTTAAGGTAAAAGAATTGGTAAGCGCAGTTAAAGGCTTAAGCGATGAACAGCTTGACAGTTTAATTGTTCTCGCAAAAGGACTTAAGAAGTAAATAAAACTAAAAAGGACATCGATTAGCGTGATACTCTTAACGGAGTATCACGCAACTCTATTCGCCTACGCCGAGTG
>CAYWFB010000052.1:0-11669 GCA_964457415.1 uncultured Eubacteriales bacterium | reverse complement strand
ACAGCACTTTGACTGCTGCATTCGTAGGTTCGAATCCTGCCACCCCAGCCAAAAAGAGCGTTTTTTTAACGCTCTTTTATTTTTTGAATAATTCTGTTTAATTCTGTTTAAATGGCTATAATGCGTGGGTTGTGAAACCTCTAAACATAATTTAACCGAAGATAACCTAATTTTTTAAAAGTTGCGTTGCAGTACGGTTGCAGTACGGTTGCAGTAAAATTGCAGTAAATTTTTTATAAAATAATACTCTATTTTTATCCACCATTTTCTGTTGCACAAATCTTGACTTTTTGATATTATAAATAGTAGGAGATGATTTAATGCAAGTAGTAATTTTAACTGCTCTTGGCGTTGGTCTTGCAACTGTTTTCGGCAGTTTTATAGGCTTTGCGCTCAAAAAAATTCCACATAAATTTAACGATATTGTTTTAGGCTTTGCCGCCGGTATAATGCTTGCCGCCGCAGTGTTGGGGCTCATAGTTCCCGCTCTGGAAAGCAGCGAGGGTATAGGGGGCTTGGTAGTTGTTATCGCAGGTATTATCTGCGGAGCCCTATTTTTAAGCCTTATGGACAGGGCTGTTCCTCATATGCATAACATAACGGGCATTGACAAAGAGCAGCACGCCGAAAACTCAATGCATTTGAATCGCGTAATGCTTTTTGTACTGGCAATCGGAATTCACAATTTGCCCGAAGGTATTGCAGCAGGTGTAAGCTTCGGTACGGGCAATATTGCCGATGCCATAACCGTAGCAGGTGGTATTGCTTTACAGAATATTCCCGAGGGTATGGTGATAATCTCACCAATGCTTAATGCGGGAGTCAAGAAATCCCGCGCATTCGTAATTGCTCTTTGCACAGGACTTGTTGAAGTTGTGGGCACAATGCTCGGCTACTTTGTGGTTAATATATCCGTGGCAATACTGCCCTTTGCCTTGGCTTTTGCCGGCGGTACAATGCTCTATGTCATCAGTGACGAAATGATACCCGAAACCCATTCCCACGGCTTTGAAAAAGGCGCAACTTATGCGCTTCTTGCAGGCTTCTGCGTAATGCTTGCAATGGATTTTCTTTTATGATAAATTGCAAGGGACTTGCACAAAATTCCACCTCACGCATATTATGTGTAGAGGTGGTTTTTTATATGTTACTTTCATTATTGCAGAGCTTATCTACCAATGTGCTTTATTTTATGTTGCATCTGTCAACAAACAATTCCTTTCCCAAGCCCTTAACGGCAAAAGAGGAGGAGGCAGAGCTCATAAAATTTCATCGCGACGGCGATATAAACGCTCGCAACCGACTTGTAAATCACAATATGCGCCTTGTGGCTCACATAATCAAGAAGTATTATTCAAATTATTCAGACCAGGAGGACATAATTTCAATCGGCACAATCGGACTTATAAAGGGAATAAATACTTTTGATTATACCAAGGGCACCCGCCTTGCAACTTATGCCTCACGGTGTATTGAAAACGAGATTTTTATGCATTTTCGTACCCGCAAAAAGAATGCAAACGAGATTTCAATGAACGAGCCGATTGATACCGACAGCGAGGGAAACCCCTTGACTTTTACGGATATTATTTATAGCGATGAAACCGTTTTTGATGATGTGGATTTGAAAATGAACGCAGAAAAACTGTATGAATACCTTGAAAATATCGATGACCAACGAAAGAAGAAAATACTTATTATGCGCTATGGACTTTACGATACCGAGCCCCTTACTCAACGCGAAATCGCAAAGGAATTGGGCATAAGCCGTTCTTATGTATCCCGAATTGAAACAAAAGCCCTCGAAGAACTCCGCGAGCTTTTTGAAGTTGATTAAAAATTAAAGGATAATACCTATTCGCCTCTTGATTCGTAGGGCGGGGGCTTGCTCCCGCCGTTTATAATACAAAATGAAAAGCGAAAAAATGAAAATCTATGATATTTACTATTGACTTTTTATCATAATTTTCATATAATATCGTAGTCAGTTAATTCGCCGGTGTGATGGAATTGGCAGACGTGCTGGACTCAAAATCCAGTGGTAGCGATACCGTACCGGTTCGACCCCGGTCACCGGCACCAAACCAGAGAGCTTTTTTGCTCTCTTTTTTATTTTATACAATTTTGTTTATTTTCATCAGGTTTCTTCATAAATTGCTATACAGAGCCATTTGCGAGCACTTTTAATAGCTTCAAAATAAAAGTCAATAAATTGAATGAGATAAATGAAGTTGTGTTGCATTACTTTTTTTGCCTTGAGTCATTTGTATATGCATAAAATTAAGTATTTTTCGAGGGTTCGACATAAATCTTTAACAACATAGTGTATATTATCTTGACTTGAAGTTACAGTTTTGGTAATATATATCTATTAAGTAAAGCGTTGAAGTGTAACGCTTTATAAGGAGGAATTTTGTTATGGATTTAAAGAAGATTATCGACAAAAAGGATGCCGCGGCACAGTATATGATTGACGAAATCACTCATATCTGTACAAAGTTTGAAAAAAGAGGTCCTGGTTCAAAGGGCGAACATCAAGCTTGTGAGTATATGGCTGAACAGTTGAAAGAGTTGGGCTGTGATACAACTTATGTTGACGAGTTCAAGGAAAATCCAGGTTCATTCTTTGGCTGGATTTATTTCACAATTACTTTCTGCTTTTTAGCTCTTATTTCATACTTTTTTGTTCCTGCACTTTCAATTGTGTTTATTGCTCTCGGACTTGTTCTTTGCTTCTTGCAGTTCGGTCTTTATAAGAAAACTGTTGACAAATTTTTCAAAGAAAAGATTGGTCACAATGCAGCAGGTTTTAAAAAGCCAACAGGTGAAGTAAAACGCAGAATTATCTTCAACGGACATCCCGATGCCGCTTGGGAGTGGCCTTTCAAATACAAGTTTACATATCTGGGCTTTGATATTCATATGATTGTTTGCTTTATTGGTGCATTCTATACAATCGGTATTGCTATTGCTAATGTGGCAGGTGCTTTTGCTAACAACCCTGAGCTTGGTACAAAGCTTGGCCTTTGGGGTCTTGTATTTGCACCATTCTGGTTTGGTCTTTACTTTATGTGGAATAGAAATAAGATTGTTGACGGTGCTAATGATAACCTTTCAGGTTGCTATATTGGTATTGCAATTCTTAAGGCACTCAAGGATGAGGGCATTGAGCTTGAAAACACAGAAATCGGTGTTGTTCTTACAGGCTCTGAAGAAGCAGGTCTTCGCGGAGCAAAAGCTTGGTGTGAGGCTCATAAAGACGAATTCAACGATGTTCCTACATTTATTTATTCTTATGATACAATTGCACAGTCAGAGCATCTTATGGTAAACTATCGTGACCTTAACGGTACTGTTAAGGTTGATAAGGATGTTTGCGACTTGTTCTACGAAGCTTGTGAAGAGTTGAACATTCCTTGTAAAAAAGGTATGGTTCCACCACTTGGCGGTGCAACTGACTCAGCAGCATTCGCACAGGCAGGTATGCGTTCAACAGGTGTTACAGCTCTTAATCATGCATTACCCGATTTCTATCACACAAGACTCGATACACCCGATGCACTTAATAAAGCTTGTCTTGCAGATTGCTTTGCAGCAAGCGTTAAAGTGCTTGAAATGTTTGACAACGGAGCAAAACAGTAATTATTTAACACTCCCTTATTCAATGAATAGGGGAGTTGTTTTTTGTGTTCATTTTTTGTTAAAATATCATTGAAATAGACAATATGTTGTGTTATAATTATAATATTAAATTTATGAAAGAGGGATTTTATGAAAATCAATGACCTTTTGCATAAAGTTTATGGCACAAATCCTAATGACAAAGGCAGTCTTCAGCCTAAAGAGGCTATTGCTTACGGTATAGCAGGTTTCGGTCAGAACTTTATTTGCACAATCATTGGCTCTTATTTGACAATTTTCCTTACCGATGCGCTTCTTTTTGGTGCAGCTGATGTTACCTTCGGTACAGTTACCGGTGCAATGGCAGTTGCATATTTAATGCTTGGTACTCGAATTTTTGACGCTCTTAATGACCCGATTATGGGCTCAATTGTTGACAAGACAAGAACTAAATGGGGCAAATGCCGTCCTTATCTTAAATGGATGGCTATTCCTATCGCGATTATGACAATTGCTTGCTTCTTGCCCGTTTTCCAAGCAAAAGCAACATCATCATTTATCATTATCGCAATTATTTATGTTATCTGGTCGGTTGTTTACACCGTTGCCGATGTTCCTTATTGGGGACTTTCAACTTGTATGACAAATGACACGGTTGTTCGTGGCAATCTTCTTACAGTTACTCGTCTTCTTTGCACACTTGGTGCAGGTATCGTTACTGTTTTTGTTCCGATTATTACAGGTGCAGTTACAAGTAAATATAAGTACACAGCAGATATGATTGACCAGATTATGGTTGACAAGGCAGCTGAAATTGAAAAACTTGTTGCAAACCAAGGTCTTACTGTTGAAGAAGCAGCAAACACGTTTGTTAACACAGTTATCGCTGGTCAGGAAATTGCAAATGCTGACACTCTTAAATGGACATATTTCATTTGTGCCGCTGTTCTCGTTGTTCTTGCAGTTCCAATGTTCTTCTATGGCTTTAAGAATACAAAAGAACGTTTCACCGCAGACGACAATCCACCAAGCTTTGGTCATAACTTAAAGCTTCTCTTTAAGAACAAAGAGCTTCTTCTTATTGTTCTTTCAGGTGTTCTCGGCGGCGCAAGAATGGTTTATACATACACAGGCGGTCTCTATTTTGCAAAGTATGTTCTTCAAAACGAAGGTCTTTACAGCTTGATTACTCTTCTTGTAGTTCCCGGCGGTCTTGTGGCATCTCTTCTTGTTCCGTGGATGTCAAAGAAATTCACAAAGAAATGGGCATATATTATCGTTCATCTCTTTGGCGGTGTAGTAATGGCGGTTATGTATTTCGTTGGCTATGATGAACCTTGGAAGTTGATTGTTGCCGCAATTGGTCTTGTTCTTCTCGGTATTCCTCAGGGTGTTAACAACATTATCACTTATGCTATGATTGGTGATACTGTTGACTATCTTGAATGGAAAACAGGTGAACGTGGCGAGGGTATTTGTTTCGCTATGCAGACACTTATCAATAAGATTGGTATGGCTGTTGGTGCTTTCATCGGCGTTATTTCATTCGCGGCAGCAGGTATTGATGCTGAAACAGGCTATATTTCAGCCGAGGGTGCAAATACACTTTGGAATATGCTCGTTCTTTCAGGCGTTATCAGTATGTTTGCTTGTGCAGTTCCTATGTTCTTCTATAAGATTACAGAAAAGCGTCAGGCAGAAATGGTTGCTGAAATCGAAGCAAGAAAAGCAGCTGCAAAGGCTGAATAAAAAATATTTAACTTTTCGGACGGTGGGGGAACCTACCGTCCTTTTTGTTTGGTGAATTATGAATTATAATAATATTATAAAAGGGGAGTTTATTGACCGTCCTAACCGTTTTATTGCAATCTGCAATATAAATGGCAAAGAAGAAATCTGCCATGTTAAAAATACGGGCAGATGCAAAGAGCTTTTTATAAAGGGCGCAACGGTTTATCTTCAAAAATCAGATAATCCTAATCGTAAAACTCAATATGATTTGATTGCCGTGCAAAAGGGTGAAAGGCTTGTCAATGTAGATAGTCAGATTGCCAATTACGTGGTAATTGAACATCTTTTTCAGCTGTTTGATAATATAACTTTTGTGAAACCCGAATGTAAATACGGCAATTCCCGTTTTGATATTTATGTTGAAACCGAAACAGAGAAAATCTTCGTTGAGGTTAAGGGCGTAACCCTTGAAAATGACGGTGTGGTGCGTTTTCCTGACGCTCCGACAGAACGAGGCGTCAAACACCTTAAAGAACTTCAAAAAGCCGTTACAACGGGCTACAAAGCTTATATAATATTTGTTGTGCAAATGGATAATGTGAAATATTTTGAACCAAACAGAATAACTCATCCTGCATTTGCAGATGTCTTAAAAGAAGTCAGTGAAAATGGTGTGAATGTCCTTGCATTTCAATGCAATGTAACCCCTGAAAGTATAACAATAAAAAATCAAATCTCTGTAAAGCTATGAAAAAATCCCCACTGAATTTCAGTGGGGATTATCTTATAAATTTGTGTTTTGTGAGAAATTATCCAAACTGTGAAAGTAAGAAGCCTGCGGCAACAGCAGAACCAATAACACCTGCAACGTTTGGACCCATTGCGTGCATTAAAAGGAAGTTTGAGGGATTATATTTTCTACCCTCAACCTGTGAAACGCGAGCCGCCATAGGAACGGCAGAAACACCTGCTGAACCTATAAGAGGATTAACTTTTCCGCGTGTGATAATGTTCATAAGCTTTGCAAAAAGCACACCGCCTGCGGATGAGAATGCGAAAGCAAGCAATCCGATACCAATGATGAGAAGTGTTTTAACATCAAGGAAGGTCTTGCCTTCAGCAGTTGCACCAACTGTTACACCAAGAAGAATTGTAACAATATTGCAAAGTGTATTTTGTGCAGTATCTGAAAGTCTGTCTGTAACTCCGCTTTCTTTAAAAAGGTTACCAAGCATAAGGAAACCAAGGAGGGGAGCAACATCGGGAATAAGAAGAACACAGATTACTGTAACAATAATCGGGAAGATAATCTTTTCAGCCTTGCTTACGGTGCGAAGCTGATTCATTTTGATTTCTCTTTCTTTTTTGGTTGTGAGCAATTTCATAATCGGTGGCTGAATAAGAGGAATGAGAGCCATATATGAATATGCCGCAACGGCGATAGGTCCTAAAAGATGTGGAGCAAGCTTGCCTGTAAGGAAGATTGCCGTGGGACCGTCTGCACCACCAATAATAGCGATTGAAGCTGCTTCTTCTGCAGTAAACTGACCTGAAGCAATAGCAATAATGAATGCTACATAAATACCAAGCTGTGCTGCCGCGCCGAGAAGTAAGCTTGAGGGATTTGCAAGCAGAGGACCAAAGTCAGTCATTGCACCAACACCCATAAAGATAAGGCAGGGGAATATACTTGATTTAACACCAAGATATATAAGTCTTAAAACACCCGTATCATACCAATGAGCACCCTCAACAACTTCGCCTTCATAAGAAGACATCATAAGCGGGTCAGCCATAATTTCGGGATAAATATTTACAAGAAGCATACCAAAGGCAATGGGTAAAAGGAGTAAGGGCTCAAATTTCTTTACAATTGCAAGATAAAGAAGAACAAATGAAACGCCAATCATTACCCAATTTTGCCATTCAAGGTTTACAAATTGTGATTGACTTAAAAGCTCAACAAGAGCGTTAATAATTGACATTTGCTTAACGCCTCCGATTAGCCGATAACAGCAAGAACTTCGTCAGTAGCAACTGATGCACCCTTTGTAGCAATAACCTGTTTAACTGTACCTGCGCAAGGAGCAACGATTTCATTTTCCATCTTCATAGCTTCAAGAATGAAAAGAACATCGCCCTCGTTTACTGCCTGACCGTTCGAAACGTTAACCGAAAGAACTGTTCCGGGCATTGGAGCGCTAACCTTTGTGCCGTCGCCAACTGCCACAGGAGCAGGTGTGGCTACGGGAGCGGGTGTTGCCTCAGCCACAGGTGCTACTGCAGGTGCTGCCACAGGAGCGGGTGCCACGGGAGCCATTGCAACGGGTGCTGCTGAGGGAACAACAGATGTAACCATTGCTTCGCTGAGCTCATTTACTTCAACTTCATAATCATTTCCGTTTAATGTAACAACATATTTCATTTCAAAAATCTCCTTTGTTAATTATCGATAAGTTTGATTGACTTGAACACAAGTCTGTCAAGGGGAATACCGCTCTGGTGGCTTACAATTGCCATAATTGTTGCGGCAGTTTTGTCGTCGGTCTTATAAAGCTCAACATCATCAATAAGTTTGATTGATGTGAACTGCAGACGCTCAAGAGGAATACCACTTTCGTGGCTTACAATTGCCATAATTGATGCGGCACTCTTAAGGTCGGTTTTGTAAAGCTCAACTCCGTTACCATAAACCGCGGGTGCTGTTGTAGGAATAACAGGTGCGGGTGCAGAAGTAACCGGCGCTGATGTTGCAGGAGCTTCTGCTGAAACATCAACAGAGTCATCCTTTTTATCCGCCACGCCCTCAACGGCTCTGATAACCTTTGAAAGTAAAACGATAATAACTGCAAGAAGTGCAAGAATAATAAGAACAACTACAAAACCTGTAAGCGAAATGTTAAGAGCTTCTAATATGCCTAATTCCATATTTTGTCACTCCTTAATCAACCTTTTTGATTGAGTATTTAAATGTGTTCTTTTCTTTTTCAGCTCTGTCTGCAAGGAACTTTTCAGCCTGTGCAGGGAAAGCGATGTAAGAAAGCACATCTTCGTCAGATTTTGCAAGGTCACCAAGCTCTGCTTTTGTCTGTTCAAACGCCGGTTCAAGAGTATCAGCGAAACGGCAGGTGATTGGTTCTTCATCACCGAGAACCTTCTTCTGAAGGTCGGCATCAATTTCGCCGGGTGCCTTACCATATTCACCCTTGATATATGCCTTGATTTCTTTTGAGATATTCTTATATCTTTCTCCTACAAGCACGTTTGTAACAGCCTGATTACCAACCATCTGGCTCAAAGGAGTTACAAGTGGGGGATAACCCATGTCTTTACGAACCTGAGGAATTTCTATAAGAGCTTCTTCCATTCTGTCAAGAGCATTCATATCTTCAAGGTTTGCCATCATATTTGAAAGCATTCCGCCCGGAACCTTATATGTCAAAGCATCTGTATCAGTAACAAGTGCTTTTGGTTTTAAAAGTCCCGATGCAAGATACTCATCGCGAAGTGGCTTGAAGTGGTCGTTTACTTCCTTTAATATATCTCTGTTAAGACCTGTTTCATAGCCAAGACCTGTAAGAGCATCGTGGATTGTTTCTGTTGCGGGCTGTGAAGTACCACCTGAGAAGCAAGATGTTGCTGTATCAATAATATCGCAACCTGCTTCAACTGCCTTAAGGATTGTCATATAAGCCATACCTGTTGTGCAGTGAGTGTGAAGAATAACAGGCATTTCAGGCATAGCGTCCTTAATAGCACCAACAAGGTCTTTTGCTTCAACGGGAGTCATAACACCCGCCATATCCTTGATACAGATTGTAGAACAGCCCATTTCTTTCATTTCTTTACAAAGAGCCACATAGTTTTTAAGTGTATGAACAGGGCTTGTTGTGTAAGAAATAGCACCTGAAGCAATAGCACCGTTTTTAATAGTTTCATCAACTGCTACCTGAATGTTGCGAACATCGTTAAGTGCATCGAAAATTCTGATAACATCAATACCGTTTTCAATACTCTTTTTAACGAACATTCTTACAACATCGTCGGGATAGTGCTTGTAACCTAAAAGGTTCTGTCCGCGAAGAAGCATCTGAAGCTTTGTATCGGGACATTTTTCTTTGATACGGCGAAGTCTAATCCATGGGTCTTCATTAAGATAGCGAAGACATGAGTCGAATGTAGCACCGCCCCAGCATTCAAGAGAATAATAACCTGCCTTATTCAGCTTTTCAAGAGCCGGCTCAAAGTCTGAGAAGGGCATTCTTGTAGCAATAAGTGACTGGTTGGCATCTCTCAATACGGTTTCTGTAAACTGTACTTTCATAGTTTTTAGCCTCCAAAACACAATTTAAAATTCATATAAATAATAAATTTACCCATTGTAATTTATTGTCATAATTATACCTCATAAAATTAGTATTATCAATAGAAATAAAATAATAAAAAAATTTTTGGCGGAATAACAAAAAAAGACACCTTTCGATGCCTTTTTTTGTCAATTTATTAACAGTATTTTTCAATAGATTTTTTTAGAACGGATTTACCCGAATATCACCAATGTTCGGTGCATAAGTAACTTGATTGTTGAATGAGTACGAGCCGTCATTTGAAAGCTTGATTTCGTTGTCGCCTGCATCAAGATAGAGCACAATAGTCTTTGTCTTGTAGGTTTCCCAGCTATATGTGTTGCGGAAGAAGAAATTACCCTGTTTTTCACCGTTTACAGATATTGAAATATATCTTTCAACAAGGTCAACATTGTATGCGTGGAATCCGCCTTCTTCGTTGTTTGCGTATTCAATAGTGAAGTTGTAATATCCTGCTTCTTCTACATTTACATTGAAGGTAGCGTAGCTTCCCATGTCGGATGAAATCCAACCGATTTTTTTATCGCTTGAAGTGTTCTCATCATCTTCAAGTGTTGCACCATTGTGAACTGTCATATCAGCAGGTGTTATTGTTAAGAAAGGTGCTTTTTCATATGCTTCAACTTTTGCTAAACTTAAATTGTTATCAAGAACAAATTTATTATATCCACGATGAAGATATTTAATTTCCCACTTATATGTTTCACCATTTACAGCGTCAGGTAAATCGTCATTAGTGTATGATAATTTATAATATCCGTCATTTTTAACTATTACCGACCAAGCATTTTCATTTTTATCAGCATTTCTTGACTGTAACGGTGCAAAGTAAATCTTATCATTAGTTTCTTTTTCGTTGGAAACATCAATAAAATCCAATGTCAAAACCGCATCATTAAGCACATTTATATGAATTGTATTTTTACCTTTTTTAAGGTCAGCAGTAACCGTAACACATTCCATATATTCGTCTTTTATTGAAGAGGGGAATTCTATAGTTTGCTCTTTGCCGTTAACAGCCAATTTTACGTCTGCCGTAATTCTTCCTGCTTCAACCGCACCATTCGCATAGACAATGTCAAGGTCATATGTACCTGCTTTGTCTACATCAACTGTGAATTCAATAGTGCTTTCCTTGTCAAGACCCTTAACTACCAAGCCCTTTGAGCTTGCGTAAGAAATCCATTCGGGGACCCAAGCGTTGCCGCTAAATTCAGCATCTTCTGCCTCAAAACGAACTGCTCTGTCTTTGTTTTCGCTTTCTTCTTCATCGTCGTAAGGTGTGATTTCAATGAAATATGCTTGACTTTCAGCTTCGCAGGGGAGGGTGAATTTAATAGCATTTCCCGAAACCTTAACAACCTCTGTCATGCACTCTTCGGGAGCATAAACAGTACCGCCGAGACCCTTGTAGTCAACATAAGTAACTTTAACTGTTACTTTGTCGCCGTTTTTGAAGTAATTTTCGTCGATATTCTCAATTTTAATTTTACTGTCTTCTGCACTGCCGCCTGCAAGTATATAGAACTTGTTTTCTTCTTCGTCAAATGAAGCCATACCGATAAAGCCCTTGTTCATCAAAGGATATTTGCCGGCAAGCCAGTTGCCGATATTACTGTGGAACATATCCCATTCAGTAACCTCAAGCTCGTTGCCCATCATATCGGCATAGAACTTGTAAACCCAATAATTTGAGTTGGGAGTAACATCGTCAGCAACAGTTTCAGCAAGGTTGTTTGCAAGTCGCCAATATGCCACACAACCGTAAACATCATTAGCCTCAAGACGCGAAATCCATTTTACAGATTCGCCGGGAAGACCGTTTGTCTGCATAAGTCCGTATTCGGAAATGCAGATAGGAAGACGCTCAATACCTAACTCATCACACATTGAGTAGTATTCTTCAAAACGGTACTCCATCCAATAAACAGATTTTCCACCGTCAAGCTC
>CAYWFB010000051.1:0-11890 GCA_964457415.1 uncultured Eubacteriales bacterium | reverse complement strand
CGATAGACTTGTAGTTCTTTTTTATTCAGGCTGTTTTTTTACAGCCCCTTTTTCAATGATGTTTGCTTTGCAAATGATGTTACAAGTTATGATGTCGTTTCACTAATGATGTTGCCCTTACGGGCAATTTTTTTGCAAACATCACATCATTTTCTTTCAAGAAAACATCATTACACCTACAGTGTGACATCATTTTGCGTTAGCAATGCATCATTTACAAAATTCCATTCTTGTGATAAACTACATAAAAAGGATGTGGTTACTTTGAAAGAAAATAAATTAGCAGATTTATCAATGGATTTTGCTGTTGAAATATTATCATTAGTCAAGGTGTTGAAACAGCAAAAAGAAAGTGTAATTTCAAATCAAATTGGTAGAAGTGGCACATCTATTGGGGCAAATATTAGAGAAGCTAATTATGCTCAAGGAAAGAAAGATTTTATTTCAAAGCTGGAGATTGCCTTAAAAGAGGCAAGTGAAACTGGTTATTGGCTTGAACTTTTATATAAAACAAATTATATTGATGAAATGACTTTTAATAGATTAGACAAGAAATGCGCGACAATCAGGGTAATGTTGATTGCATCTTGTAAAACTGCCAAGGAGAATATTAAATGACCTTTTATCATGGTAGTCCGATTGGGAATTTGACAGAACTTAAGCCGGTTTCATCTGAACATGGCAAGCCATACATATATTTTGCTACAAATCCTTTAGTTGCTTTGCTTTATGCGGTTAAGCCTGTGCCGAAGCCATTTAGCTTTTATCCTTATGGTTTTGACCGCGATGGAAATGTAGTTTATTCTGAGTATTTTGAGAATGCATTTGAAATCCTCTATAAAGGTAAATCGGGTTATTTGTACCAATGTTATGATTTGCAAAATACCGAACAACCCACACAAATCAACTGTGCATATACTTGCGATGAAAGCGTAAAAGTTGACAAAGTGTCGCACTTTCCCGATTTATATGAGTATTTTAAGGTGCAAGAAAATTTAGGTATATTTAAAATTAAAAGCTTCAATGAAATTTCTAAAAAAGAAATGGAAATGGTTATTGAGGATATGGAAAATACGATTGAGAAATATAATTTGAAAGAACAACCTCAAAATCCAATGAGCATTTTTATTAAGAAGTATTTTCTTAACATATTGTAGTTACAAGGCGGTGAGGGTATGTCTCAAGCACAGAAAATGAAGTCGGCGTTGAACAAGTTGGTAATTCCCAAACTTTTGGAGCAGGGATTTGAGGGGGAATATCCTCATTACAAGAAGATTTATGACGACAGAATCGAATTGTTGAGTTTTCAGACTAACAAATGGGGTAATTCTTTTACTGTTGAGGTTTCTACGGTGTTTTTGCCATCGAGTAACCGTGATAGTAATGTAATAGGGTCTGAAATTCCTCCGATTGAGGAATTAAATGTGTGGAATACAAATAACAGATACAGATTAGACGGAACGTTTGACGGTTGGTTTTATTACACAGACGTTTATCAATCAACAATAAATCCCGAATTTTATAATGCCGTCAGCGAAACAAAAGCAAAAACCTATGTGCCCCAACGATACGAAAAGCTTGTTCAAAAGGCTGATGATGAGCTTTATGCCAAGATTTGTGCTGAAGTAAACAAGCAAATGCAAGACGCATATAAATGGTGGGATGAATTCAACAAAAATCCCAAAAGAATCGTAAGGCGTGAACGCTTGAAAGAGAGGGCGTTACGGATAAAAAGGTTTATTCGCGGAGCAAGATAGGTAGTATTGAAAAAGTTTTACGCAGCCAAAGGCTTGTATTGAAGAACATATGGATTTACAGGTGATTGGTGAATCGCCCCTACGGATGTGGAAATAATTATTCTATAAAAATACCGTGTATTCAATCTTTTTGAATATACGGTTTTTCTTCTTTTATTTGCCAATACTAATAACAAATAAATAAAAGGAGTTTTTTTATGATTGAACAGGATACAATTAAATTACTTCGCGAGTGCGATGCGGGTATTAAAATGGGCGTTTCGTCAATTGACGATGTGCTTGACTACGTGAAATCTGACAGGTTGAAAAAAGACCTTGAGGATTGCAAGGATGAACACGAAAAATTGGATGAAGAGCTGCAAGAGCTTCTTGACCGCTACCGTGATGACGGCAAAGAGCCTAACCCAATGGCAAAGGGTATGTCGTGGATGAAAACCAATATGAAATTGGTTATGAATGAATCCGACCGCACAATTGCAGATTTGATTACCGACGGGTGCAATATGGGTGTGAAATCCCTTAATAAATATCTTAATCAGTATGTGGCGGCAGACGAAAAATCAAAGGATATTTGCAAAAGGCTTATAAATCTTGAAGAAGATTTAACAATTCAGATGCGACAATTTTTGTAAGATATGGCGGAGCAATGCTCCGTCTTTATTATTTGATTTATTGACTTATCACTTTTTATTTGATATATTTGTTTCGGGTGATAAATATGATTTTTGATACTTTAGAAAACATTAAAAATTATGAGGGCTTGGGCAGGGTTTATACTGCGCTTAAATTCCTTGCAGAAACTGATTTTAAGGCTATGGAATTAGGTCGATATGAGCTTCAGGGTGACGATATTTACTATATGGTGCAATCTTATGACACCGACCCCGAAAAAACCATTGCAGAGGCTCATAAGAAATATATTGATATTCAGTTTATGGTTGAGGGCGAGGAGCTTATCGGAGTTGCACCAATAAGCTGTGAAAAAAGAGAAACGCAGGCAATCCCCGAGAATGATGTGTGGTTTTATGAATGTAAAACCGAGGCTATGACACTTATTGAGGGTAGCTTTATGGTGCTTTACCCTAACGATTTGCATTGCCCCGGCGTTGCTACAAATAACAAGGCGATGACCTGTCGCAAGGTAGTGGTAAAGGTTAAAGGTGAGTAGAGGCGAACCTTAAGTATAAAAATAACGGTGAGTTGTGCACTCGCCGCTATTTTCGTGTCTTTTTTCTGTATTCCAAGGGTGAAACTCCCACCGCAGTTTTAAAGCAATATGAAAAATACTGCTGGTCAGAGTAATGTAGCTTTTTCGCAATATTGCCCACACTCATATTTGTGTGTACAAGATAAGCCTTTGCCGTATCAATTTTGCGCTCAAGAAAATACTGATATGGCGTTACTCCGTGTTTGTTTTTAAACACATTAATGATATAGTTTTTAGAGTAGCTGACATCTTTGCAGAGCTTTTCAAGGTTGAATTCATCTTCAACCGATTCATCAAGTTTTTTTCTTATAATATCGGGTAAATCCTCACGGTCAAGCTGAACGCGATTGTGGACATACATAAAAATATGCATCATACAAACCGTGATTTTACTTACCATTTCATCATAGGGAATATCTTCACGGGAAATTTCAAAAATCTCTTTAAAATATTTCTTAACATTGCAATTAGGAAAAAGATATGTATCTTTTGGCAGATAGCAGTTAATCAGCGCATCGGCAAGAGGACCGTCAAACACAATCCAAAATTTGTGCCACGGGTCATTAGCGTCTGCTTTGTATTGATGCTCTGTGCCAACCTTTAAAAAGAATACATCATCAGCGTCCGGTGTGAGATGCTGACCCTCGATGTCAAGAGTACCGCTGCCGCTGATTATAAATTCAAGCGCATTAAGGTCAGAGCATTCGCGAACAATGTTGAAATGTTCGTCACAATAAGTTTCGCCTACCATAAGCACTTTTAATGGGTCATCTTCGTTTACAAGAGTAACAAAGTTTTTGAAATTTTCTATCATAGTTATATTCCTAACATTTTTATTTACAAAACCGCTTTACGAATATCCGAAAAAGTGATATTTTAATGATAATACAAAAAAGAATGAATTGCAAGGGGGATTTAATATGTCAATCCATATTTGTAAAGATAATATTTTTGTTCTTGAAACAAAGAACACTCACTATGTTTTGGGCGTTGACCATAACGGTTACAACCGCCACATTCATTGGGGTAAAAAATGCAGTCTTTCTGACTATTCGGCAAAGGACATCTGGCATGAAAATTCAAACCATACCGAGCTTGATATGGCAAGGCAGGAATACACACCATTTGGCGGAACCATGTACCGCGAAAGTGATTTAAAGGTGCAGTTTCCCGACAAATGCCGTGAAATTGAGTTGAAATTAGATAAGGCAGAGGCAACGGATAATGAATTGACAGTAATTCTTTCCGATAAGGTTTATCCCTTGCAGATTGCACTCAAATACAAGGTGAATGACGATGACGATATTATCACCCGCTGGGCTGAAATCAAGAATACAGGCGATGAGAAAATTATTCTTGACCGTGTTTTCAGTGCAGAACTGACTCTTCCCTCTGTTTATCCCTACACATTTAAAAATACAAACGGAAGCTGGGGCGGTGAGTTTGTCGAAACTGAATCCACCCTTGAGGGCGGCGCGCTTGTATTTGACAGTAAGCGTGGCACAAGCGGTCACAATCAGTCCCCTTATTTTATAGCATATCAGAATGCGGACGAGAAATCGGGTGATGTGTTCTTCGGCACACTTGCATACAGCGGAAATTTCAAGGTGCTATGCACGCGTGATTTGTTCTATACCACAAGAATTTCTTTGGGCCTTAACGACCACGATTTTAAATATGAGCTTTTGGGTGGCGAAACACTTGTAACTCCCAAGGTGTTCTGCGGATACACACAGGGATTTGGCGAAATGAGCCGACAGATGAATCGCTTTGCAGTAAATCATGTGTTGCCGAAGCAGTTTAACGACAAGGTATTGCCCGTTCTCTACAATTCGTGGGAGGCAACTGAATTCGATGTAAACTGCGAGCACCAGACAGCGTTGGCAAAATTGGCAGCTGAAATGGGAGTTGAGCTTTTCGTTATGGATGACGGCTGGTTCGGCGCACGAAATCACGACCGAGCAGGACTTGGCGACTGGTTTGTAAACCCTGAAAAATTCCCCAACGGCATTGACGAGCTTATTAAAAATGTCAACGATTTGGGAATGGATTTCGGCTTGTGGTTTGAGCCCGAAATGGTAAACCCCGATAGCGATTTGTTCCGTGCACATCCCGAATGGGCATATCACTATGATACGAGAACTGCGCACACACTCCGTCATCAGCTGGTGCTCAATATGACTCTTCCCGAGGTTCAGGAATATATTTTTGAGCGAATGGATACAATGCTCACTGACCACAACATCAAATATATCAAGTGGGATATGAACCGTCCTCTTTCTGAAACGGGCGCAGAAAATCTTGATTGCCCGCAGGAGTTGTGGTACAGACACACAATGGCAGTTTATGATATCGTTGACCGTCTTAAAGAGAAGCACCCCGATGTTGCAATCGAAAGCTGTTCTTCGGGCGGCGGGCGCAGTGACTACGGTGCACTCCTCCACTTTGACCAGGTATGGACTTCTGATAATACAAGCTCAATCGACAGAATGATGATGCAGAAATGGTTTACATATCTTCGTCCAACAAAGGTTATGCGCGCTTGGGTTACAGATATCAACTGGTATAATCCGCCAATGAGTCTTGATTTCCGTTTCCATGTGGCAATGCAGGGCTCTCTCGGTGTGGGCGGAAATCTTACGAAATATAGTGCCGAAGACCTTGAAATCGGCAAGAAAAATGTTGCTCTTTATAAGGAAATTCGCCATATTGTGCAGTTCGGCGACCTTTACAGAATTCTTGACCCCGACCGCGACGAAATCCTCTTTAATCACTATGTGAGCGAGGATAAAAAGGAGTCTGTGGCATTTATCTCATCAAATGTTACACGCTTTATGAAAAAAGAGGTTCCCTTTAAGTTTGAGGGACTTGATGATGATACTGTTTATAAATTCACTCTCAATGATAAGGAATATGAAAAATCAGGTGCATACCTTAAAAATGTGGGAATTCCGATGACAATTCGCGGAATGGGCTACAATAAGATTATAAGAATTAAGGCAAAATGAAGATAGTTTCTTTTTAGGCAATACGTCGTGGCTATCGGCTCGCGGTATAGCACATACAGCTTCGCCTCTGCCACATTGTCTTGCGAAAAAATAAATCTATCTTATGAAATGCAGGGCGGGGGCTATGCTCCCGCCGTAAAGTTTAATGATATGAAATTAAAAAGCGACAACAAATTTCTTGAACAAGCTTTTCAATGGGCTATAAACAAAATCCCGCAATTCGTTGTGACAGGCACAAAAAACGGTGCAATAAATAAGGGTGAAAACGGCTGGTACGGTCCCGACGGTGTGGTGCTCACCTCACCCGACGCCCATTGGGCGCAACCTCGCAATTACAAGCCTTGCTTTTGGGCGGGGTATTTTGACCGTACGGCTTATTATATCCGCGATTTTGTGCATCAGGCAAAGGGTGCGCATTTGGCGGGGCTTGACGAAGAGCTTTACAATATGTTCAGCACCTTTATGACAAACGCAAGTAAAGAATCGGGCTATTATGCACCCTGGGCGTTTAATTTTGATAACAGTGTTTATTATATGGATACCCCGAATCTTACCCGATTTGTCCGCGAAATTACCGCACAGTTTGAGCTTGTTGAAACGGCATACACTCTTTATAAATGGACGGGAGATATGCGTTATATCACCGTTTCAGCCGATTTCTGCGATAAAATCATGAGTGATTTTATTGAAAATCAAGACGGCACAATTTTAAAGGAAAAGAATGGCATCCCTGAGGGTAAGGGCGATATTTTTGATGGCAGTTCAACCTATAACGAACGGGGCTTTCATGCCGCCGAGGCGGGCGACAGTATTGCCACAATGTATAAAGCTTTGCTTTGCTATGCCGAGATATTGAAGCTTCGCGGTGAAGACGAGAAAGCAGAAAAACAGATTGAAAGAGCCCAAAATCTGAAAAAATATTTCAATAATGAGTGGAGCGTTGTGCCCAACAGCGACAAATACTGCTACGCTATTGATAATAAAGGTAGAAAGCATTACAAGTGGCGCAAAATCGGCAAAGAAATTCACGGCGGCGCCTCGTTGATTTTCATTCCGTTAAAAGAAATAACAGAGCAGGGCGAACGTAACGACAAGCTTCTTGACTACATTTTCAATAAAGAAAAAAATCCTCTCACAAGAGAGGACAATATTGAAAGTCTTACATATCTGCCCGAGGTTTTCTTTCCGTATTTTCAGAATGACCGCGCGTGGTACTGGATGAAGCACATAATTGAGCAAAAAGACTTGCCCCACGAGCATCAAACACAGGGCACCAACGGAGATTATCCCGAAATTTCTTTTACATTTTTAAGCCAAACGGTCTGCGGGCTTATGGGTGTTGATGTGAATACGGCAAAGGGGGAAATCACAACTTGTCCGCATTTTCCACAAGAAATCAACGAAATAACACTCACAGATTTGGTGTTCGGTGAAAACTGCGTTGATATTGCACTCACAAAAAACACCGCCGAGCTCACAAATAAAGGAGAAAAGCCGATAAAATGGATTTGTAAGTTTAATGGGAATGATGAAATTCAATCCGTGACGGTAAATGCAAAGAGCAAAATGAATATATAGTAGGGCGGACTTGCCTCCCTTGTTAAAGGGAGGGGGACTGCGGAACGCGGTGGAGGGATTCTGTTACCGCCGTTTTATTGTAAAATGCAAAGTGAAAAACGCAAAAATGTAGGGGACGCTGACCACAGCGTCCCCTGCTTTTTATATCTTTATAAAATTATGCAAAGAAGTCCGTTACATCCCTCGTTAATCACTCTTTCAAGGGTTTCTTGGAATTTCATTCGGGCATCGGTGGGGATATGGTAAAGCTTATTGCGAAGTCCCTCGTTGACTAATTCGTTGAGAGATTTTCCAAAGATGTTTGACTCCCAAATCTTATGGGGGTCATCCTCAAAGCCGTCAAGAAGATAGCGCACTAATTCCTCCGACTGACTTTCACTGCCGACAATGGGCGCAACCTCGGTCTGAATATTGGCTCGCATCATATGAATTGAGGGTGCCGAGGCTGAAAGGCGCACGCCGTAGCGACCTCCTTGCTTGACGATTTGCGGTTCTTCAAGGGTAAGTTCATTTATTGTGGGCATAACAATGCCGTAGCCCGTGCTCTCAACCTCATCAAGTGCCGCTTTTATGCGGGAATATTCCTTTCGGATTTCGGCAAGCTCTTTAAGGGCTTTGAGAAGTCCCTGCTCGCTGTCAATGGTAATTCCCGTTGATTCTTCAAGGATTTTATAGAACAATCCACCCGACATCTGCACGGTAATCCACGCGCTGCCCACACCTAAATCCATTGTACTGATTCTGGCATCGGTTATGTGCTCACATTCGCAAAGATTATCGGTGAGCATACTCAAATCACGCACAAAATCAACCTTTTCAATGGCGTAAAGTACGGTTTTATAGGTTTCTGCCTTCAGCCAATGGTCGTCGGGCAGAGTCACAAGCCACAAGGGTAAATCTATGCCGATTTCTTTCACGGGGAATTCAAAAAGAATTTGGGTTATAATTTCGGTGATTTCCTGCTCGTCGAGTTCAAGGCAATTCACCGCCATAACGGGTACCTTGTATTTTGCCGACAATTCAGCGGATAATTTCTGCGCCGCCTCGCCCTTGGGGTACATACAGTTGAGAAGCACCACGAATGGCTTATTCAGGTCGCGGAGCTCTTTGATTACTCTTTCTTCTGCCTCTTCATACTCATCGCGAGGAATGTCACTTATACTGCCGTCGGTGGTGATAACAAGACCGATTGTTGAGTGCTCGGTGATTACCTTTTGCGTGCCGATTTCTGCCGCCATATTGAATGGAATTTCGTTTTCATACCAAGGGGTGCGCACCATTCGTGGCTGGTCACCCTCAATATATCCGAGAGCACTTGGCACGATGTAGCCTACGCAGTCAATCATACGAACATTGAATTCTGCGTTGTCGGGCAGAGTGATTTTAACAGCATTTTCAGGTATGAATTTGGGCTCGGTGGTCATAATTGTTCTGCCCGCCGAGGATTGCGGAAGCTCATCTGTGGCGCGTTGACGCATCTGCTCATTTTCCATATTGGGAAGCACCACAGAATCCATAAAACGCTTGATAAAGGTCGATTTTCCCGTTCTTACGGGTCCCACTACGCCTATATATATGTCACCGCCCGTACGGGTGGCAATGTCGCTATAAATACTTGTATTTTTCATCAAAATCCCTCCTTTAAGCCTTGGGTATGAGCAATTTGCATTGCTTGTCGGTTACCGTGCAGTCCATATGGTTTTCCCGTGAAATTGCCTCAACCGTGGTGTTGTATTTTCGGGCAATATCCCAAAGATTTTCGCCTGCCTCGGCAAAATAGACGGTGAGTGCGGCGCATTTCACAGACTTGGGGCAGGAGGTGTCAACGGTGATTTCGGTGGTTATGCTTTTTTCACACTCAGAGAAAACAAAGCCCCTCACACAAAGCTCAACGCGGACATCAAGATGGTCGGCATCGCTTAAAACAAAGCTTGATGCGGTGACAACGCTTTGCGGGTTGCAGGTGAGCGTGCAATCTGCGTGAATATTTCGCTTGTATTCGTAGGGAATAAGCCGTTGTGCAAAAGCAATATCACCCTGACGGTCACGATAGATAATATCTGTAGTAACCTCGCCGTTAATAGAAACTCCATCATCACTCACGGTGAATACAGAGGTTGCTCCGCCACAGTTAAAGCTTAAAATCTCACTCATTCCCGTTGTTGAAAGGTCGCAGACACCACGGCAAAGGAAGGTATCTTCAATTTTATCTTCAAGGCAGGGCAGATAAACGGTGGATTTAGTGACTTCAGCCTCGTATTTTGTGGAATAAGCATCGCACACCGCCGAGATTTTGCGCACACTGTAGCCCTGTGCCGAAAAGGCGAGGGATGCTGAAACATCAAGCAGATTTTTGTTGCCTGCCGAGTCATATCTTGGTCGTACATCCACAGAAGAAACGCAAAGTCGTGCATCAATATCCTGAATTTCGCTGATTTCAGGGGCTTCGATAATCTGATTTATGTTTATAAGACTGTCAAGGGTTTCGATGTGACAACTTTCCTGACCCGTGAAAACGGTGCGCAGAATAATCTGTCCCTTTAAGAATAATTTATCTGAAATAACCTTTAATTCGTCAATTGTGGCTGTGCCCTGTGTACAGATTATTGCGCCCATGGGCTCTGAAAGTGAGCCTGCGTCGAGAGTTTCGTTTACTGTAAAGCATTTTTCAACCACGCTTTGCAAATCGCATACTGTCATTTCTTCGCGACGGCAAGCAACCGCACCATTATGTGCATCACTGACAAGATTGCAGGACTTTTTGACGGTGGCTTTTGCGAATACCCCAATTGCGCCGTGAACCTCAAGTCTGCGCTGACCTGATACACGGTAATTTATGTATTCTGTTTTGGCTCCCACAAACACCTGAGTAATATCAGCGGATTTCAGTTCAAGTTGTTTTGCGAATTGCAAATTCTGCTCAAAGCAGTGAAGCTTACCCTCGTCGCAGATATAGAGTATTCTCACCTTTGTGTCACATTCGGCGGTAATGCGGTCACCTGTTATTTGGTGTGACTGTACTCCCGGTACGGCGGTGCAACGAAGAATTCGCACAATATCGGGTAAGTATTCGGGCAGAGTGATGTCACAGTCAATGGGGTGCTCGGCACTACCCTGTGCCATTACATTGCTGACAGATATACAGTCTTTATGAGTATTAAATTCCATATTATCTCTCCTTGGTCTTCAATTATTCAGTTTAGTGTATGACGATAGAATTGATAATATGACAAGCACAGAAAAATGCAAAGTGCAAAATGTGTTGTTAAAATAAATTTTATATGATAAAATACATATATCTTATTTTCACGAGGTACATTATGAAAATTGGCAATGTTGAAATAAATGGCAAGGTAGTGCTCGCCCCGATGGCTGGGGTGGCTGACCGTGCTTTCCGTGAGCTTTGTGTGGGCTATGGTGCGACTTATGTGGTCAGTGAAATGATAAGCTCAAAGGGTGTGTCAATGGGTGACCGCAAATCAAAGGATTTGGCATATCTTTCAGACGCAGAGCGCCCCGCGGCAATACAGATTTTCGGCTCTGACCCTATGACTATGGCACAAAGCGTTGAGAGGGTAATGGAATTCAAGCCCGAAATCATTGATATAAATATGGGTTGCCCCGCGCCCAAGATTGCAGGCAACGGCGGTGGAGCAGCACTTTCTAAAAATCCTGCACTTGCAGAGAAAATCGTTGAAGCGGTTGTAAAGGCTTCGCCTGTTCCCGTAACGGTAAAAATCCGTATGGGTTGGGATTTTGATAATATAAATGCGGTTGAAATGGCAAAACGAGCCGAAAATGCTGGGGCTTCCGCAATCACAGTTCACGGCAGAACAAGAAATCAGATGTATGCCCCGCCCGTAAACCGTGGTATTATTGCACAAGTGAAAAAAGAAATCTCCATTCCTGTAATCGGAAACGGAGATATTGTTGACGAGCAGTCAGCGGCAATTATGCTTGAAGAAACCAATTGTGATTTGATTATGGTGGGCAGAGGTGCATTGGGCAGACCTTGGGTGTTTTCACAAATTAACGCGTATCTTGAGCACGGCAGGGTAATTCCCGAACCACCCGTAACTGAAAAAATGCGGGTAATGATTAAACATATTGAAACTATTTGTAAGTATAAGGGTGATTATATTGGTATGCGTGAAGCGAGAAAGCACGCGGGCTGGTACACAAAAGGACTTCGCGGTGCGGCGAATTACCGTCGCGAGCTCGGCACTCTTGAAAATATGGAGCAATTAAAAGAAATTGCATATAAAATTTGTTTAGAAAATCAATAAAAAAGGGGCTGTAAAAAAACGCCCTGAAAAAATCCGAGGTTCGTGTAAAAGCGA
>CAYWFB010000050.1:0-12155 GCA_964457415.1 uncultured Eubacteriales bacterium | reverse complement strand
CGCTTTTACACGAATCTCGGATTTTTTCAGGGCGTTTTTTTACAGCCCCTTTTTTATTATTCGCGTCGCAAACCCTTAATTCAGCATTCAGCACTCCGCATTCAGCATTATTTTAACGATTTCTCCCACATAAATTCTGTGGAAGTCGTTATTTGCATAGTTCTTCATAATGCTTTCATCAAGAAAACCGTCGGGTTTCATATCCTGATAGGCAAGCTTTTTCATAACAATTGTAATCTTTGCCTGCTCAAAGTCAACGGCATTTCCCAAATCAACGGGAGTAAAGCCCGTAGCCTCCATTTTATCAATATCTCTGCCTGACTTACTTCCGCAGAGCCCGAGCTCTTTTTTGAATTCACCGCCGAAGAATGAAAGAGAAAAATAATCATTTTTCTCAATGAATTCATAAGTATATCTCTGGGGACGCACAAAAACAAAGCCAACATCTTTGTTCCACAATTCGCCAGCTCCACCCCAGCTTACTGTCATGGTGTTGAATTCGTCAATTGTACCCGCGGTAAGCAGTGCCCAATCTTCACTTAACATCTTTGTGAAGTTGAAGCTCAGCTCTCTGAAACTTATTTCTTTTTTCATATTAAAATTACCTCTTTTTGTTAAAAATTCACTTGAGATATTATATACCTTTAATATCAAAAATACAACCGCAAATCACCATAGTTAATTTCAATCTGCGTACATTTTGTCGAAAACTCTTGTAAAATCTCACAAAGTTTTGAGTAAAAGTTTGTATAGTTATTTTTATTCTACACCTTTAAATTAATCTTTTTTTGTGGTAATATATCTGCACGTCTCTAAGAAGGGACAAATAGATGAGGGTGTATATTAGAATGGAATTTAGTGAAAGATTAAAATATCTTCGATGCGCAAAAATCCCTACAATAACACAGAAAGACCTTGCCAATGCGTTGGGTATCACTCAGCGTAAGGTTTCGTTTATGGAAACAGGCACAACCGAGCCGTCACTTGGTGATATTAAGGCTCTTTGTAAGTATTTCAATGTGTCGGCAGACTATCTTTTGGGTCTGCCCAAGAATATGAATTATCCGGAGTAAGCTATGACTAAAAAAGAACGTGCAAGACTTCTTGTGGACGCTCTTAAAAATGAATATCCCGATGCAATCTGTAGCTTGACAGCGGAAAATCCTTTTGAGCTTTTAGTAGCAACAAGACTTTCTGCACAGTGCACGGATGCAAGAGTAAATCTTGTAACTCCTGCACTTTTTGATAAATACAGAACCCTTGACGATTATGTGAATGCCGATGTTAAAGACATTGAAGAGATTATTCACTCTTGCGGTTTTTACCACGGCAAAGCAAGAGATATAATCGAAATGGCAAGGGGAGTGCGCGACCGTTTCGGCGGTGTGGTGCCCGATAATATTGAGGATTTGACTTCTTTACAGGGCGTGGGCAGAAAAACGGCGAATTTAATTGTGGGTGATGTTTACGGCAAGCCCGCAGTTGTGGCGGATACTCATTTAATCAGACTTACAAACAGAATGGGGTTAGTGGATACAAAGGACCCGAAGAAAGTGGAAATGGAGCTCAAGAAAATCTTGCCTCCCGAAGAAAGCAATGATTTTTGCCATCGCGCCGTTCTCCACGGCAGAGCAGTATGTACGGCACGCAAGGCTTATTGTGAAAAGTGCGCGGCGAATGAATATTGTAAAAAAATAATCAAATAAATTGCGGATAGGGTGACTTGTCCGCTTTTGTTTATGTATATACTTGTATTTTATTTCAAAAATATGTTATACTATTTACATAATATGGAAACGAGGTAAATTTTATGGACCCTATTAATGTTGATTTTGGCGGTAAAAACGTAAAAAGCGTTGAGCCCGGCGGCAGCACACTTAAAAGAGTGCTCATAAGTCTTGCGCTTACCCTTGTGGTTGCAGCGGTGGCTTATTATCTTATGCTTCCCGCACTGAATTTCAAGGCAATTGAGCTTTATGTTTATATTGCTGTTATTCTTGTGGCATATATAGGTATTTTCGGTGTGGTTTCAAAGGCGTATTTCCGCCCCGAATATATGGAGTATGCGAAAAATAAGGCGAAAATCCCGATTGCTCTTATTCTTGTGCTTGCAGTTGTGGTTGGTATCGGTTATCTTACGGGTGCAACATTCTTCCGTGCAAAAGATTATTCTGAAATCATTACGGTTGAAGAGGGCGACTTCACAGAGGATATCGCTGAAATTGATTTCAGTAGCGTTCCCCGTCTTGATAAGGATTCTTCAAAAATGATTGCAACACGTGCTCTTGGTGAGCTTTCAGACTATGTTTCACAGTTTACTGTAAACGAGTATTACTCAACACAGATTAACTATAAAGGAACTCCCGTGCGTGTTCAGTCACTTGATTACGGCGATGTTTTTAAATGGCTCAAGAATACAAAAGAGGGTATTCCCGCATATATCATAGTTGATATGACAACACAGAAGGCAGAAACAGTTCGTCTTGAAGAGGGAATGAAATATTCACCTGCAGAGCACTTCAATGAATATCTTATCCGTCACGTTCGCTTCAAATATCCTTCTCTTATGCTTGACGAGCCAAGATTTGAAATTGATGAAACAGGAAGACCATATTGGATTGTACCTGTGCTTGATAAAACAATTGGTCTTTTTGGTGGCACAGATGTAATCGGCGCAGTAATCGTTGACTCAATCAATGGCGACACAACACTCGTTTCAACAAGCCTTGACGGCACAACAAACCTACCCACAGATAAGTTTGTAACAGATAAAGAATTCCAGTGGCTTGACCAGGTTTACTCAGCGGCTATTGTTAATGAGCAGTATAACTACTACGGTAAATATAACAACGGCTTCTGGAATTCAATAATTGGTCAGGAAAATGTTAAGGTTACAAGTCAGGGTTATACCTATCTGGCTCTCAATGACGACGTTTATATGTATACGGGTGTAACTTCTATAAGCTCTGACCAGTCAATTATCGGTTTTGTTCTTATCAATCAGAGAACAAAGGACGCTAATTATTATCAGGTTTCAGGTGCTCTTGAAAATACTGCACAGACCTCTGCAGAGGGTAAGGTTCAGCAATATGGTTATGCGGCAACATTCCCCATTCTTCTCAACGTGAGTGGTGAGCCCACATACTTTATGGCACTTAAGGATAGTAGCCAGCTTGTTAAAATGTACGCAATGGTTAATGTTAAGCAGTCAACCGTTGTTGGTGTAGGCTCAAGCCTTGCAGAGTGTACCGAAAGCTATGCGGCAGAGCTCCAGAAGAACGGCGTTAACGTGAACGTTGACGTTGATTCCATGGGTCAGGATACTGAAACAGATAAACCTGAAGCTGAAACAGTTGACGTTACGGGCACAGTTGAAGAAATCAGAAGTGTCATCACAGGTGGCGAAACTTATTTCTATATCAAGCTCGCTGACAATGCAACATATTATAAGGTTGCAGTTAAGAACGCTGAAAAGATTGTAATTCTCAATGTCGGTGACACAATCACATTTATAGTTGACAAAAATGCAAAGGGCGAAATTGTCGCAGTAAATAGTGTAAAATAAATTACCTTGGTCTTGCCTCCCTTGTCAAAGGGAGGGGGACCGTTGAAGACGGTGGAGGGATTCCTTCACCGTTTTTATTGTTTTTATACATTATACAGTGGATGGGTGTATGAAATATGCAGAACATGTAAACAAAATGCATAAAAACTGAATATTCATTCATTAAATAGTTGAAATTATGTATAAAAATACAAAAACACTTGAAAATGTATGTAAAAACACTTGATTTCACAAAAAAAGCGTGTATAATATATCCCATACTGCAAATTGCACAATTTGCAACTCAGTTTTTCGGAGGAATATACAATGAATAAAAAAGATATTAAAAAGGTAGTTTTGGCTTATTCAGGCGGTCTTGACACATCAATTATCATCCCTTGGCTTAAAGAAAATTATAATAACTGTGAGGTCATTGCAGTTTCAGGTGACGTTGGTCAAGGTACAGAGCTTGACGGACTCCACGAAAAAGCAATCGCAACAGGCGCTTCAAAGCTTTATGTTCTTGATTTGAAAGAGGAGTATGTTGAAGAATACATCTGGCCTTGCCTCAAAGCAGGTGCAGAGTATGAGCAGTATCTTCTCGGTACATCACACGCTCGTCCCTGCATTGCAAAGGGTCTTGCTGAAATCGCAATCAAAGAGGGCGCAGACGCAATCTGCCACGGTTGCACAGGTAAGGGTAACGACCAGGTTCGTTTTGAATTGACACTCAAGGCTTTTGCGCCTGAAATGGCAATTATCGCTCCTTGGCGTGAATGGGATATTAAATCTCGTGAAGAAGAAATCGAATATGCTGAGGCTCACAATATTCCTCTTAAGATTAACCGCGAAACAAACTATTCAAAGGATAAGAATGTTTGGCACTTATCTCACGAAGGTCTTGACCTTGAAGACCCCGCAAATGAGCCAACATATAACAAGCCCGGTTTCCTTGAGATGAGCGTTTCTCCTGAAATGGCTCCCGATGTTCCTACTTATGTTACAATTCACTTTGAACAGGGCGTTCCGACTGCTATTGATGGCGTTGAAATGGGCGGTCTTGCAATTGTTGAAAAGCTCAACGAGCTTGGCGGTGCAAACGGTATTGGTCTTCTTGACATCGTTGAAAACCGTCTTGTTGGTATGAAGAGCCGTGGTGTTTATGAAACTCCCGGTGGTGCAATTCTTTACAAGGCACATGAACTCCTTGAAATGATTTGTCTTGACCGTGAAACTTCTCACTACAAGAAGCTTGTAGCACAGAAATTCGGTGAGCTTGTTTACAACGGACTCTGGTTTACACCTCTCCGCGAAGCACTTTCTGCTTTTGTTGACGAAACACAGAAAACAGTTACAGGTGACGTTAAGGTTAAGCTCTATAAGGGCAATATCATCAACGCAGGTATCACTTCACCTTACTCACTTTATGATGAAAACGTTGCTTCATTCGGTGACGACGGCGGTGCTTATGACCAGAAAGACTCAGCAGGCTTTATCAACCTCTTTGGTCTTTCAATTAAAGTAAAGGCGCTTCTTGACAAACAACGCGGTGAAAACTAATTTAGAATTGTAGGGCGGGGGCTTGCTCCCGCCGTAACCCAATAAACAACGACAAGGGATAAAATTATCCTTTGTCGTATTGTGCTAATATAGGAGAATAATTATGCAACTCTGGAAAGGCAGATTTTCAAAAGAAATCGACCCCAAAACCAATGACTTCAACTCTTCAATAAAGTTTGACAGTCGTATGTATAAAGAGGATATTGACGGCAGTTTAGCCCACGCGGCAATGCTCTGTGCTCAGGGTATTATCTCTGCTGAAGATTTAACCGCCATAACCGACGGCTTAAAGGCTATCAAGGCTGAAATCGAAAGTGGAGAATTAGAAATTGACCCAAATGCAGAGGATATTCATACTTTTGTTGAGGGCGAACTTACATCTCGTATCGGTTCGGCGGGTAAAAGATTACATACTGCCCGTAGCCGTAATGACCAAGTTGCAGTTGATATAAGACTTTATCTCCGTCACGAATGTGATGCACTTTATAATCAATTGACAGAACTTATAGATGTGCTTTGTAAAAAGGCTGAACAGTATGCAAGTGCAGTAATGCCCGGTTATACACATCTTCAGCGTGCACAGCCTATTACATTCGGTCATCATTTAATGGCTTATGCTGAAATGCTTCTTCGTGATAAAGAAAGACTTTCACAGGCAACTGACAGAATGAATTATTCACCTCTCGGTGCTTGTGCATTGGCAGGTACTACATACAATACAGACCGTGAAATGACAGCAAAAGATTTAGGCTTTAATGGTCCTATGCAGAATTCACTCGATTCAGTTTCTGACCGTGACTTCTGTATGGAACTTGCATCTGTAATCTCAATTATTATGGTGCATCTTTCACGTTTTTCAGAGGAGATTGTTCTCTGGTGTTCATGGGAATTCAAATTCATTGAGCTTGACGATGCGTTCTCAACAGGCTCATCAATTATGCCACAGAAGAAAAACCCTGATATTACCGAGCTTATCCGTGGTAAATCGGGCAGAGTTTTCGGTGACCTTACAACACTTCTTACAATGATGAAGGGCTTGCCACTTGCGTATAACAAGGATATGCAGGAAGATAAGGAAGCGATTTTCGATGCTTTCGATACAGTTAAAATGTGCCTTACCGCATTTATCCCAATGCTTGACACAATGACAGCACTTCCTGAAAATATGAGAAAAGCGGCGGCAGGTGGATTTATCAATGCAACTGACTGTGCTGACTATCTCGTGGGTAAAGGACTTCCTTTCCGTGATGCTTACAAGGCAACGGGTGAATTGGTAGCGCTTTGCATTAAAAAAGGTCTTACTCTCGAAACTCTTCCTTTGGAAGAATACAAAGCAGTTTGTGATATTTTCGATGAGGGCGTATTTGATGCAATCAATCTTGACAAATGCGTAAATGACCGTACATCTCTTGGCGGTCCCGCACCACAGAATGTGTTGGCGCAGGTTAAGAGAGTGGAAGAATTAAATAAATAAACCTATTCTGCCTCCCTTGCAAAGGGAGGGGGACCGTGCTTGCACGGTGGAGGGATTCGATATATGACCAAAATATTCATCGACGGCAGTCAGGGTACAACAGGACTTAAAATCTTTGACCGCCTTGCAAAAAGGGAAGATATTGAGCTTATCACTCTTCCTGAAAACTTAAGAAAAGATACAGAAGCAAGGAAACAGGCACTCAATTCTGCCGACATTGCATTCCTTTGTCTGCCCGATGTGGCGGCAATCGAGGCAGTAAGCCTTATTGAGAATGAAAATACAATAGTAATCGACACATCAACTGCTCACAGGACAAATGACGGTTGGGCTTACGGTTTTCCTGAACTCTCCGAAGAAATTGAAACAAAACTTAAAAATTCAAAGCGAATTGCAGTTCCGGGATGCTATGCAAGCGGTTTTATTGCACTTGTTAAGCCTTTAGTTGATGCAGGAATAGTTGACAAGGACATCTGTATTGCTTGTCACGCTATGTCAGGTTACAGTGGTGCAGGTAAAAACGGAATCGCGCAGTACGAAGACGAAAATCGTGATGTACTTTTAGATGCTCCAAGAGAATATGCTCTTACTCAACAGCACAAGCATTTAAAAGAGATGAAAGCAATTTCCGGACTTAATAATGAGCCAATTTTCTCACCGTATATCTGTGACTATTTCAGCGGTATGGTAATGACCGTTCCGCTATTCAAAAAGGATTTGCAAAACGGCAAAACGGCAGAGGACATCAAGGCTCTTTATAAAGAAAAATACAATTCAGATATTGTGAAATACAAAGAAAGCATTGACGAAAACGGATTTGTTTCGGGCAATAAAATGAGCGAAAACGACGGTATGGAAATTACTGTCTGCGGTAATGAAGACAGAATTCTTTTGATTGCCCGTTATGACAATCTTGGTAAGGGTGCCAGTGGTGCCGCAGTTCAATGTCTGAACGTGAAGATGGGTATTGACCCTAAATATCAGTTAAATATATAAATTTGGTGAAATATTATGGCATTTTCAATTAAAATCAATTTAAACGGCGGTGTTACTTCCCCTAAAGGCTTTAAGGCAAACGGAATTCATTGCGGAATTCGTAAAAATAAGACAAAAAAAGACCTTATGCTCTTGATTTCTGAAAAGGAATGTGACGCAGCCGCAGTTTATACAAAAAATCTCGTTTACGGCGCGCCAATTACGGTTACTCGCAAAAACCTTGAAAACGGCAAGGCTCGTGCGGTTATATGTAACAGCGGTATTGCCAACACCTGCAACGCTGACGGCGTAGAAAAAGCGCAGGCAATGTGCGATTTGGCGGCGCAATACACAGGCATTTCTGCTGATGATGTAATTGTCGGCTCAACAGGAGTTATCGGTCAGCCCATCGACCTTGAACCTATAAAAAACGGCATGCAGGAATTAGTTGACGGTCTTAATGACAACGGCTCTGATGCTGCCGCCGAGGCAATTATGACCACTGACACCGTTAAAAAGACAATTTCAGTATCCTTTGACCTTGACGGAAACACTTGCACAATCGGTGCAATCGCAAAGGGTAGCGGAATGATTCATCCCAATATGGCAACAATGCTTTCGTTTATCACAACTGATGCGAATATTTCTGCAGAAATGCTCAAAAAAGCTCTTGCCTGGTGTGTTGACAGAAGCTATAATATGTTAAGTGTTGACGGTGATACATCAACAAATGACACAGTTGCAATTATGGCAAACGGACTTTGCGGTAACGAGAGAATTGAAACAGACGGCGAGAATTTTCAGAAATTCCAGAGAGCACTTTTCAAGATTTGCAACTATGTTGTAAAAATGCTTGCAAAAGACGGCGAGGGAGCAACAAAGCTTGTAATCTGCGATGTTTATAATGCAAAAACTGAGGATATTGCAAGAACTTGTGCAAAGAGTGTTATCTGCTCACCACTTGTAAAAACTGCAATGTTTGGTTCGGATGCCAACTGGGGCAGAATTCTCTGCGCTCTCGGCTATGCAGGTGCAGATATTGATGTTACAAAAATTGATGTTTCATTCAGGTCTGTAAAAGGCGAAATCTTTGTTTGTAAAAATGGTGCAGGTATTGAATTCTCTGAAGAAATCGCAAAGGAAATTCTTCTTGAAGATGAAATTACAATCAAAGTAAACCTCAACGATGGCGAAGCATCCGCCACAGCTTATGGTTGCGACCTTACTTATGAATATGTAAAAATCAACGGTGATTACAGAACCTAAAAATGCCTCCCTTGTCAAAGGGAGGGGGACCGTCGAAGACGGTGGAGGGATTCAAACAATGGATATAAAAAACATACCAAATGAATATCGCAGTGAGGTGCTTGTACAGGCGCTTCCTTATATTCAGCATTATCACAATAAAACAGTTGTTATTAAATACGGCGGAAACGCAATGGTAAACCAAGATTTGCAGGACGCAGTTATGACCGATATTGTTCTTCTTCGTTCAGTTGGCGTCAATGTTGTGCTTGTTCATGGCGGCGGACCCGAAATCAACGAAATGCTTGCAAAAATCGGCAAAGAGTCAAAATTCGTTGACGGACTTCGCTATACTGACGAAGAGACAGTTGATATTGTTCAGATGGTGCTTGCAGGTAAGGTTAACAAAAGACTTGTGCATCTGCTTCATCACCACGGCGGTCATGCAATCGGTATCTGCGGACTTGACGACGGTATGATTAAAGCGAAAAAGGTCCCACAGGACATCGGCTTTGTTGGCGATATTATTGATATTGACACAACTCTTGTTGACGGAATTCTCGACCAGCATTATATCCCCGTAATTTCAACTGTGGGCGGCGGTGAAAACGGCGAGGTTTATAATATCAACGCAGATATTGCGGCGGCAAAGATTGCGGCGGCTCTCGGTGCGGAAAAGCTTCTTCTTATGACCGATGTCCGCGGTCTTTTACGCGATAAAGATGACGAAAACACGCTTATTCACAGTGTAAATGTGAGCGAAGTACCCCAGCTTAAAAGTCAGGGCATAATCAAGGGCGGCATGATTCCGAAAATTGATTGTTGTGTTGAGGCGGTACGCCGCGGAGTTAAACGTACACATATCATTGACGGCAGAATTCCGCATTCTATCCTTATCGAAATGCTTACAGACTCTGGTATCGGAACAATGTTCTTATAATTTAATGTGGTCTATTTTTCTTGTAACTGCTTCAAGAATCCTCGAAATATCCACATATTTCTTGCGGTTTTTTCATTGCTACAGAAAAAATATCCTCACATTAAAAATGTTTTCATAAATCTTTGGTGATAAATATGGACTTAAACTATATTAAAAATCAAGCCGACAATTCCTTAATGCCTACTTATGCGCATTTTCCCGTTTCAATCGAAAAGGGCAACGGTGCAACATTTATTGACAGTGAGGGCAATGAGGTTATCGATTTCGGCTCGGGCATCGGCGTAAACTCTCTCGGTTATAATAACGATGGTTGGATTAACGCAGTAACTGAACAGCTTGAAAAGGTTCAGCACACTTCAAATCTTTATTACAACTCAACTGTTGCAGAATTTGCAGAAAGTCTTTGCAAAAAAACGGGCTTTGACCGTGTATTCCTCTGCAATTCAGGCGCTGAGGCTAACGAATGTGCAATCAAGCTTGCAAGAAAATACAGCTTCGATAAATACGGCGAAAACCGTTACAATATTATAACTTTGGTGAACTCTTTCCACGGCAGAACAATGGCGACCATTACAGCAACGGGACAGGAGCATTATCACAAATTCTTTGACCCGTTTGTTGAAGGATTTAAGTACGCTCAGTCCGGCAACACAGAAGAATTTTTGGATTTAGCAGACGATACTGTTTGCGCAATTATTCTTGAGGTTGTTCAGGGTGAGGGCGGAGTAGTTCCAACTGATTTTGAATATCTTAAAACCGTAGAAAAGGTTTGTAAAGAAAAGGATATTCTTCTTATTATTGATGAAGTGCAGACGGGAATGGGCAGAACAGGTAAGCTGTTCGCATACGAGCATGCAGGTGTTTCTCCCGACGTTGTAACAAGTGCAAAGGGTATCGGTAACGGTCTTCCAATGGGTGCTTGTCTTTGTACAGAAAAATGTGCAAATGTGCTCACTGCGGGCACTCACGGTACAACATTCGGTGGAAATCCCGTGGCTTGTGCAGGGGCTCAATATGTACTTGATACCTTAACAGATGAATTCTTAAATGAAATCGCAGAAAAAGGGGAGTACATAAAAAACGAACTCCTTAAAATTGACGAAGTTCAGTCCGTCAGCGGTCTTGGAATGATGGTCGGAATTGAGCTCAAAACTAAAAATGCAGGCGAAATCGCAAAAAAATGCAGTGAGAACGGACTTTTAATTCTTACCGCTAAAAATAAACTGAGAATGTTACCGCCTTTGGTAATTACAAAAGAAGAAATAGACAAGGGATTAACAATTCTCAAAAACTTTCTGGAGGAATAAGTTATGAAACACCTTTTAAGTATGCTGGCTCTCAGCCCTGAAGAGATTACGGATATTCTCAATCTTGCGGACCAGCTTAAATATGAAACAAAAAATAATATCAAGCACCATCGTCTTGAGGGTCAGACTTTGGGTATGATTTTCCAGAAATCCTCAACAAGAACTCGTGTTTCCTTTGAAACAGGTATGTATCAGCTTGGCGGTCAGGCTCTTTTCCTTTCAAACCGTGACCTTCAAATCGGTCGTGGCGAGCCTATTCAGGATACTGCTCGCGTGCTTTCTCGTTATCTTGATGGTATTATGATTAGAACCTTTGAGCAGAGTGAGGTTGAAAATCTTGCGAAATACGGCTCAATCCCGATAATCAACGGTCTTACTGATTTTTGCCATCCTTGTCAGGTGCTCGCTGACCTTATGACGGTTCGCGAGTATAAGGGTCACCTTGACGGACTTAAAATGACTTATATCGGTGACGGCAATAATATGGCAAATTCGCTCATCGTGGGCGGACTTAAAACAGGTATGACCGTATCGGTTGCCTGTCCCGAGGGTTATGACCCCGACCAAAAGGTGCTTGATTTTGCAAATGCCAACGGCGGATTTTCACTCCATCGCGACCCAATGAAAGCGTGCGAGGGCGCAGACGTCATCTTTACTGATGTATGGGCATCAATGGGTCAGGAGCAGGAAGCAGAAGAACGCAGAAAAGTGTTCCAAGGTATTTATCAGATTAACCGTGAGCTTTTGAGTGTTGCAAACAGTGGCTGTATGGTACAACACTGTCTTCCCGCACATCGTGGCGAAGAAATCACCGAAGATGTGTTTGAGGCTTATGCAGACCAGATTTTTGACGAGGCAGAAAACAGACTTCACGCTCAAAAAGCGGTTATGGTAACTCTCATGGAGAGAAAGTAATAATTGTATGGCGGGGGCTTGCTCCCGCCGTAATAATTTCTGAAAAAATGTTCTGAAAAAATGTTCAAAATATTTGTAAAAAGTTGTTGACAAATCAAAAATCATATATTATAATAATCAAGCCGTCAGCACGGCGGCAATATGGCGGCATAGCTTAGTTGGCTAGAGCGTCCGGTTCATACCCGGAAGGTCACA
>CAYWFB010000049.1:0-12414 GCA_964457415.1 uncultured Eubacteriales bacterium | reverse complement strand
ACAAGGTTGCAAAGACAGTTGTTGCTGCAAAGCCTGCTGATGTTGAAGCTCTTCTTGCTGCAAAGGCAGTTGATTCTGACAAGACTGTTGAAGAAGAAGTTCAGGAAGTTTTCCTTGCTCTTCGTGAGAACATGAAAGTTCGTAGATTTGCTCTTGTTGAGGGCCACACAGCAACATATATTCACGCAGGTGGAACAGTAGGTGTTCTCGTTGCATTTGATGTTGACGATGCAACTGCTGCTAAGGCTGAATTCGACGCTATGGGCAAGAACGTTGCAATGCAGATTGCAGCTATGAACCCTGCTTATCTTGACGAAGCAAGCGTTCCTGCTGAAGTTCTTGAAAAAGAAAAGGCAATCCTTATCGCTCAGATGAAAGAAGACCCCAAAATGGCTAACAAGCCCGAGCAGGTTCTTGCTAAAATCGTTGAAGGCAAAATCGGTAAGTACTACAAAGAAAACTGCCTTCTTTGTCAGGAATTCGTTCGTTCAGACCTCTTCGACGGTGCTGTTAACGGTTATGTTAACGCTGTTGCTAAAGAGCTTGGTGCTGACATCAAGGTAACAAGCTTTGTTCGTTTCGAAAAGGGCGAAGGCATTGAAAAGAAAGAAGACAACTTTGCTGCAGAAATCGCAAGCATGATGTAATTTCTTTAAAAGTCCAATAAAGCGTACAGTTTAGACTGTGCGCTTTATTTTTTTGCTTGTAAAATCTTTTTTTATATTGTAGAATTATAATATATAAATCCGCCATATAATTTATGGGTGATTTTATGAAAAAAGCGTTATTTATATTTTTTTCAATTTTCCTTGTAGTTTCAGTACTTATATTACAAGAGGCTAAAATAGCATCTTCCTCACAACTTATTGAAAATGAATTTCCCGTGATAATTATTGATGCAGGTCACGGCGGTGAAGACGGCGGAGCAGTAGGTGTCGATGGTACAAATGAAAAGGATATAAATCTTGAAATTGCTTTTAAACTAAACCATATTCTTACAGCAATGGGTTATGAAACAAGAATGGTGCGAACCGGTGATATTTCGATACATAACGAGGGTGCCAACACAATAAGAGAGCAAAAAGTAAGTGATATTCGAAATCGCACCGCAATTATGGAGGAGTATGAAAATTGCTTATATGTAAGTATACATCAAAATAAATATGAAGATAGCAGAATTTGGGGTGCACAGACCTTTTATTCACCCAACGATGAAGATAGTAAAACACTTGCACAGTTTATTCAGACATCAATCGCAACTAAAATTCAGCCTGATAATAAGCGTCTTATTAAGGAATCGGGCACAAGCATTTATGTTTTGTATAACGCAACAAAGCCTGCAGTTATGGTGGAATGCGGTTTTATTTCCAATCCCAATGAGTTATCACAGTTAAAAACAGAAGAATATCAGTCTCAAATGGCTTTTTCTATATCATCAGGAATTTTAAATTATTGTATTTCGGAGGTTACAAATGGCACAGAAGTCTAAATCAGTATATATCTGCAGTGAATGTGGTTATGAAACACCACGTTGGCTTGGTCAGTGCCCAAACTGCAATGAATGGAATACTTTGAATGAGGAAATAAAGACAGTTGTAAAAGAGACTGCAAAAAAGAACTCACTTTTAGGCTCTAATCGTGCAAAGGCGTATCCTTTGGCGGAGATTAAAGCTGATACAAGCCACAGATATAATACAGGTCTTACCGAGCTTAACAGAGTTCTTGGTGGCGGTCTTGTTAAGGGCTCAATTGTGCTTTTGAGCGGTGACCCTGGCATTGGTAAATCAACAATTCTCTTGCAGATTTGCGAATATTTAGGTGAAGGCTTGAAAATTCTTTATGTGTCCGGTGAGGAATCTGCACATCAAATCAAGCTTCGCGCTTCAAGACTCAATGTTGCTACAGAAAATCTCTCAATTCTTTGTGAAACTGACGCACAATATATCTGTGAATACATTTTAAGTGAAAAACCCGATGTGGTAATTGTTGACTCAATTCAGACTATGGAAATCAATGAATTGAATTCTTCGCCCGGAAGTGTTACACAGGTGCGTGAATCGACAAATCTTTTCACAAGAACGGCCAAGGCTTCAAATATCCCAATTTTCCTTGTAGGTCACGTCAACAAGGATGGCAATATTGCAGGGCCAAAAGTCCTTGAGCATATTGTTGACTGCGTTCTTTATTTTGAGGGCGACAGAAACACATCTTACCGAATTTTAAGAGCAGTTAAAAACCGTTACGGTTCAACCAATGAAATCGGCGTATTTGAAATGCTTGACAATGGACTTTGTGAGGTTGAGAATCCCTCTATGATGCTCATTTCGGGTAAGCCGAGAAATGTATCGGGAACCTGCGTTGCGTGCCTTATGGAGGGCTCCAGACCTATTCTCGCAGAGGTTCAGAGCCTTGTTACACCAAGTGGATTTGGTAATCCTCGCAGAATGGCTACGGGTATTGATTACGGCCGTATGGCAATGCTTATTGCGGTGCTTGAAAAGCGTTGCGGATATTTCCTCGGCAATATGGATTGTTATACAAACGTAATCGGCGGACTTCGTATTGACGAAACTGCAGCGGATTTGTCAATCGCACTTGCTATTGTTTCAAGTCTTAAGGATGCTGTTGTTCCCGAAAAGACACTTGCATTTGGTGAAATCGGCTTGGCAGGGGAGATACGCTCTGTAAATTGCTGTGAGCAGAGAATTAAAGAGGCGGCAAAGCTTGGCTTTAAAAAATGTATTATTCCTTACCATAACTATTCAAAACTGCCTAAATATCTTTTCAAAGAGATTGAAATTGTTCCCGCAAAAAATATCAGACAAGCATTTGAGGCGATTATGAATTGAAAGAGCGATTTTTAAAGAATCCTAATCTTCCACAGAATAAAGTGACAACAGTTTTTGCACATTGTGACGATAATGCCATTAAAAGCCTTTTTGATAAATTGGCGGTAAAAGTTGTGAAACCAACACAAAACGAGCTTTTAGACGCTCCTGTAAGCCGTCACGCTGATATATTGGCAAATTATATCGGTAATACTACATTTTTAGCTGATTATCGTCAAAAAGAATTAATTGGTTTTATTGAACAATCGGGCGGAATAATTAAAACAATAGATAATATAAAATCCCCATATCCAAACGATTGTTTGCTGAATTTTGCGGATATCGGTGACTATATAATCTGTAATAAATCAATTTTACCCCAAGAAATACTTGAAGAATTGCCACAAAAACAGATTATTGATGTTAAACAAGGCTATTCAAAATGCTCGGTATGTATTATTAAACACAACATCGTCATAACTGACGATATTTCAATCTATAACGCGGTTTCACAGTATGACAATATCAAGTCATTAATTGTAGAAAAGGGAAGCGTACACATTGAAAAATACGATTATGGCTTTATCGGCGGTTGTTGTGGTCTGATTGACAAAGATTTATTGCTTTTTAATGGCGATTTATCAACTCATACAGACTTTGACAAAATTATAAATTTCTTATATGATAACGGTATAAACTATATTGATATTAAAGGTAAACCCTTAACAGATATAGGAAGTATTATACCGATTACTGAAAAAGACGGTGATTAAAATGAAAAAAGGATATTTTATTGCATATTTGGGCGCGGCAGCAACAATGGGAATAGTTTTGTCACAAGCAGGCAAAATGACTAAAAAATACGGACAACCCTTGAAAGCAAAGAAAAAAGCTTCACCCGAAAAGCTCGCCAAAACCGCAGAAAAGGGAATAGATTTTGTAGCGAAGAAGATTGGGAAGTAGTTTTGTATGAGTGAATATAAATTTAATGCAAATTATGTGTTTGAATATATTATTTGCAACATCGCTGATGAAGAAATCTTTTGGAAACAATGTAAAGCATTAGAAAAATTCATTCCAAATTTAATAAAAGTTGAATTTTTGCACGATGTTGATGATAGTAAAATTCAGGTATATCAACTTAATGGACAACAACTAAGTGTTCATAACAGTTATTATCTCAATTCTGTTTATATAAAATCGGAATTTGATATTGACCCATATTTTGAATAATTATGTTGACAAAATAATTGTCTGTTGTTAAAATAGTCAAGTATTATGAAAGGCAGGTGGACAAAATGACAAGAAAGTTTTATTTAAGAAATCAGTATGTAATTTTGTCCGTCAATTTTTAAATCATTTTAACGGAATTTTGAAATGCTTCTGATTTCACGGTCAGGAGCAATTTTTATTTATGAGGTATTTAAAATGAATGATTTAAAATTTATTAAACTTGAAAACAGTAAAGAACACGAAAAATTTTTTTTGTGAAATAATGTTGCCGTATTGCAAAGAACTTGATAAAAATGCAGGCAGAAACACACCTGAAAAAACTCTTATAAACTTTGCAAAAAGCATTGTTAAATTGTCTGAAAATAAAGACAGATTTGTTGAATTGTGTTATGATAACAATGTTCTAATCGGTTTTTTATACGGTAAAATCGACCGTAATGGTGATATGGGGTATGTCCGCGCCGATTGGGGCTATGTAATGGAGTTTTATGTTAAGCCCGAATACCGAAGAAACGGCTACGGCAAAGCAATGTATCAAAGACTTGAAAATCTGTTTGTATCTAATGATGTTACAGATATTTGGCTTACCGCAGACCCCGTTACTGGCGAACCGTTTTGGCAATCACTTGGCTTTAAAAATAGCGGTGTGCAATCACCTGAAAATAATTTGTATATATACGAAAAACATACAGAGGAACAACAATGAAAAAAGTCATCATAATAGGTTGTCCCGGTTCCGGTAAAACAACTTTTGCAGAAAAACTGAATAAATGTACAGGATTACCGTTGTATTATCTTGATGCTATATGGCACAAACCTGACAAAGCTCACATTTCAAGAGAAGAATTTGACGAAAGAATTAGCGAAATATTTAATCAAGATAAATGGATAATTGATGGTAATTACAAAAGAACGATAGAAACACGGCTCAAGGAATGTGATACTGTATTTCTCTTTGATTTGCCAACAGAAGTTTGCTTACAAGGTGCAACAGAGAGAATCGGAAAAGGTCGATATGATTTACCTTGGATAGAGACAAAATTAGACCCTGAATTTAAGCAGTTTATAGAAGAATTCCCAAATGATACATTACCTTATATTTATGAATTGATTGATAAGTACAAATCTGAAAAACAAGTGGTAATATTTAAGTCAAGAGAAGAAACAGACGATTATATAAATAAAATGAGGTGAAACTAAATGATTGATTATACTAAAATAAATTCAGAAACTTGGGATTCGTGGGCAGAAGACGGCTGTGAATGGTCATTACTCATAAACCACGAAGAATACGAAAAAACTACTGCGGATAATTTTGCAGTTTATCTTACACCTTGCATTACCGTTCCCCACGAGTGGTTTGGTGAATTGAAAGGCAAAAAAATATTGGGACTTGCAAGCGGTGGCGGTCAGCAGATACCTGTATTCTCAAAGCTTGGTGCAGATTGTACTGTGTTTGATTATTCTGACAAGCAACTTGAAGCAGATAGAATGGTGGCTGAAAGAGAAGGATACAATGTTGATATTATCAAAGGTGATATGTCAAAAACTTTTCCATTTGAAGATGAAAGTTTTGATATGATTTTTCATCCTGTTTCCAACAGTTATGTCGAGAATGTTTATCATATTTGGAACGAGTGTTACCGTGTACTTAAAAAGGGCGGTAGGTTGCTTGCGGGCATGGATAACGGAATTAACTATTTGTTTGAAGAGGACGAGCCTTTGAAAGTGGTTAATCCTCTGCCGTTCAATCCTCTTAAAATGCCGCAAGAAAAACTTGATGCAATGATTGCAAACGGTGACGGAGTACAATTCAGCCATACATTAGATGAACAAATCGGCGGTCAGTTGAAAGCAGGTTTTATACTAAAAGATTTATATGAAGACCGTGACAGAGAAGGCGGAAACGAAATAGGTAAATATTATCCGCAGTATTTTGCTACACTTGCTATAAAATAATTACGACGAAACATAAGGGGAATTTCTAAATGCCACAACATCCTTTTCCACCTTTATATGATAAAAACTCAAAAGTGCTTATTCTTGGCAGCTTTCCATCTGTTAAATCCCGTGAGCAGATGTTTTTCTACGGTCATCCGCAGAACAGATTTTGGAAGGTTATTTCTGCCGTTATGGGTACTGATACACCTGTAACCATTGAGGAAAAGAGCGACTTTCTGCACGCAAAGCATATTGCCTTATGGGATGTTATTGCGTCTTGCGATATTACGGGCAGTTCTGACAGTTCAATTAAAAATGTTGTTGCCAATAACATAACCGAAATTCTTGATAATGCAGATATAAAACAAATCTTCGTCAACGGCAAAACTGCCGAAAAATATTATAATAAGTACATTCGTGACATTATAAAAAGAGATGCAATCTGCCTTCCGTCAACTTCGCCGGCAAACGCAGGGTGGGGGATTGACAGATTAATTGGCGAATGGCAAACAGTAAAGAGCTACATTTAAACGATATGATAAAATGAGAGGTGAATAAGATGCTGGGACTTAAACGAGGAACCGTTATGCTTTGTGCTCACGAAAAAGAATGGGAATTTGAAGCACAAAGAACAATAGCAAAATTAAAAAGTATTTTAGGCTCTGTTGCAAAAGATATTCAGCATGTTGGCAGTACATCAATATATTCTATTAAAGCAAAACCTATAATTGATATTGCTGTTACGGTTGATAATTTTGATGATGTTCTTAAATATGAAAATGAATTGCTTGAAAATGGATTCTATTACAGACCAAATGTAAGTATAAGAAACCAGTTGCTTTTTGCTTGCGGAAGTTATTATGACGGTACAGGGGAGTTACAAACACATTTTATTCATGTTGTATTAGCGGATAGTAAAGAATGGACAGATTACATTAATTTCAGAAATTATCTTAACGCTAATCTTGCTGTTGCTAAAGAATATGAGAGAATAAAGGTTTCTCTCGCAGAAAATAACCCCATTGACCCGGGCAGAGAAAAATATCTTGCAGGTAAGCATTCGTTTATTGTAAACACATTGAGGAAAGCTAATATATTTTATATGCGACACTAATCCTGCCTGAAAATTCTTCGCCCGAATTTATGGAAGCATTTTCAAAAATTAATCTTGAGGCTGTTGGTGGGCAGCTTAATGTTGCAAAAGGTAGAAAAATTGTAAAAATTAATGGTGTGAAATTTAGTTCGGATATTTCACTTCCTGATAATTTGTCTATGAAATGGATTTTGACGAAGATAAGATAAAATTCTTCTCTAACGAAGTTGATGTTGATGCAAGCTTTATCAAAAATCTTGAAATTGGTACACTTGTGGCTGCTTTGATGAATTATATAACTATACTGATAATTATGATTTTACCAAGGAAGTCGAAGCTTCAACATACTTTAATAAGCTATCAAAACGCGAAAAACGGATTGTTGAGCTTAAAATGGAGGGATACAACAGCACCGAAATCGGTGAAAAGCTGAATATATCCGCCTCAACGGTAAGAACATATTTAGAAAAAATAAGAATGAAATTAAAATAAGATAACCTCTGTAGATATATTTCTGCAGAGGTTTTTCTATATAAGAGGGGAGTATGTATCAAAAATCAAATAAGATTTTCTCAATTTTTGCTGATAAGTCTTTAAATGTCTCCAGCTTGTATTGCGCTTTATATAATTCCAAAATTGTGTACGTGTCAGGTTTTTATACATCTAAAATTATTCTTTACAATTAATCAGATTATTCTCATATTCAGCCGATGCAAAAAGCAAACATCAAATAATGTTGTTAATTTTTTCTTTGTCTTTCATTAAAAAAACTCCTTTAATAATTAGTTTTATACAATTTGTATTTTTAATAGGGGAATGTTCAAAACCTATCCATTTTGTTGACATTGTCGAAAACTTGAGTTATAATTATACAAAATAAATATTTTGTATCAAGTAGGGGACAAAAATAACAAAAACAATGATACAAAATGCGGAAAATATGGTTCCCGGGAGTTTTTAAAGTTCACGTGTCACTTCCTATAGATTTAATAATGGTTGAATAATTGTATCTTTATAAAAAACGTTTTTAATTGAAATGATTTTATATAGTTCGTTCCTAATAATTTTTAAATTAATTTTTTATATCTAACTTGTTCATTTCTTCAATACTATATAAAAAATTTATTCTTTCACGATTTTTATGTATTTACAATCCGATAGAAATTTTTAAAATGAACTCTATATCATTTCAAAAAAACTGAAAGGATTTATTATTACAATGTATCTGATTTATCAATCTAAATCTTCAATTAATAGATTAATTTATAATTCTGAATATAAAGATAATTTATAGCTTTTAATATATCATCTACCTCATATCTTTCTTATTCATTAAAAGCAATTGATTTAGTCTGTATTTTGATGTATAATAATTATAGTAAATTCGCTGTGTTTGTGAAACCGTTTCACAGAGGTGTATTATGAAACATATTGATTACACAGGTATTCCTCCAATACTGAGAGATTTCTTAGTGTATATGGATGTTATCAAAAATAAGTCAGGACTTACCATAGAAGAATATTCTTCTGATTTGAAGTTGTTCTTCCGCTTTATTAAGCTTTACCGTGGGTTAGTCCCCTCTTCTGTTGAGTTCAATGAGATTGACATTACAGATATTAATGAAGAATTCATTAAATCAATTACTTTGAATGATGCTTATGCTTTTCTTTCTTATTGCAAGAATGAGCGCGACAATCAGGAAGCTGCACGTGCCCGTAAGGTATCAACTATAAGAACATTCTTTAAATATCTTACGCTACAAAAACGAATTCTTGATGAAAATCCTATGCAGGTATTGGACTCGCCAAAATTAAAAAAATCTCTCCCCAAGTATTTAACACTTGAAGAGAGCTTGAAATTATTAAAATCTATTGACAGTAAGCATAAGGAACGTGACTACTGTATTATCGTTTTTTTCTTGAACTGCGGTTTACGTTTATCAGAGCTTGTTAGTCTTAATTATAATGATGTACGTGATGACCACACATTGCGTGTAACCGGTAAAGGTAATAAAGAACGTACAATTTATCTTAATAACGCATGTTTAGAGGCCTTCGCACAGTACATGGCAGTAAGACCGGTTGACGGTATTCCTGCATCTGACAGAAATGCTCTGTTTTTAAGTAGCAGGAATAAAAGAATTAGCCCTAAAACCGTTCAGCATATCGTTTACAATGCGTTGGAAAAATGCGGACTTGAAGGTTATTCAGTGCATAAACTGCGTCATACGGCGGCTACACTTATGTATCAACACGGTAATGTTGATGTGCTTGTTCTAAAGGATATTTTAGGCCACGAAAACCTTGGCACAACAGAGATTTACACTCATATCGTTGATGAACAGCTTAAAAAGGCATCCGAGGCTAATCCGCTTTCAAATGTGACAATGGCAGATGTTAAAGAAGATTAATCTTAGGAGCGATAAAGCAGACAATTGCAGAATTAACTGCAATACAAACAAGGTTTATTACAAACAAAATTAAATATCTTAATGAATACAGCCTTACGGATATATTGTTGGCTGTATTTTTATTTGTTATTGCACTATAAAGATAACGGCTCATATAAATACTTTCGTCACAGGCAAAAATTAACGATGCTGTTGTTATTACATAGCAAGGATACAGCAAAACAAGGCAAAAAAGTACACCTTTAAGTTCAAATTCATTATATAAATATCCACTTTGATAACCAATAAAAATGCATTTTAAAATAATTGGCAAAGGTGATAATACTGCACCGATATAACTTGTTCCAATGAAAAATGATATTAATATAAATATTAAATCAGCCTGAAAAAACAATAAAAAAATTTGTATAAAATCTGCAGAATTAAATGATTTTAACATTATATCAATTTCTGATGCAATTTCATTATTCGGAAAAAATCTATATATAAGTGCACCAGCTAATATTGAAATAATGGATATAATCAGTAGTAAAACTCTATTTTTTTCATTCAATAAATCCGAAGCAAAATTTCTTTTTGTTTTTTCAGGCTTTACATAGCTATTTTTCTTTTTGCGTAATGTTATAACCTTTGTCATATACATCTTCCTTTTCGTTTATTTTTTTCTCTTGACATTAGCCCCACAAATACCACCAATAACGCCTACAATGATAATGCCAATATATAAAAATAATGTATTAGCAGAAAGTCTACCGTCAACAAAAAAGAGCATAACAATTGTTATTATAATCAAATATAAAATTGACGACAGTACACCTGAAACTATTCCCTTGAATGCAGTTAATCTCGAGGAAAATAAACCGCAGAAAAATCCTCCAAGCATAATACAGGCAATGAAAATCGCACTAACTGAATTTGACAAGGTTTCAGCATTAGCAAAAGCATACGAAAAAATCAAAGAAAGAATAATACTTATTATTGCACCAATAACTGCGGATACAATAATACCTATTACATTTTTTGTCGTTACAGACATATCTTTATTCCGTTTTAACACTTTTTTGCGCATAAAAAAATCCCTCACATTCAATAAAGAATATGAGGGAATCTCGTTTATTATAACCGAATTATTCTACGTCTTTTTTAGACTTCTTGCTCTTCTTTTTAGCTCTTTTTGCTTCCATTTCGGCCCTTGCAGCATCACGCTCTGCCTGAATTTTTTCGTTAGCTGTGTGGTTAGTTTGGATAGCGTATTTCTTGAATTTAATCTTTACTCTATCAGAGCCTGTTTCAATAACGATTGTGTCATCCTTAACAGCAACTACTTTACCACAGATGCCACCGATTGTTGTAATTTCGTCACCAATCTGTGTGCTTTCGCGGATTTCTTGTTCTTTTTGTTGCTGCTTTTTCTGAGGTCTGATTGTTGTAAAATACATAAGAGCAAACATTGCAACAATCATAATAATCATTGTAATGCTGCCACCATTGCCTTCATTTTCTGTACCTGCTGACATCATAGCAAAAGTTAAAAATTCTGTCATTTGGTTTTCCTCCAAAAATTGTTATTTTTTCAATCTCGAATATTATACATAAATATTACATATTTTGCAACACATTTTTAAAAATTTACAATTTATTTAAAAATATTAATTAAATACGAGTATCAAGTTTATCAACATACTCACTATAAAACTCTTCAAATGTATCATTATCAAGGGCTTCGCGTATTCTTGTCATAAGGTTATTATAGAAATAAAGATTATGCATAACGCAAAGTCGCATTGCAAGAATTTCCTGCGCTTTAAAAAGGTGCCTTATATATGAACGTGAATATTTCTGACAAGTGGGACAATTGCATTTCGGGTCAATTGGCAACTCATCTTTTTCATATTTTTTATTATTAATATTAATAATTCCACTATCAGTGAAAAGATGACCATGACGCGCATTTCTGCTTGGCATTACGCAATCGAAAAGGTCAACTCCCCTTCTAACTCCTTCAAGAATATTACCGGGTGTTCCAACGCCCATAAGATAACGGATTTTATCCGCAGGCATATATGGCTCAACCGCAGTAATGATACGGTACATATCCTCTTTTGGCTCACCAACAGCAAGGCCACCGATTGCATAGCCATCAAGGTCTAATTTAGCAATTTCTTTCATGTGCTCAATGCGTAGATCTTCAAAGGTACAGCCCTGATTTATACCAAAAAGCAACTGATTTTTATTGATAGTATCAGGCAAAGAGTTGAGCCTTTCCATTTCCGCTTTGCATCGAACAAGCCATCTCGTTGTTCTTTCACAAGATTGTTTTGAATATTCATATTTTGCAGGATTTTCGACACATTCGTCAAATGCCATCGCTATTGTTGAACCGAGATTTGACTGAATTTGCATACTCTCCTCAGGACCCATAAAAATTTTATGACCATCAATATGAGAAGAAAAATATACGCCTTCTTCTTTTATTTTTCTCAAAGACGCAAGGGAAAACACCTGAAATCCACCGCTATCAGTAAGAATTGGACCTTCCCAACCTGTGAATTTATGAAGACCGCCCATTTCTCTTACAAGTGTATCAGTAGGGCGCAGATGTAAATGATATGTGTTACACAACTGTACCTGACAATTAATATCCTTTAAATCATAGGCAGAAACACCGCCTTTAATTGCACCTTGGGTAGCGACATTCATAAATGCGGGTGTCTGTACCGTTCCGTGAACTGTATGGAATTCGCCACGACGAGCATTTCCATTCTTTTTGATAAGTTTATACATAAAATCTCCTTAATAAATAAACATACAATCGCCGAAGTTTACGGGATATGTGACAATTGGTAATTTCTTTTACCGATTGGTAATATTACCGTATTCCCGTTTCATAGCCTCAATTGAAACAACC